>CANQME010000011.1 GCA_947624815.1 uncultured Lachnospiraceae bacterium | reverse complement strand
AGTCCCACCGTATGCGCGATTTCGAGGAGGAGGGTTAGAGTATCTTAGGCAAAAAAGGGCCGGTTTGGGGGTCTGCGGCCATGACCACAAGTCATGGCCGCAGTGTCAGTCTGAGCGGGAATTTCTTCAGAAATTCCCGCGAATCTGACAGTGCCCCCAAACCGGCACTTTTTTGTCTTAGAGACTCTTCCCTCCGGAACCATGAGCGCATACGGTGGGACTTCCGCCCGCGTACCTCCCGCGTATCCCCTCTCTCAATTCAGCCAACACCTAAACTCATATCCCTCCTCGCAGGAAATCGCGATCCAATACCTCCCCCTCTTAAGTTTCACCCGTATATCCTCCTCCTCAACATCCGTCCCCGTCACAGAATACACCGCCTCCCCCGCCTCATTTACGATCGAAAACACCATCGGCGCATCCGCCTTAATCTCCAGATCCAGATAATACCGATCCGGATAATACACCCTAAAGTCCATCATACGGTTCTCCACATACGGCTCCGTCAGTTCATCCGCCCGGCTGTTTACGGCAAGATCCGGCCGCAGGATCAGAAGCGCCATCACCCCGGTCCAACCAACGATAAGGAACAGAAGAAACACATGCAGCAGCCTGTTGTCGCCGCGGCGGACGGTATCCGAACTGCGCATAAGCAGTCCGCCCCGCAGCAGAAACACACACGCAGCCAACAGGATCAGCGTCTGCAGCAGCCGTGGAATATTCGGCGCCCTGAATTCCTGTATGCCGGTTATCACCGCAGCCGCCAGAAGCACCGCACTGAGAACCATAACCACCCGCGACCAGCGTCGGGTCATCGTCTGAAGCGATTCCCGGTCCGTAAAGATCTCGTAGTCTTCCTCCTTAAGCGCCGGGTCATAAAACTTGCGGAAAAAATGCCAGCCGTTGAACGTAGAGCTCACATACTCCCATCCCTGCTCCCGAAAGGTCTCGATATAGCGCCCCATATCCTCCACCTTCCCCCAGTCCATCTGATAACGGTAGCGCACGTCCGGGTTCTTCACAAACCGGCTGTAAAAGCAGCCGCCGCGCACCAGCTGCCATCCCTGCTCCGAAGCCCGGTTCAGATCCTCGATCTCCTGACGGTAATTCCATGCCGCATACGCTTTGTGCGTTGTCTTATATTTCATCCCCATGCCCTATACCTCCTCCGCGTTCTCAAGCATCCGTTTCAACCTCGCGATCTCCGCCTTAAGTGCGTCCCTGCCCGCATCCGTCAGCCGGTACAGCCTGCGCCGCTCCTGCCCCGGCTCGTCGGACATGATCTCATGGATCCATCCCTTTTTCATCATATTACTGGTGGCTCCATACATGGTTCCGGACCCGATCGTCACATCCCCGCCGGACAGCTTCTCCGTCATCTGCATAATGCCGTAGCCATGGTTGGCTCCCTTCGCCAGACAGAGCAGAATGTAGTAATAGCTCTCCGACATCGGCTCACTCTTTTTCAAACGATCACCTTCTCTTCCTGAATATATGTCGACTGTCGACTATATCATATCACGACATATGTCGAGTGTCAACATATTTTTGTAAAAAAGCGCCGGGCAGCAATCCCGAACAGACGAAACTATCCGTTCATCATGCAGCCCGGCGCCGCGGCCGTTCCTATTTCAAAACTTCGTATTGCTTCGCGTCTACCGGCTCCAGCCATTCATTGAAACCGTTCTCTCCCGGCACCTCAACGGCCAGATGGCTGAACCAGCTGTCCGGCGCGGCGCCATGCCAGTGCTTCACGCCCGCCGGGATATTGACGCAGTCGCCGGGCTTCATCTCCACCGGCTCCTTTCCCCATTCCTGATAATACCCGCGTCCGCCGACGCAGATCAGGATCTGTCCGCCTCCCCTGTCGGCATGGTGGACATGCCAGTTATTCCGGCAGCCCGGTTCAAAGGTCACGTTGAAAATACCCACCTGCTCTTTGGACACCGGCGCAAGGTAACTCTGTCCGGAGAAATACTGCGCGAACCCGTCATTTGGCGCGCCGATGGGGAAAAGGATCGTATTCTGATACCTGTCCTTCTCCGTCTGCGCCGGCTCCGTCTCGTTCCACACATCCTTCGCCAGACGGAACACCGCCCATGCCTTGGGCCAGCCCACATAGAAGCCTACATGGGTCACGATGGCGGCGATCTCCGCACGGGTCACGCCGTGAGCCTTCGCATTCTCCAGATGATACACCAGCGAGGAATCCGTAATCCCGGAGGACATCAGCGCCACCACGGTAAGGATGCACCGGGTCTTTAAGTCGATGTCCTGATTGTTCCAGTTTTCTCCGAAGAGAATATCGTCATTAAAATGGGCGAAATCCGGCGCAAAGTCGCCAAGCTGATTTCTGCCTGCGGTCTGTGTGATCTTCTCCATTCTGTCTGCCTCCGTTTCATTTATTTTCCGATTTAACGCTGCCTGCTATTCCGTCTTTTTCCTGCTGCCCGTCTGTCTAAACGACATTCCCGGCTTTCTGCTTCCCGTCTGTTTAAACGACATTCCCGGCCTTCTGCTTCCCGTTCTGTGCCATGACGCCGACAAGGGCGTGGGGAACGTACAGCTCCTCCAGATAGTCCATCTCATCCTGCGTCAGTTCCAGCTCCACCGCCCTGGCCGCCCCATCCACATGGGAAAACTTCGTCGCACCCACGACCGGGGCCGTTACCTTTGTAAGCAGCCAAGCCAGGGAGATCTCCGTCATCGAGACGCCCCGCCTGTCGGCCAGCTCCGCGACGCGGGCGATGATGCGGCCGTCCGCTTCCGCCGTGGCGTCGTACTTGAATTTCGCATAGGCGTCCTGTTCCAGACGCCTGGAGGTTTCGCCGGGACGCCTGGAAAGCCGCCCGCCGGCAAGCGCGCTGTACGGGGTCATGGCGATGTTCTGATCGGCGCAGAAAGGAGCCATTTCCCGCTCCTCCTCGCGGGCGATCAGGTTATAATGTCCCTGAATGGACACAAACTCCGTCAGGCCGTGTTCGCGGGCGTAGAAATTCGCCTTGGCCAGCTGCCACGCGAAGCAGTTGGAGATGCCGATATACCGGACCTTGCCCGCCCTGACCGCGTTATCCAGCCCTTCCATGATCTCCTCCATCGGCGTGTGATAGTCCCACATATGGCAGATATAGAGGTCGATATAGTCCAGGCCGAGATTTTGAAGGCTCTGATCCAGGTAGTTTTCGACGTGCTTCTGTCCGCTTACTCCCGCTTCGATCTCATCCTGCGTCCGCGGAGTAAACTTCGTGGCAATCACATAGTCGTCGCGTTTCGCGAAGTCCCTGAGCGCCCTGCCCACATACTGTTCGCTGGTTCCGTTCTGATAGGCGATGGCTGTATCGTAGAAATTGATTCCCAGATCGAGCCCGTGCCGGATGATCTCTCTCGTCTGCGTCTCGTCCAATGTCCAGCTGTGCTGTCCTGACGCCGCGTTGCCGAAGCCCATACATCCCATGCAGATGCGGGAGACCTTCAGATCGGATCTGCCTAAGCTTGCATATTTCATCCTGCTATCCTCCCCTTAAAGAACAGTCTCAGCCCACGCCTTCAGATCTGCCGCCGTCTGTCTGCCGTTCAGCATTCTCCCTTCCGTGATCACGGTATCCGCAGCTACGGACGGCTTCAGACCGGCCGCGGTTTTGCCGAATCCACTGCCGCCGGAGGTAGCGAATAACACGATCTTCTTACCGGAGAAATCATAACTCTCCAGAAAGCTGTTAATGATGGTCGGCGCCACATACCACCAGATGGGGAAGCACAGCAGAACGGTATCGTACGCCGCCACGCCGGCATCCCGGTCCGCCAGCGCGGGGCGGCTGCTCTTGTCGCTCATCTCCACCGAACTGCGGGACTTCTTGTCCATCCAGTTCAGATCGGCCTCCGTGTACGGAACCGCCGGCCTGATCTCATAGAGGTCCGCTCCCACCGCCTGCGCCAGTTCCCGGGCTGCGCGCGCCGTCGTCCCGCTGGCGCTGAAATACGCTGTTAATATTTTGCTCATTTTCTTCTCACTCCTTCTCTTATTCTTATCCTGCAGGGCAGGATCTTTTCATTACATTTTCACTCTCCCAACAGCTTTCTCACGCAGTTAAAGGTAATCTCGTAGATTGACATAAACACGTAATTAACGCCCGCCGCTTCCATCGCCGTCCGCTGCTTTTCGGTGACGTAGGTGTAGGGATAGATCCCGAACATGAACGGGAAAAAGGTGTAGATGAAATCCTGCTTCTGTCCGACCGTCATATCCGGGAAATACTGATGGAGACAGGCCATGACCGTGCGGATGGATTCGCCGTACGCGACCTTGAAGTCCTTCAGATGCTCCGGGCGGCTTCCGGTCTCCATATCATAGTGGTTCATCGACATGATCTTCAGAAGCTGCGACCGTTCCTCCAGAGAATGGGCCAGCATAGCCGCAAATTCGTCCCTGGTCATCGCGTCGACCTGCTCCATCGTCCGTTTCAGCGATGCGCTCCACAGCTCATACTCCCGTTTCAGCAGGGCCAGAAAGATCTCCTCTTTCGTCTGGAAGTAATTGTAAATGGAAGTGCGTGTGAAGCTGGTTGCGTTCCCGATCTCCTTAATGGTGATTTCCTTGAAGCTCATCGTCTGATAAAGCGTTTCGCAGGCGTTAATGATCTCTTCCCTGCGGGCCTCCGTCAGCTCCGGCGATCCCTTTGGCATCTTGCGTCCTCCTTGTCTTTCGGTGTCCATAAAATAATAGCGCGTTTCCGGGGTTTATGTCCTGCCAATCAGTTCTGACATTATGTCAGTACAAATAGTATAACGTCATTCTGACGCTGTGTCAATACTTATTTGTAATTTTGTCACGCTGCCTGTTTGTAATTTTGTCACGCTGCGAAACAGCACAAGAAGGTCACTATATAACCCAATTGCCATCCTCCCCCAACTATGCTATACTAAACCCAGTTCGAATCTTCAGTCACCTATTCATTCATACCGTTTCGGCCGGCTTTTCCCGGCGGATTCCATTTATTTTAAACACGCTGTTTACAACCAGCATCATTTTCGTGTACAATAAAGGAGGATAACCTATGCCAGCAAATCATCGCAAGAAAAAACGTCCGTCCAAAAAGCACCGCCATGGCACAAAGCCTTCGGCTGCGCGACGCCCACAGGACTTTCACTCCAGAGAAATTCCCGCGAAAACCCCCGTGAACCGGGAATACCGTTCCAGTCTCTTCGCCTGGATCTTCTCCGACAAAGAAGCCGCGCTGAGCCTGTACAATTCCATGAACGGTACCTCCTACGACGACCCGGACGCTCTGGAATTCACCACCCTGGAGAACGTAGTCTACATGGGAATGAAGAACGACGTCTCATTCCTGGTGGGCTGCGACATGAACCTTTACGAGCACCAGTCGACCTGGAACCCGAACATGCCGCTTCGCGGGCTGTTCTATTACGCAGACGTCTATAAGGGCTATATAGCGTCAAGGAATCTGGACGTCTACAGCAGCACAAGGCTTCGGATCCCGGCGCCGAAGTATGTGATCTTCTACAACGGAACAAAAGAAGAGCCGGAATCCATGGAGCTGAGGCTTTCGGAGCTGTACGGCGCCCCCAGCGCAGACGGATACGCGCTGGAATGCACGGCGCAGGTACTGAATATCAACTTCGGCCGGAACCGCGCACTGATGGAACAGTGCCGGGAGCTGTATGAATACGCATACTTCATCAATGCGATCCAGCGCCGTCTGCGGGAAGGCGTAACGCGGGAAGCGGCAGTTGATGAAGCCATCGAGGAATGCATCGCCGGGAATATCCTGACAGAATTCCTCACCAGACACAGAGCGGAGGTGACAAACGTGATTCTGGAAGAATATGATGAAGAACAGCATATGCGGACCATATATCAGGAAGGCCGTCTGGAGGGACGGCAGGAAGGACTACAGGAAGGCTACAGAAAACATCTTATTCAAAGCACCCTCCATCTGCTGAAAAAAGGCTATACCCCCGCAGACATTGCAGAACTTCTGAACGAGGAACTTCACCTTGTTGAACAGATCTGCTCTCTCGCACGGGTCTCCGTGCCGGAATATGAGATTGAAAAGATCATTTCACATCAGGCATTTTAAAGCATGCAGGCTTTCCGCTTTCTGCATGTCACAGGAAAGGCCGACCAATGGATTATACCGAACTGTTCCATCTTATACACCCGGGGTTTTTCCGGGAAGAAAGCATCCGCAGCATGCCCGAAGACTGGATCTTCACCGAACTGGTCATGGATCTGCGCGAAACTTCGCCGGACGCACCGCCGCCATTCTCCCGAAAGGGAATCACCTTCAGCGAATACCATGGCGGCCTTGCGGCGCTTCACGCCGCAGTCGCCCAGGTAGACGAAGAATGGGTGCAGTATTTCCAGGAAGGGGACCGGTATTACTGCGCCTATGACGGAGAAGCAATCGTCTCCTTTTGCTGCCTCTCCGACATGGGATGTTTCCACGGCCTTCATATCGGCGGTCCCGGCTGCGTAGGAACCATTCCCACTTACCGGAAACAGGGCATCGGCCTCGAAATGGTACGCCTAGCCACAGAAACCCTCAAACGCGATCACTTCACCCTTTCCTGGATCCACTACACCCACCTGCCGGATTGGTACCAAAAACTAGGCTATCACCCCGTTTTAAGATGGAACAGCACCGGAATCGTCCCGCAACAAAACAGCGGGACAGGCAGGGACCGGGACACATCCTGCGCGCGATTTACGCAGAAGGGTTAGTCTTTCTTAATGAAAAAACGCCGGTTTGAGGGTCGACGCCCATGACCACAAGTCATGGGCGGAGCGGCAACCTGAGTGAGAATTTCTTCAGAAATTCTCACGAATTTGCCGCTGCCCTCAAACTGACGTTTTTGAATTTAGAAAGACTTCCCTTCGGAGTCATGAGCGCAAAGGATGTGTCCCGGTCCCTGCCTGTCCCGCGTATCTTTCACGCCCTCTTCCCCGAATCGCACTCTTCCTGCTTACTCCGCATAGAAAGCATCCAGATACTTCTGGTAAATCCCCAGAAACTCCTGCAGCCCATAAGCATCCAGAGACTTCAGATACTCATCCCAATCCGCATCCGTAAACCCATTCATGATCCACTCAGACTTCTTCGCATTGATCGTCTTCGTAATATCCGCCTGCAGATTCGACAGCCTCTCCGTATCCTCCCGGCTCATGAACGCGTTGGGATACACATACTTAGTATGCATATCCGGCGTATAATATTCCTTGATCCAGTCCAGACGATACTGCGCGTCATCCGGGCAGGTCACATACACGCCGTAATACTCATCCAGCACAGCCAGAGGACCGCCCACCGACTCCGCCTCACGAACCTCAACCGGAGAAGCATCTCCCAGCGGCGCGTGATGCAGCATCGGCTCGCCGGCGTCATTGACGCCCATCTCGAAGATATCGAACTCATCATCCTCGCCGTAGGTACCCCAGTTGTTCTGCGGAGACTGAAGCGGTGCATACATCTGATCCAGCCAAGCGCAGACCAGAGCCGGCTCCTTCGCAACAGAAGTCACCACGCAGCGTCCGCGGTCAAAACCGCTGGTAAACGATCCGTTCGACGGCGTGATATTTCTCGTGTCCGCCGTCAGGGCGGGCAGCGGAACCCAGTCCACCAGGTTGTCGATATTCGCCACGTCCCAGCTGAAGCAGACGCCGTAACGTCCCGATTTACCCTTCGCCACGTAGGTCGACCACTCCTGAGTAAACGCCTCCGGATCGATCAGCCCCTCCTCATACAGCTTGTGGAGCCACGCAAGACCGTCCTTAAAGCCCTCCTGCGTTCCGGAGCAGATCACCTTCAGATCATCCGTCACCGCGATGTGGCGTCCACGGTCCGCATCGCCGTAGCCCTCGCCGAAACCGTTGATCAGGATCGCCGGATCCTGGTCGCCGTCGTTGACGATACAGGACATGGGGATAATGCTTCCCTCGATGCCGAACTCCGCCTGCAGCTTCGAAGCGTTGTCGCGGAACGCGATCAGCGTCTGCTCAAACTCGTCAATCGTCGTCGGGATCTCCAGACCCAGGAAATCCAGCCATTTCTTATTGATGAAACTCATGTCGCCGATCGTCTGAATCGCCGTATAGTTCGAACCCAGCTGCTCGATCCAGGGCAGGGCCCAGATATGGCCGTTGACGTCGGTACTCATCTTCCGGTACTCCGGATACTTGTCAAACACCTTCTTCAGATTCGGCATATAGGTGTCAATGTAATCCTCCAGCGGAATGATCGCGCCGTAGTCCGCATAGCGCAGCAGGTCGTTGTCGCTGAAGCCGGCGGTAAAGACGAAATCCGTCAGGATGTTGGGGTTGGACATATTCAGCACGATCTTGTCACCCCACTGGTCCGACTGGATCGCCGTCCACTTGATCTCCACATTGGTAGCTTCCTGAAGCCGCTTGAAAATGGTCCTCTTGTTGGGATCCGACTCGGTGCTGGGCGGATAACTGATCATGCCGGTCAGCGTCGCCGTCTCAGCCAGCGGGAACTGCAGCGTGGCGGGATCCACCACCTGCATCTCCGTACCCGGATTGATCTCCACCCGGCTGCCGCAGCCGGCCAGGGAACCGATCGTCACCGCGGCCAGCACAGCGGCCGCACCGCGTACAAATACTCTGTTCTTCATAATCCGACTCCTTTCTGCCCATCAGCCCTTGACGGCGCCGGCCATGATGCCGCTGTCAAAATACTTCTGGAAGAACGGATACATCACCAGAAGCGGAAGGCTGGAAATGATAATGGTTGCATATTTCAGAAGCTCCGCCAGCTGGGCTCTCTGAGCGGTACTCTGCATATCGGCGATCATGCCCGGCTCCGGCTGGTTCTGAATCAGGATCGAGCGAAGCACCAGCTGCAGGGGCTGCTTGGCCGAATCATTCAGGTAGATCATCGCGTCAAAATAGCTGTTCCACATGCCTACGAACTGCCACAGCGCCAGCACGGCGATGATCGGCACGCACACAGGCAGAAGGATCTTGAAGAAGAACACCAGCTCATTGGCGCCGTCCACATCGGCCGCCTCCCGCAGATCCTGCGGAATCCCGCGGTAATAGGTCCTGGCGATGGTCATGTTCCAGACGCTGAACGCGCCAGGCAGAATCACGGCCCACATGCTGTCCAGAAGTCCAAGGTTGCTGATCAGCAGGTAGGTGGGGATCAGACCGCCGCCGAAGAACATGGTGATCATGAAAATCACGTTGAAGAACTTCCTGCCCCGGAAGTCCTCACGGGACATGGGGTACGCGCACAGCAGCGTGACCGCAACGGATACCACGGTGAACACCACCGAATAAATCACAGCGTTCTTGAAGCCGACCCAGATCTGCGAGTTGGTCATAACACGCTCATAGGCGGTCAGCGTCCATTTGCTGAAGTCAAAGGTAATGCCCTTGTTCTGCAGGGTAACCGGGTCCATGAAGGACGCCACGATAATGTAGATCACCGGGACGATGATGGCCAGGACGAACAGGCCGATCAGCGCGTAGCCGGTTCCCACAAGGATCTTGTCCTGAGTTGAATATTTGGAAAATTTAACCTGTTTCATCTTGCACCTCCTACAGTCCCTGTCCTTCGTTCATGCGCGCCACGATCTTGTTGACGCTCACGAGAAGAATTACATTGATGATCGTATTGAACAGACCCACAGCCGTCGAGAAGCTGAAGTCGCCGCTGATCAGACCCTGTTTATACACATAGGTAGAAATGATCTCGGAGCTTGCCAGGTTTAAGTCGGTCTGCAGGGCGTATGCCTTCTCGAAGCCGATGCTCATGATGTTGCCGGCCTGCAGGATGAACTGAATGATCACCACGTCCTTGATGGCCGGCCACTCGACCACCTTGATCTGCTGAAAGATATTGGCGCCGTCGATGACCGCCGCTTCCCTCAGATCCTGACTGGCGTTGGCGAGCGCCGCCGTGTAGATGATGGAGCCCCAGCCTGCGCCCTGCCAGATGCCACTGGCGATGAAAATGGTACGCCAGGCCTGCGGCATGGTCATGAAGTTGATCTGGGTGCCGAGAAGGAGGTTCACCGGTCCGGTTACGGAGAGGAAGATCCTTACGATACCGCAGAGAACGATGACGGAAATGAAGTTGGGCAGGTAAAGCATTAACTGCACTTTCTTCTTAATTCCCTTGCTCTGGATCCGGTTCAGCAGGAATGCCAGGATGATGGGAACCGGGAATCCCCAAAGGAGTCCGTATACGCTCAGCTTCAGCGTATTGACCAGGTAGGACATAAAGTCCGGTGACGACAGGAATCTGGTGAAACTCTTGAAGCCGACCCATTTGCTGCCCAGGATACCCTTAAACGGATTGTAATCCTGGAACGCGATCAGGATACCGCCCATGGGTATGTACTTGAAGATGATGGTCAGCGCAAGCGCCGGCAGCAGGAAGCATACATACAGCTGCCAGTGCTGCCTTACATACACCAGCGAGTTGTGCAGTCCCGCCTCTTCTTTTTTCTGTTTCATAGAATGTGTTCCTCCTTCCTCTCACGTTCTCCGAGCGCTGCGCCCGATGATTGATTCATGGATTTGTCAGGCGTCTGTTGTGCATTTGTAAAAGTGTCTCTCGGATTTGTGTAAATCATTTATACCACCATTTTTACGTTTAGTCAATATAGATTTTAACATTTGCACAAATTATTTTTCATTCACCTGTTGCATTTTTCATTTACGTCTCACATAATGCACAGCTTTTCCGGTTCCGGCAGCCGGATATTGTCTGAATTCAGCATATTGCACATGCAATTCAACTAAAATATTTATATTTTTACATTTGACACACTCTGATTTGTGCATTATAATAGAAGCAGTAAGTAAGGCATATGCACAATACCGAAACAAATGCCCAAAATCAGGAGGTGACTTCATGGCGGAACGAGTCACGATACAGGATATCGCGGACGCGCTGGGCGTCTCGCGCAACACCGTTTCCAAAGCGATCAACAACACCGGCATCCTGGCCGACGCGACCAGGGAACGGGTTCTTAAGAAGGCCCAGGAGATGGGCTACAAGCAGTTTTCCTACATGTCTCTGACGGATCCGGCCAGGACGTCGCCCGTCTTCCCCGGTCCCGACGACAAGCGGGAGATCGCGCTTCTGACCGGCGCGGCTCTGGGCGGTTCCCATATCGCCTCCGTGATCCTGGACAAGTTCCAGCGGGAGCTGACACAGGCCGGTTACAGCCTGACCCTGCACCGGGTCTACTACGAGGACCAGGCGGCGCTCAGGCTGCCCGCCTCCTTCGACCCGTCCAGGACCGCAGGCATCGTGTGCGTGGAGATCTTCGACCAGACCTACAGCCATATGGTCTGCAGCCAGGGAATCCCCACCCTCTTCATCGACACCCCGGCCGACGGCTTCGACCGCCCGCTGGAGGCGGACCGCCTCTATATGGACAACCAGACCGAGATCTACCGCTTCATAAGCGATATGGTCCGGCGCGGACGGACGCGGGTCGGCTTCATCGGCGAGTATCTTCACTGCCATTCCTTTTATGAACGCTACATGGCCTTCCGAAACGCCATGTACACCCTGGGCCTGCCAGTGGATGAGCGCTTCTGCCTGACCCGGACCCAGGAAGGACTGTCCCATCTGGACCGGGACGCCTACCGCGCCTACCTGACGGAGCAGCTGGGAGGACTGGAGCAGATGCCCGACGTTTTCCTCTGCGCCAATGATTTCGTCGCCATCGACGTGGTCACCGTTCTCAAACGGCTCGGCCGGTCCGTCCCGAAGGACGTCTGGCTCTGCGGCTTCGACGATTCCCCGGAGTCCCGGATCATGACGCCGACGCTGACGACGATCCATATTCACAGCCAGATCATGGGCTTCGCGGCGGTCCAGCTTCTGCTGTCCCGCATCAAGGAGCCGGAGCTGAACTACCGGATCATGCACACCGAGACGGAGCTGATCTACCGGGAATCGACACAAGGAGGTACCCTATGAACCGTTTACTGGATCCGGAAGGACCGGCCATGTCATTTATCACCAGGCTGGTATACAGCGCCTACTTAAATATTCTCTGGATGCTCTGCTGCATCCCCATCGTCACGGCCGGCGCGTCCACCACCGCCCTGTACCATATGACCCTTAAGATGGCGAAGAATGAGGAGGGACATCTCACCTCCGGCTTCTTTCAGGCATTTAAGGATAATTTCCGCCAGTCCACGATCGTCTGGCTGATCCTGCTGGCCCTGGGGATCCTGCTGGGCGTGGACGGCTACGTGTTCTACCATATGCGGTTCGAGAACGTCTTCTGGGCCGTGGGAACCGCCGCGTTTCTGGTTCTTCTGGTCGGATACTGCATCATCCTGATCTGGGTGTTCCCGATCCTGTCCCGGTTCGAGAACACCACGTTTCAGACCATCAAGAACGCGCTGATGGTGGGAATGCGCTTTCTCTTCTGCACGGCCCTGGCGGCGGCGATCCATTTCGCCATGCTGGTGGTCGTCATCAATGTTTTCCTCCCCATCATCGTATTCGGCGAGGGAACCTGCGCCTTCCTCTGCTCGTTTCTGATGTCCAACGTGCTGGGCCAGCTGGAGACGAAAGCCTCCAACTACGAAGAGATTCGCAGGGACGACGAGGAAGAGTAACGCCTCAGACCGGCCGCACGGCCGGCGGCAGATACAGGAAGGAGCCATCACGATGAACCATCCGGTCATGGACGAGGAACGCCGCAAGTTCCGGACACTGAACGGGCGCGCCAGGGTCCGCTATATCTGGGACTACTATAAGCTTCCGATCGCCGTCTTCCTGATCCTGGCTTATATCGTCGGCTATAATATCTACGGAAGACTGACCCACAAAGACGTGATCCTTTACGCCGGACTGGTCAACGTCGCCGCCGGAGACGACCTTATGAGCGAGCTGGACAGCGGCTTCCTGACCTGGAACGGCACGGACGCCTCCAAAAACATGCTGCGGCTCTACACCGGCCTCTACCTGACCGCAGACGAAAATGACCCCAATTTCGAATACGTCTACGCGTCGCGGGTGAAGATCCTGGCCACCATCGACGGAGAACAGCTGGATCTGGTCCTCATGGACCGGGAAGCCTTCGACGCCTTCGCCAGCGAGGGCTATCTGATCAATATGGAAGATTTCCTAAACGAACAGCTGTCTGATTATGAGAATTTTGAGACGCTGCGCGCGGCCCTGACCACGAACACCGCTGTTCTGGAGGACAACGCCACCGACGTCAGGCTGGATCCCTCGGTCGAGTACTACGCGGTCACCGAGGATTATCCCATGGCGCTTGAGCTGTCCCAGTCCCCCGTGATCCGCCGCGCCGGCTTTAACGGCAGCGTCTATCTCGGGATCATCGGCAACACGCCGCGTCCCGAAACGTCCGCATCCTATATCCGCTATCTGTTCGAAGAATAATGCAGCCGCCTTCCGGCGGCTGTACTTGCATTTTCCCACCGGTTTCGCTACAATAACAGCAGATACGCATAAGGCCCTTCTCCGGCCCGACTGCGGAAATACGCGGAATGCCCGCACACGAAAGGAGATCCTGTATGAAAGAATACAAGCAGAAGAATGTATCCGATATCAATCTGGAAGATTATCTGGGAGAATATGAGGAGCCGCAGGCCACGGCGGACCAGCTGTTCTTTGACTGCGGCCGCAGGAAGGAATCGCTAAACGGCGCCTGGCATTACGCCGTCGACCAGTACGACACCTGCATCCGCCA
The DNA here is from genome assembly GCA_947624815.1 of uncultured Lachnospiraceae bacterium. GTDB lineage: Bacteria > Bacillota > Clostridia > Lachnospirales > Lachnospiraceae > UBA3402. The sequence goes on along the minus strand of CANQME010000011.1, from coordinate 29,034 downwards.
GCACTGGTTTGAGGAACGGTACCAGGACGCAAACGGCTTCACGCTGCCGGTGGACTATTCCTTCGACGAATGGCCGGCCATGAACCTTCCCTGCTGCTGGAACATGGAGAAAGAAGCGTTTTTGCTTTATGAAGGCAGCATGGTCTTCACCCGCACCTTCCGCTACGCGCCCCTAAAGGAAGGCGCGGACGGGAAAGGAGAACGCGTCTTCTTAAAGATCGGCGCGGCCAACTATATCTGCCGGGTATTCCTGAACAGGAAATACATCGGCATGCACCGGGGCGGTTCGACCCCCGCGTATTTCGAGATCACGGACGCGCTTCAGGCGGAGAACCGGATCCTGATCCAGGCCGACAGCACCCGCCGTCCGGAGCAGGTGCCGACGGAGAATACCGACTGGTTCAACTACGGCGGCATCTACCGGGACATCGAGCTGATCCGGGTTCCGCAGACTTTTATCAGGCGGTTCCAGATCGCGCTGGTGCCGGACGGGACGTTCTCGAAGATCCTGGCGCGCGTGCAGCTGTCAGACGCCGGACAGGGAACCGTCGCTGTGTTCCGCATCCCGGAGCTTGGCATCTGCGCGGAGATTCCGGTCACGGACGGCTGCGGCGAGCAGATCATCGACGCGAAACCCGAGCTGTGGTCGCCGGAGAATCCCCGTCTCTACGACGTCTCCCTCACCTGCGGCGAAGACGCGGTCAGCGACGTGGTCGGCTTCCGCGAGATCCGGGTCCGGGGACGCGAGATCCTGCTGAACGGCAGTCCCATCTACCTGCGGGGCGTCAGCTGCCATGAGGAAAGCGTCGCCAACGGCAAGGCGCCCACCGACAAGGAACGGCTTGAGACCATCCGCCTGGCCAAGGAGATGAACTGCAATTTCATGCGTCTGGCCCACTATCCCCACGACGAACGCATGGCGCGCCTGGCCGACCGGGAAGGACTTCTTCTCTGGGAAGAGATCCCGGTCTACTGGGCGATCCGCTTCAGCCGCGAGGGAACCTACGAAGACGCGGAGAACCAGCTGAAGGAACTGATCTTTAGAGACTGGAACCGGGCCAGCGTGATCATCTGGTCCGTCGGCAATGAGAACGCCGACTCGGACGAACGTCTTGAATTCATGAAGCGGCTGGCCGACTGCGCGCACGCCGCCGACGAGACCCGCATGGTCTCCGCCGCCTGTCTGGTCAGCATGGATAAGCTGGCCATCGCCGACCGGCTGGCGGAGTATCTGGATATCATCGGGCTGAACGAATACTTCGGCTGGTATTCCCCTGATTTCGCCCAGCTGCCCAGGCTCTTCGCCAACAGCGATCCCGCAAAGCCGGTCATCATCACGGAATTCGGCGCCGACGCCATGCCAGGACATCACGGGACCGTCCAGGACAAGGGCACCGAGGAATACCAGGCGTACGTCTACGAGCGTCAGGCCGAGACCCTGCGCGGCATCGACTATGTGAAGGGAACCACACCCTGGATCCTGTTCGATTTCCGCTGCCCGCGGCGAACCAGCGCGATCCAGGGCTACTATAACCGCAAGGGTCTGCTCTCTCCGGACAAAACGTACCGGAAGCCGGCCTTCTACGTGCTTCAGAAGTACTATCAGGAATTGATGTAATCCGCTACCGCATTGATGAAGAGATCCCGGATCGTATCGTCCGGATATGCGCCAAGAAGCCGGATATTCTCTCTGTTGATGCTTCCTCCGGCCATCTCGGCATGCCCGCCTCCGTTTCCGTAATCCTTCAGGACTCGGTTGATCAGGGTGCCGGCGTGGACGGAGGACATCTCCGAGCGGACGGAGAACTTGATCTCCTTCTCCCGGTAGGAGTAGATCACGGCGATCTCCACCTCCTCCAGACTGAGGATGAAATCCGCCACCAGGGCGATCAGCGAATCTGGACATTCGAACGGGATCGCGGCGATCCCCACCTTATCGTACACCCGGATATTCTCGATCGCCGAACCATATGCCTTCAGATCGTTGAATTCCATCGTGTTCTTCTCCAGATCCGTCATCTTCTCCGCATCGATCTTCGGGAACAGATATTGGAACATCTCGATATCCAGCATGGTAACGCCCCTGGTGAAATGGGCCGTATCCATTTTCAGTCCGTACAGCAGCGCCGTCGCCACCTCCGCCGTCATGGGAACCTCCAGATCCCGGAAATACTCCGTGATCAGCGTAGAACAGCTCCCCACGATCCGGATATCCGAATACCGGTAACTCTCCTCCACATAGGTGGGATGATGGTCGATGCAGGCGATCTCATTCCCCTCCAGATCCAGAATGTTGCCGCCGCTCTTCTGGGAGTCCACGCAGATGATGTAATCCTCCGCGCGCATCTCCTCCCCCAGCCCGGTATACGGGCGGATATCGATGCCAAACAGCTCCGTCATCTTCCGCGTGCTCAGCTTATCGATCTTGCCGTGGTAGCACAGCATAGAGGGCACTCCGTAATGCGCCAGAAGCGCCTGCAGGCCGAACGCCGAAGCGATGGCGTCCGGATCCGGGAAATTATGAGTCTGAATATACACCTTCTTCGATCTGCAGAATTCGATCAGTTCCAGAAATTTGTCCGTTCTGTCCATGTTTTTCCAGCCTTTCTTTGCTTTTCCAGGAACCCTTCCGCTGAACCGTCCCTGACTGTCTGATTTCCCCATACCGTCTCCGGGGTCGTTCCTCTGGCGGCTTCGCCGCGGCCGCTTACCGCATCGATGTAATCGCCGATATTCCGAGCGCGCGTGCGAACGCGGCGCACTCCTGCTCCGTGATCCCCGCCGCGCCGTCCGTGTTGACGGAGTCGCACAGCTCCTTCGCAAAGGCAGCGAACGCGGCCCTCTCCGCCCCGTCCGATCCGGCCTGCTCCTCCATGACCGGGCTGTCGGCCATTCCGGTCAGAAGCTCCGGCGTCAGGGAATCCTTTCTCTGGACCAGACTGTGGTAAGCGGCCGGGAACCGGTTCTGCATACAGAGGATGGCGAACAGCGCCAGCCGTCTGTGGCCGTCGGAGAACGTCTCCTCGCCTCCCATGCTCTTAAGGAGCAGGAACGAATTGAACAGCCTCTCCAGCGCCTTGGGATCGCTGCCCACGGAGAGGCGGGCCAGCTCGCCGTAGTGGCGGACCTCCGTCTCGTCGTCCGTGCGGATGTTCACCCGTCCCAGATTGTCCAGAATATACTTATGGATATCGACGCTGCCGCCGGACACCCTGAACGCCATCCTAAACGTCTTGTCGAAATAGGCGTCGCCCTTCTCCTCGCTGTACTGCGGCCCCAGCAGCTCCCTCCTGCCGCGGATCACCGTCTCCCGGTCCACCGCGACCATGAAGATACAGCCCGGGCAGTCGAAGAAATACCTCATGGCGTCCAGGATCCCCGCCGCCCTGGCCGGAGCCAGCCGGTTCAGATCGTCCACCAGAAAGATCACCTTCCCGCCGCCGGAAGCCGCCCTGCGCTTCACCGTCTCGGTGAAAAGCCGGACCTTCTGCTCAAGGGAATCGGCCCTGTTATCCTTAAACAGCGCGTCGGCCAGCTTCTGCCCGTCGGAAGAGCCCTGGGAAAGCATGCCCGAGGCGATGCCGATCACGCCCTGCGCCAGCATCTTCGCCCTCGCCTTCGTCTCCTCGTTCACCGTACCATTCAGAAGCTCCTGAAGCTTGTCCGCCAGGATCATCGGAAGCTGCTCATTCTCCTCGAACTTGGAGAACTGCCAGGTATACAGACGGAAGATATTCCCGCGGAAGCGCCCCTCCAGTCCTTCGTTAAGCATCCGCAGGAAACCGCTTCCCACTGCCTCCGCGTCTCCCTGGATCGCAACCGTCATCGGCGTGTCGCACTGACCGGCGAACATGGTAATTCCCTCGATCAGGGACGCATACTGGCCCCATCTCTCCGGACCTCCCGCCGGGGGCTCCTCCGCCTGCCGGCCGCTTTCCTCCGGCCCGGCCGCGTCTCCGCCCAAAAGCGCCGCGCCTCTGTCTGCCGCCGGCGCGCTTTCGTTCACACCTGCCGAAACGGCGGAACGCTCCTCCGTCTCCGCAGGCAGCGGAACGACCAGCCGGCACTCCGGATGGAACTCTTCCATATAGGAGAAGAACCGGTTCTGCTCCGCCGCACATTTCTCATAATCCGCGCCCGTCCGGGACGTACCGAAGAGGAAGCTGCCGAAGCTGACCGGGACATTGCCCGTGCTGTCCCCGTCCTGCACCGTCAGAAGGATCCCGATGTCCGTGATCCTCTCGTCCGCGCCCTTCGCGGACGCGTCCTGGTTCCGGGAAACGAACAGTCCCCCGACAAGCTTCTGGGTCGTCTTCGTCTCGACGGCCTCCGCCTTCACCAGCGCCGCCAGCGCGTACTCGGGAGTGATCTCCTTCCCGTTCTGGCGGATCACATGGAATACGCCGCGCGTTTCGTTAAGCTCCAGTTTTTCGCTCGTGCCGAAGCGTACGTCGAAGCCCTCCGTGCGGGCCTTCGCAAACGGAGCGACCGCCTCGCGGATAAACGCCTGCACCTCGCTTAAGGCTTCCTTATCCACATAGAAGGTTCTCGACATTCCGTTCACCAGCCCGATCTCCAGCGCCGTATCCTGACCGCCCACGGACAGGATCTCCGGGAAGGCGACGGTCTCGTCCATTCCCGCCTGAACATGGTATTCCAGCTTGTCGGCGTATACATTCAGAACGCCCTTATTATAACTCTGGGGATCCAGAAACGAGAAATAGATCCCCTGAGACAGAAGCCACGCCTTCCGCGCCTCGATAAACGGCTCCAGCGCCTCCCGGATGAAGCCGCAGACCTCTTCCCGGCGCTCCTTGTCGATCGTGAACGCCTTCCGGGTTCCGTCATAGAAAGCGAACTCCAGCGCTCCCACAGTCGAAATACGGACCGATTTCACATCCTCATAGGAAACCGTCTCGCCCTTTCCGGATGGCGTACTGAATTCGGTTCTGTCGTCCATCACGTTCAGCAGGCCGCCGCTTAATATTCCGCCCAGGCCGAAACGGCTGCTGGGGAAGGAATACCGGATGCCCTCCTCCCGAAGCTTCTGGTCCCGCCGGGCGATATAGCTCCGGCTGGCCTGTTCAATCGTGAAATACGCCTCGTGAAGACTCTTGCGGTTCACCACGCAGGACTCCGTCCGGCCGTCCTCCATCACAAAGCTGATGCGGTCCAGCCCCTTCTTCAGCGCCACAAGACTGTCATACGGAATGACCATCTTCTGCACCGCGCTGACCACGAACTCCGTCCGGTCGCTATAGACGGCCAGTTTGCCCGACTTTAGCAGTCCCTTCACCTCGGTCTGATACAGAGGCGTATCGCTGCCCTGCGCCGAAGCAGCGGAAATCTCCCCGCCGCCCGCGACCCTCGCACCGCAAAACGGACAGAACTGCATGTCCTCTCCCATTTCCTTCCCGCACTTCACACACCGCATCTTCGTTTCCTCCTCCTGCGTGGAATATCATAATCATTATACGACTGCCGCTTCCGGCTTGCAAGAGGGAATCCGAATCCGTCCCCCATGCGCGCAAGTTTTCCTTGCGTTTCGGCGGCAGATTGTTTATAGTGTCCTTAGGAAAAGCAAAGGATCTCAATCGAATGAATAAGAACGCATACAGAAATGAAACGATCATCCGCCAGACGGCAGAAGAACTGGCCGCGCCGGGCGGCGCCGGATATGTTCCGGACGGTGCCTCCGTCCCGGAGCTGGCCGTCCGCGCCCTGCTGTACGAGGTCTGCACCACGCCCAAGCCCGGTCTGGTGGACCGTGAGAACAGCGGCAGCCACAGGGATATGAACATCGACACCTTCATCGACAGCGCCTTCGCGCTGCAGCCCTACTTCGGCGAATGCGTACGCATCGGGCAGGAGACCTGCCGTAAGCCCGCTCCGGAAACCTTCCGGCGTCTCCGGCCGGCCGGCGTCCGCGCCGAGAAGGACATGTACGCCGCCACCGGCGGCGTCAACACCCACAAGGGAGCCGTCTTCTCCATGGGCACCGTCTGCGCCGCGATCGGGCGCCTGACGGGAACTTCCTATGCCGTCGCAGCGTCCGGGCGTCCCGCAGAGCCTTCGCATGCCGATGCCGCGATCGAACGCCCGACAGGAGCTTTGCATGCCGATGCTTCGATCGAACGTCCGACAGGAGCTTTGCATGCCGTCGCAGCGTCCGGGCGTCCCTCGGAAGCACGGCCGGCGACAGCACATCCGCACCCGACGGCTGTCCTCTCAGAATGCGCCGCCATGACCCGGGGCCTGGTCGCCGCGGATTTCGCGGGACTGACGCCGGACAGCGCCGTCACCACCGGCCAGCGTCTCTATCTCCGTTACGGCATCACCGGCATCCGCGGTCAGGCTGAGGCCGGCTTTCCTGCGGTCAGCGAAACCGGACTGCCCATTCTGAAGGCCGGGATCTCCATGGGCATTTCGCTTAACGACGCCGGCTGCGCCGCCCTTCTGGCCCTGATGTGCGCAGCCACAGACACGAACCTGATCGCCCGGAGCAGCATCGACACCCAGCAGCGCATTGTCCAGGAGATCCGCGAGCTTCTGACCGCAGAACCCTATCCGGATCTGCAGACGCTTCGGGAGCTGGACCGGGAATTCATCTCCCGGAACCTGTCCCCCGGCGGCAGCGCGGACCTGCTGGCGATCAGCTATCTGATGTATTTTCTCGAAGCAGGTACTACTCTTCCTCTTCCTTCGCAGGATGCACCGTGACCAGGAGCTTCCCGACCCGCAGATCGTCCATCTCAAGCACCGTCACGGTAATATTTTCATAGTCGAAATGATCCCCCACTCCGGGGAAGCCGCCGAACTGCTCCAGCGTCCAGCCTCCGGCGGTGACGGAATCCGTCTCCAGCCTGTCCTCATCCCATTCCGCCAGCTCGCAGAATTCTCCGATGGAAAGGTCTCCGTCGATTTCATACTCGTGGTCGCCCCGCTCCACCACCTCGTTCACGACCTCGTCCGTCTCGTCCCAGATGTCGCCGACGATCTGCTCCAGCACATCTTCCATGGTCACCATGCCGATGGTGCTTCCGTACTCGTCGGTCACGATCGCGATATGGGTCTTGCGCTGCTTCATCATCGTCAGAATGGACGGCAGCTTCGTCGTCTTATAGACGAAACATGGCTCGATCAGCAGGCTCTTCAGATCCGGCTCCGGATCGTCCAGAAGCGCCCGGTAGTAATGGTTCAGATAAAGGACTCCCAGGATCCGCTCCCTCCGGTCGTCATAGACCGGCAGACGGGAAAATGAGCTCTCCTCGATCTGCTTCCGAATCCTGGCAGGATCGTCGTCGATCTCCAGCGCCTCCATATCCACACGGGGCGTCATGACCTCCCGGGCGGATATCTCGGCGAAATCCAGCGCATTCTGCAGAAGCTCCGACTGATCCTCGTCGATGATGCCCTCGTCCTCCGACGTCTCGATCAGATCGATCAGCTCCTCCTCCGCCGCCTCGGCTTCCTCATCCTCGCCAAGAGTCTCCCCCTTCAGGGAAGCGGTGATCAGATTCACCACGCCGCAGATCACCCAGGTGACCGGCGTCAGCACCGTCATCAGGAATCGCAGCGGAGCCGCCACCTTCAGGGCGAAGGGCTGCGGGTTGCGTCTGGCGACGATCTTGGGCATGGTTTCGCCGAAGATCAGCACCAGCACGGTCAGCAGAAGCGAAGCCGCAGAGGTGTACAGATCCTGCATCGCGGCGGACGCGTCCGCTCCCGCGATCAGAAGCGCCAGCAGCGTCATCACGCTGGACGCGGAAATATTGACCAGGTTATTGCCGATCAGGATCGTCGAAAGGGCCCGGTCGAACCGGTCGCAGATATACAGCGCCTGCTTCACCGCCGGCCCGTGACCGGCCTCCAGCCGCGTCCTGTTCAGCGCGGAATAAGCGATCTCCGAGCCGGAGAAGAACGCGGAGAACGCCAGCAGGACCACGATCGAGAGGCTGTAAAGAATTACCGCCGTCATTCCGCCTTCGCCTCCTCCCTCACGATCCGCAGGACGCGGATGCGCCGCTTCTCCATCTTCTGGATCGTAATATGCAGATCCCGGTAGTCGAAGCTGTCCCCCTGCCGGGGAATATTGTCAAAGGCGGCGTAGGCCAGGCTTACCATGTTCCTGTGCGCCACCTCGTCCTCGTCATAGTCGTCATAGCCCATCCGGTCGAAGCAGTCGTCGATGCTCATCGAAGCATCCACATCCCAGGTGTGACCGTCGATCTGCACGAAGCTCTCCACCACCTCGTCGTCCTCGTCCCAGATATCGCCGACCAGCTCCTCCAGCATGTCCTCCACCGTGACCACGCCTTCCACCCCGCCGTAGTCGTCGGTGACGATGGCCATGCTGGCCTTCCTGCGGTTCATGGCCGGCAGAAGATCCGCGATCTCCGTACTTCCGTGGACGAAAAACGGCGGATCCATGACCTGGTGGATGTCCACCCGGTCCCCGTCCTTCAGATACGCCTTCACAAACCTGCGGCAGGACAGCACGCCCACCACATTGTCGATGGAATCATGGTAAACCGGCATACGGGAATGACGCACCGAGCGGATATGCGCAAGGATCTCCTCCACGCTGTCGCCGTCGTCGATGGCCTCCACGTCCACCCGCACCGTCAGGATATCGTCTACGATATGGTCTCCGAAGCTGAGGGCGGACTGTACCAGCTCGCCCTTCTCCGTCTCCAGGCCGCCTTCCTCCGCGATATTCTCCACCATGTCATAGAACTCGTCCTCCGTCACGGCGCCTTCCCCGCCGCCGATCAGGTTCGCAGCCACATTCCCGATGGCCGTCAGCAGAAAGGAAAACGGCGTGCACAGGCGCATGAACAGGATCAGAGATCCCGCGATCATCTGAGAGAAATGCTCCGAATATTTTTTCGCCACACTTTTGGGAAGCAGCTCCGCGAAAAAGAACACGACTACCGTAAGCACCAGCGTCGTGGCCGCCACAGCGTTGGTGCCCCACATCCGGGCCGCCCAGACCGTAGTGATGGAGGATGCAAGGATATGCGATAGATTATTGCCGATAAGGATGGTGGACAGAGCCTTGTCGAAGTGATCCAGAATGTACTGGACATTCTTCGCCCCACGGTCGCCCTTGTCCGCCAGCAGACGGATACGAACTTTATTGACTGAACTGAGGGCAATCTCGCTGGAAGCGAAATACGCGCCCATCATAAGCAAAACAACGATCAGGATTAGGGATATCCAACTGTCCCCTTCCATTGGAAAAACCACCTTGCCTTTCTTAAATACGCCTTTCTTTGGGTAAAGATGTAATCATTATACGGAAGAATCCATGATTTGTCAATCACGGGGCCGCATTTGCGCCGTATATTTCCATATTTTTCCCCGCAACTACCAGCAGGCGCCCGTTCCTCACCGTATATTCGCAGGTCGTCAGTGTAATCAGCTGCCGCGGCCATTCCGCCTCCACGCCCGTGTCGTAATACCCGTTCTTCTTCACGTAGCCGACAAAGGCCCGGTACTCCTCCTCGTCCCCCGCGCGCAGAAGCTTTAGAAAATCCTCCCCGATCTCCCCCGCAGGGATCCGGATCACGCCGATCACCTCATACTCGCCGAGCTCGTCAAGCGTGTCGAAATGAATCGTCGGATGCTGTCTCCAGAACTCCTCCGACTTATACTCCTCCAGAGCCGCGAACATGGAGCCGTTCCGCATATGATGCCCGTAGATCATGTAATTCAGGCTCTCCCCGATCACGCACCGGCCGTCCAGATAGATCATCCCATAGGACGATTCCTCCCCCTCAAAGCTCCGGTGCAGGTAATAATCCGGCTCCTCCGGCGTCTGCATCACCGGATAATCGATCTCCGTCCCGTCGATCCGGATCCAGCCAACCACATCGCCGTTCTGCTCCTGCAGCGCCCGGTAAGCGGCCAGCCGCATCCGGTCCTCCTCGCTTAAGACCTGTCCCTGCGCGCCGGCGCCGTCCGCGCCCCCGGCGTCCTCATCCGCACCGCTCTCCACAGCCTCTCCGGCCGTCCCCGCGGCGCTTCCCGCAGTCTTTGCCGAGTCCTCCATCAGCGCATAGATCTTCTGGATATCCTCGTCCCCCTTCCGGTACCCGGCCAGCGTCTTCACAAGCGACACGGCGAACCACACGGCCCCCGCCGCGCATACGACCGCCGCCAACGTCCAGAACCGTCTCCTAAACCGCTTCTTCATACGATCTCTTCCTCCCTTTCCTCATCACGGCTCCATCTTTGCAAACAGGGGCGGCATAGCCGCCCCTGTACCATGATGCCGTGTTTTATGTCCGTATTCCTTACTCGTCCTCTTCCTTCCGCCGCATCAGCAGGGCTCCTCCGAGTCCGGTCAGCGTCGCCAGCAGCCCGAACAGGCTTCCCAGGGCTCCCGCGTCGCCGGTCTGCGGCAGTGCGCTCAGAGGCACATCCTCATCCAGGATCGTCACCAGCTCATCCATCGGCATGTCTGCCAGCGGCACCGGATTATCCGGCATACTCGTCAGCGGTACGCCTCCGTCCGGAATCGAAGTCGTCGTTCCGGTTGTGCCGGTTGTGTCAGTCGTTCCTGTCGTTCCGGCCGCTCCCGATCCCGCCGTGCTTCCGCTGCCGGGATTCACCGGCGTCAGATTGCCGCTCGGGATCGATGTCCCACCGCCGGGATTCGTAGGCGTTCCGCCACCCGGATTCGTGGGCGTCTCACCGCCCGGATTCGTCGGCGTTTCACCGCCTGGATTCGTGGGCGTTTCACCTTCAGGATTCGTAGGTGTCTCACCACCGCCCGGATTCGTAGGCGTCTCGCCTTCAGGATTCGTGGGCGTCTCTCCGCCGCCAGGAGGCGTCGGTGTCTCTCCGCCAGGAGGCGTAGGCGTCTCTCCGCCAGGTGTTGTCGCGGCCGTCGTCCTGACCGTCGCGCTGCCATTAGCAGTGACTTCCTGATTATCCGGAGCCATACCGACAGCGACTGCCGTATTCACGACCTGCTCACGCTCTACATCCTCCGCGGTGATCGTATAATTCGTCGTTACCGTTCTCTGCCCGCCCGGTTCGAGAGTTCCGATCGGCTCTTCCAATCCGGTCAGCGGATCCGAAACGGTGATATTGGCTATGGTCACATTTCCGTTATTCGTAACCGCGATCTCATACGCGATCTCCTCATCCAGCACAGCGCCTTCCGCCTTGCTTGCCGTCTTGATCACATTCAGGCTCGGCCCTTGCTTTTCAACCGGGACTTCCTTCTCGCCCGGTACTACCGGTACCTCCGGTTTCTCCGGATCCGGGCTGGTTCCTGTCGCCGTCGCTTCGTTCTTCACGCTGCCTGCGTGGACGTCAGCCTCTGTTACAACATATTCTGCGGTAAATGTCTCACTGGCTCCCGGTTCAAGACTCTCAATTGTCCAGGCGTTCTCTCCTACATTGCCAGTCAGTTCATCCGTTACCGTAATACCAGTCAGTGTCAAATTGCCGTCATTCGTCGCCGTGATGCTGTACGTGATCGTCTCGCCCAAAGCATATGTGATACCATTCTGCGGTGTACTAGTTGTTTCCTTCGAAATAGTCAGATGGCCATTCTTCGGCGCGGTCGGATCTTCCTTCTTTCCGGGATCCACCGGTACTTCCGGTTTCTCCGAATCAGGACTCGTTCCCGTCGCCGTCGCTACGTTCTTTACACTGCCTGCGAGGACGTCAGCCTCCGTTACCACATGCTCAGCTGTAAACGTCTCGCTGGCTCCCGGTTCAAGACTCTCGATTGTCCAGGCGTTCTCTCCTACATTACCAGTCAGTTCATCCGTCACCGTAATACCTGTCAGCGTCAGATTCCCGTCATTCGTCGCCGTAATGCTGTACGTGATCGTCTCGCCCAGCACATATGCCTCTCCGTTCTCCGGACTGCTGGTTGTCGTCTTAGAAATGGTCAGATGACCATTCTTCGGCTCAGTCCGGTCTTCTGTCTTACCGGGATCCACCGGTACTGCCGGTTGATCCGGATCCGGGCTGGTTCCTCTTGCCGTGGCTTCATTGACTACACTCCCCGCACGAATATCCTTTTCTTTTACCTTATAGCTGGTCAACAACTTGCGGCTCTCACCAGGAGCCATGCTATTAATTGTCCATTCCGAATTCGTCAGTTCGTCCGTCACGACCACATTTGTCAACGACAGATTACCATCATTTGTTACTGTGATTTCATAGGTAATCGTCTCGCCCAGCGCATATGTTTCTCCGTTCTCCGGATTACTGGTTGTTTCCTTTGCAATGGTCAGATGTCCATTCTTCGGCTCAGTCGGGTCTTCCTTCTCTCCGGGTTCTACCGGTACTACCGGCTTCTCCGGATCAGGACTGATTCCTGTCGCCGTTGCCTCGTTTATTACGCTTCCGCTAAGGACATCTTCTTCCGTTACCACATACTCTGCAGTAAAGGTCTCACTGGCTTTCGGTGCAAGACTCGGAATCGTCCACTCATCGCCGGTCAGTTCATCCGTCACAACTACATTTGCAAGTGTCAGATTGCCATCGTTAGTCACAGTAATCTCATAGGTAATCTTCTCCCCCAGCACATATGCCTCAGTATTTCCCGGCGTGCTGGTTGTCGTCTTTGTGACGGTCAGATGACCATTCTTCTTCTCAGTCGGATCTTCTGTATGTCCCGGTTCAATTGTCGGCTTGATCTCAGGATCTGGGCTCGTTCCTGTCGCCGCAGCTACGTTGACTACCTTTCCATTTCGAATATCCTTTTCCAACACAACATAGCTGGTTCGCAACTCTCGGCTCTCGCCTGGAGCAAGACTATTAATCGTCCATTCCGCTTTCGTCAGTTCATCCTTCACCACCACGTTTGTCAATGTCAGATTCCCGTCATTCACCACCGTAATAACGTAAGTGATCGTCTCACCCAGCCCATACGCAGTTCCATCCTTCGGCGTACTGGTTGTCGTCTTCGTGATGGTTGCATGTGCGGATTTATCCTTTGGCTCTACCTTAACACTCGCTGTTCCTTTCACCGTAGCGCCATTCGGAGCTTTTCCTTCTGCGTTCGCCGTGTTCGTGATCTCGCCTTTCAGTATATCATCCTCTGTCACTATATGGGACGCGGTAAACGTCTCCTGTTTTCCAGGTGCAAGACTTTCGACCTTCCAGGCGTTCTCATCAGTGTTTCCTGTCAGTTCATCCGTAACCGTAATATCACTGATCGTCACATTTCCATTGTTTGTTACCGTGATGGTGTAAGTAACCGATTCCCCTAACATCACTCCAGTAGTCTTATCCGCTGTCTTTTCCACAAAGATGCTGGGGCTCTGTGTCATGGTCGGTACTTCCTTCACTCCAGGCGTCACCGGTACTTCTGGCTTGTTCGGATCCGGACTGGTTCCTATCGCAGTCGCTACGTTCTTCACGCTGCCTGCGAGCACGTCTTCTTCCGTTACCACATGCTCCGCAGTAAACGTTTCATTGGCTCCCGGCTCAAGACTCTCAATTGTCCATTCATCGCCGGTCAGTTCATCTGTCACTGTGATATCTGTCAGCGTAAGATTGCCGTCATTTGTCGCAGTAACGCTGTACGTGATCGTCTCACCCAGCGCATATGTGGTACCATTCTGTGGCGTGCTGGTTGTCTCCTTCGAAATAGTCAAATGGCCATTCTTCGGGACAATCAGATCCTCTGTCTCTCCTGGCTCTACAGGTACACTCGGCTTATCTGGATCCGGACTGGTTCCTATAGCCGTTGCCACATTCTTCACATATTGTCCGTTAAGAATGTCGTCCTCTGTCACCATATGGGAAGCCGTAAATGTCTCGCTATCACCAGGCGCAAGACTACCAACCGTCCAACTGTCACCGGTCAGTTCATCTGTAACTGTAATATCCGTGATCGTCAGGTTTCCATCGTTAATCACCGTTACTTCATAGGTAATGGTCTCACCGCACCGGTATTCCGACCCATTTGCAGGTCTGCTGGTCGTTTCCTTCTTCACAGTCAAATGACCGTTCTTCAGCACTGTCGACGCATGTGCATTATCCATGGCCGTTGTTCGCAGATTATCATTACCAGGTACAGTGCCTGTCGCCACTGCAACGTTTTCAATATCTCCTTCCAGGATATCCGCCTCTGTTACTGTATAATCCACGAATGTCTTTCTGGACTCTCCGGGCTGTAACGGCTGCAACGGATCCGTAAGTTGTACCGCATTGCTTCCTACATTTCCTGTTTTCTCATCCTCCACAACTACATCCAACGGCACATTTCCGGTATTCTCTACCGTAATACCAAACGTAATTGTATCACCGGCTCCGTACGGACCGCTTGCTCCCCGAATTCTTTTCGTCACCTGCAGAGACGGGCTCGGAGCCGCTGTAGGCTCATCATCCCTGCCAGGATCTACGGGAACATCCGGCTCGTCGGGATCGGGGCTGGTTCCTGTTGCTGTCGCCTCATTCGACACACTTCCCTTTAAGATATCCTCTGCAGTCACAACATAGACTGCTGTAAACACCTCTGAAGCGCCCGGTTCAAGGCTCTCAATCGTCCATGCATTCTCTCCTGTATTGCCAGTCAGCTCATCCGTTACTGTGATATTCTTCACTGTCAGGTTGCCGTCATTTACCACCTTAATACTGTAAACAATCGACTCGCCAAGGGCATAACCGATGCCGTCTGACGGTGTACTGAGTGTCGTTTTCTCAACAGTCAGATGTCCGTTCGGCTCAACGGTCTCAACCGACAGTTTCGCACTGCCTTCCGTTTCTGTCCCATCTGGCGCAGTGCCCGTTGCTTCAGCCACATTCTCAGCAGTTCCCTTGATTACGTCTTCATCCGTCACCGTATACGGCTTCGTCTCGAAATCCCTACTTCCACCCTGTTCAAGCGTCTCTATCGTCCATGTATCGCCTGTCAGTTCATCCGTCACCGTTACGTTCTCCAGATCCACATTGCCTGTATTCTCGACAATTACACGATATCTGATCTGATCACCGGTGTTATAACCATAATTCGAACCAAATACACGCTTAGTAACCGTCAGCCCCGGTTTCGCTTCTTCCGTCTTGTCTTCTGTTGTTCCGGGATCCACCGGGACTTCGGGATCATCAGGATCCTCTGTTTGTCCGGTAACTTCGTTCACCACAGAACCATTCGCTATATCTTTTGCGGTTACAGTATACGACGCCGTAAACGTCCGGCTATCCCCCGGCTCAAGACTCTCAATCATCCACTTATCGCCGGTCAGTTCATCTGTCACTGTGATATCCGTCAACGTTAGATTACCGTCATTTGTCGCCGTGATACTGTATGTAATTGTCTCACCCAACGCATAGGCAGAACCGTTCTTTGGTATACTGTTCGTCTCCTTCGACAGAGTGACATGACCATTCGGAACTGCTGTATACACTGATACCTCAGCTGTCGCTCTCTGCTCCTTCCCATCTGGAGCTGTCGCCGTCGCATTCGCTGTATTCTTGAACCCTCCTGCACGAATGTCATCCGCAGTCACAACATATTCCGCTGAGCATACGTCTTCAGTCTCCGAATCAATCTTTTTCCGTTCACCCGGAGCAAGACTGCCGACCAACCACTTACCGGCGGTCAGTTCATCTGTCACAGTCACATTCGTCAATGTCACATTGCCCGTATTCTTCACATAAATGCTAAAGTGAACTGTATCGCCTACATCATAACCTGTATTGGTTTTGCGAACATACTTCTCCAAAGACAGTTCTGGAGCCGCATCCTCTGTCCTCACTTCTACGGAGGCATCAGCAATTACCTTCCCGTCATTCGGAGTCGTTCCTGTTGCCGTCGCAGTATTATTTATCTTTCCAGCCAGAATGTCCGCCTCTGTCACCGTATATGATACGGAAACCGATTTTTGAGCTCCAGGAGCCATATCACCAATGACTTCACTCGTATCGGTCAATGGATCCGTTACCGTTACGTTCTTAACCGTTACATTGCCGTTATTCGTTACCGTAATGGTATAGGTAATCTCTTGATTCAGCTTCGCGCCTGCTGACACATTCGCTGTTTTCTCAACAAACAGGCTTGGTGCAGGCTTCTGGGTTGCAGCCTCTGCCTTTCCTGGCGTTGACGCAACTTCCCTATCTAAATGATCTTTGCCGGTTGCCGTCGCCACATTGACCACTTTACCTGCGAGCAGATCATCTTCGACTACCTCATACGATGTTTCAAATGTTTTTGACTCTCCAGGCATAAGGCTGTCAACCGACAAGGCATTCCCACCTTCATTACCGGTTAGTTCATCTATTACTTTGATATCCCGGATCGTCACATTACCGTCATTTATGACTGTTACTTCATAGGCAACTTTTTCACCAAGTTCATAGGCACTACCATTCCTCGGCGAACCGGTCACAGTCTTTATTACCGTCAGATGTCCGCGCGCGTCAGCCGAAGCTGCCACAACAGAATCCTTACCGCTAACAGCATCACCGTTAGGAGCCTTTCCAACAGCTTCTGCCGTATTCACGATTCTTCCGGCTAATATGTCAGCTTCCGTCACCGTATATTGCAGATCCTTAATCTCGTACTCTTCTCCAACCTTCAATAGCGGAATCGTATATTTAGCCAAATTTCCCCAAACCAATTCATCCGTTACTGCAATGTCCTTCAGGGGTACATTCCCTTCATTCTTAACAATAATCTTAAATGTAAGTTTCTCCCCAAGATCAGCAGTATTAGTCCCTACCAGCCGCTTGGTCACAGACAGCTTCGGATTCATGGCCTCAGTCTGGACGGTTGCCGCACCATCGGCATACACGTATTTACCATTCGGATCTTTGCCGGTTGCATATGCTGTATTCGTGAAAGATCCTTTGATAATATCGTCTTCCGTGATTACATAGGATGTAGAAGACTCATCCGAAGCTCCCGGTTTAAGCGAACCGATTTCTTTGCTCAGCCCGGTAACGCGATCACGCACTGTAACATCGTTCAACGTCACATTGCCCGTGTTCTTCACCACGATATTATAGGTAACTTTTTCACCAAGTGCGTAGGCTGTTCCATTCGCCGGACCACTGGTCACAGTTTTCTCAACACCAAGCGCAGGAGTCGCAGCAACTGTAGGATCTTCTGTACGGCCAGGCTCTACCTCCGTTTCATCAGCCTCCGCTGTCGCCACATTGATAACCTTTCCGCTCTCAATGTCTTCTTCCGATACAATATAAGATGTCACAAAAGTCTTTTGATCACCAGGCTTAAGACTTTCAATCGTCCAAGCAGCATCTTCTACATTACCGGTTAATTCATCCATTACTTTGATATCATTAACCGTCAGATTGCCATCGTTCGTTACAATGATGCTGTAATTGATCGTCTCACCCAACGCATACGCAGTACCATTCTTCGGCGTACTAGTCGTCGTCTTTGTGACCGTCAGATGCTTATTAACTGCCTCCGTGTGCGCGGTCGCAGAATCCTTCGCTGTTACCGTTTCTTGTTGAAAAGTCGTACCCGTAGCTATCGCAATATTCTCAATCGTTCCACTCTCGATATCCTCTTCTGTCACAATATACTTGATATCGCTGATCGTCACTTCTTCCCCAGGATTCAGAACAGTAATATGTATCCCGTCTTCTCCTGAAGTTATCTCCCCTGTACTTTCCGATAGGGTTTCAACCTTCTGTTTTTCACCTGATAAAGTCACCTTATCATCTGTCACGGTTACATTGTGAAGCGCCACATTGCCCGTATTTCTGACAATGATCTTATACGTAATCTCACTGCCAAGGGTATAGCCATCCGTTCCGAAACCGACAATTCGCTTTGTCACCAAAAGATGAGGATTCGCTTTCTCTGTCGGAATAACCACTTCTGGGGTTTCTGGATCAGTTCCTTCTCCGCTTATTACTGCTATGTTCTTTAATTCTTTACCTGAGGCAATGTCTTCCGGAGTCACTGTATACTCAGCCTTCACGACCACTTGGGTGTCAGGGGCCATGTTATTGATGATGGCCTGGCCAGCCTCATTAATGGTATAGCCCTCTCCCGCCACTATCACTGCATTCTCCAGTTGTTCAGTTACTGTTACGTTGCTCTGAGTGACATTGCCGTTATTAGTAACTAAAATATCAAATTCTGCCGTTTCTCCAGCTTTGAAGCTGCCATTATCGGCAGTACCTTTATTTGTCAGTTTTTTCTCTGCCTTTAAGCTTGGGGGCTCCTCCTCAGTTTCGGTAATCACTGTATCGGTTTCTTGTATACTATCTTTTTGAACTGTTACCGTATTCTTTACGAATCCTTTATTCCCATCTTCTTCCTGCTTAACGTCCTCTTCTGTTACAGTATAAGAATAACTGATAACCGCGCTTTCCCTCGGTTCAAGCCCAAAAATCATAAGCGACTCTACCTTCGCCCCGTCGCTGCTTTCATTCTTTTTCCAGGTTACATCTCCTGTTACTTCTACTTTAGAGCCGAATTTATCATCTGTGACAGTCAGATCGTTCAGCGTCACATTGCCAGTATTCTCTATCACAATACTATACTTGATCGTCTCGCCTACACAAAATGCGCCTGCAGAAGTGTCTTCATTCTGGACAGACTTTTTAACCGTAAATTTCGGGTCGTCAACTAAGGTCTCGACAAAAGCATTTTCTGATTTTGCGCCCCTGGAATCTGTAAAGCTAACGGTATTCTTGAGGGTGGTGCCTCTATCCTCATCTTTTACCGTATATGCTGCTGTCAGTACTGCCTCACCGCCCTTTGGAATAGTTATCGCATTTCCATTCTGTTCACATCCCAGCGTCGATTGTTCTTGATCCAGCTTAAGCTCATCCAACACCATCGGCTTACTGAAAATATCTGTCAAATATCCGTGGAGGCTGGCTTTACCGGTATTAGTTATCTTTACCGTATAGAGCAGATTATCACCGACCTTAGCATTGCCATTCTCTCCGTTTGTACCGGTTACCGTTTTGTAAACGGTATAATCAGCAACAGGCAATTCCGTGTAAGTCGAGGCTGTCCTTTGCCCTGCTTCCTTCGCTTTCGCACGCACTACATTGACAACATATCCCTTTTCGAAATCTTCCTCCGCTAGGTAATAAGGATAGTGGATGATAATACTTTCATCTGCATTTAATGCATCAAATATTAATGTATCACCTTCCTTCTTATAAGTAATACCTTCTTCGACCAAGATGCCCTCTCCAAACTTTTCGTCCGATATCTGTACATTCGTCAATGGCAACGTTCCATTATTTTTGACCGTAACTGTGTAATCAATATATAACCAGCCATCATTTGATTCCATTATTTCTTCGCTCTTTGTTTTCGTTACCACCAGACTATAATTTCGCGCCACTAAAGGAATCTGTACCGGAGGCGGATTAGGCGTAACTCCCTCTCCACCCGTTACAGTTGCAATATTCAGAAGGCCCTTTCCCAAATCCTCTGCCTGCACTGTATAAGTTGCCTTCACAGTCACAGAATTTCCAGGCTCTATCTTTTCAATTTCTGCCTCTCCTGCTTCATTAATGGTATATCCACTACCTTCTATGATCGTAGCGCCTGCCAGCTTTTCTGTCACGATCACATTCGTTTGTGTCGTGTTGCCACTATTTGTCACCGTGATATCGAATTCCGCAGTCTCACCGACCTTAAAGGCTCCTTGATCACCAGTTCCACTATTCGTCAAGGTCTTCGTGGCTGTCAATCCTGATTCCCTCTTCTCCTCAGGAATCAAGATCTCTGGTTCTGGATCCGGATCAGTTCCGTTATCACCATCTACTAACGCGACATTCTTAAGTTCCGCTTCGCTATCAATGTCCTCCTGCGTCACTGTATATGTTGCTTTGACGGTCACAGTTGCCCCGGGTTCCATCTTCTCGATGACTGCCTTACCATCATTAATGGTATAACCAGTTCCTTCCACGATCTTAGCGTTAGCCAACTGTTCAGCAACAGTCACCTTCTCCTGCGTCGTGTTTCCATTGTTCGTTACCGTGATGTCAAATTCCGCAGTCTCACCGGCCTTAAAAACTCCGTCTTTTCCGGTTCCATTGTTCGTTATTTTTTTCTCTGACGTCAGGCTTGGATTCTTCTTTTCCTCTGGAATCGGAACCTCCGGCGTGGGATCTGGCTCTGTTCCGTTGTCACCCTTCACCAACGCGATATTCTTAAGCGTCGTATCACTGTCAATGTCCTCTTGCGTCACTGTATATGCCGCTTTCACGGTCACAGTTGCTCCAGGCGCAATCGTCCCGATTACTGCCTGGCCAGACTCATTAATGGTATAACCAGTTCCAGCCACGATCTTAGCGTCTGCCAGTCCTTCCGTTACAGTCACGTTGCTCTGCGTCGTATTTCCATTATTCGTTACCGTGATGTCAAATTTCGCAGTCTCACCGGCCCTAAACGCTCCGCCAGCACCTGTTCCTGAATTCGTCAGTATCTTATTCAATAACAAACTCGGGTTTTCTACTTCTGTTTTAACAGTAGCACTTGTCTTTTCATATTCACTTCTCTCCACAGTTACTGTATTTGACAAAACTTTCCCTTTATCCTCTTCTGAAACTTTATAAATGGCTTTATATATTTTTGTTTCCCCTCCGTTTAAAGTAATATCCGTAGGAAGCGATTGACTTTCCCATTGTAATAATCCCGAACCATTAAAAATATCAGTTAATCTCGCACTAGAGATTCTACCGCTTCCTTCATTCTTTATCGTAATGGTATAATTTAATATATCTCCTGGCTTTGCTTTACCACCTTCGCCAGTTGCTCCAGTAACCTCCTTTTTAACATCCATCTTTACTGGAAAAACTGCATGACCATTAACATGAAATGTCTTCGTCGCAGCCGGTACGATAGTCGTATTTCCATGATTGGCACCATTGGAAACAAGTACTTCATCCCATTCAACTACATACTTTCCGGGTCCCCCTTCTCCTGTAGGATCGTATTCATATGTATTCCCTTCAAAGGTAAGTCGAGGATAGGCCGTAGAAGGATACTGATCAATATGCTCTTCAACTGATTCCCAGCTCACTCCTACCGAATAATCTTGCGCATCGTTTAATTCCTTCACTCTACCTGTTCCAACATATGCCCATGTTATCTGAAAACTTTCCGAGGTTTCTGTACTATAATCCGGTTTCCAAATATAAAAATATGCTATATCTCCATCATTGTTGTCTATCTCCATAATCCCACTATCCAGCGCCACCGCATAGGTGCTGAAATGGTTCGTCTGGAAGGTGACGTCCTCGCCGGGCTGGATATCGGAAGCGATCTGCTCGATCTGGTTGTCCTCGCCCACGTAGTATACGAATGCGCGGGTAATCCCGGTCCAGTTGATCCCCTTGTAGGTCACAGTCACGTCGCCGTCCAGGTCATGGATTTCGTTTCCGTCGCCGTCCTTCAGCGTGATATCGTAAGCAACCACATCCGGATACATCTGAAATCCGTCAGTGCTCACAGCCTCCCAGAACGCCTGGCCGAGACTGCCTTCTTTTTCACTGTACGGGATGGACACCGGCTTCACAGTCATTTTCGCGTCTGCAGGCAGAATGCCTGGCTCTGCGTGAACGCTGACAGTGCCGCTGCCGGCTTTCGCTTCCAGATCTACTGCTACCTCTGGTTCTGCTGCTTTTCCCATCGCGAGGGCATAAACGCTGAAGGATCCAGCCTGGAAGACCACGTCTCCTTCAGGCGCCGCATCCGTCACGCGCTCGATCTCATTGTCATCACTGATATGATAAACAGCCGCCGTCTCGACATCCGTCCAGTCGATCCCGGACAGGGTCACGGTCACGTCGCCGTCCGGCTGTATCTCTTCGTCTTCATAAATCAAAGTCAGGTCATAGGCAAGCACGCTGGCGGAATCCGCGAAGCCGTCCTCTTCCATAACCTTCCAGAGCTTGTATCCTATACTCTCTTCATTATCGCTACGGGTTATAGTTACCCGGCGCGCCCTCATCTTCACATCATTCGGCAGCACACCGGCCTCGGCGTGCAGTTCGATCCCCACGCTGCCGACCTTGTTGGTCAGATTCACCTCTACGGGTTCCTCTTCCTCCGGTTCGGTCTCTTCCTCTTCTACAGGGATCGGGTTGCCGTTCTCATCCAGAATCAGATTGCCGTCCTCGTCGGTCTGGTATTTGACGCCCTCGGATTCCTCTGAAGCATCCGTCTCCCCGTCGGCTTCCGGATCGGCGGCTGACGTCTCTTCGCCCTCTGCGGTTTCCGTATCCGCAGCGGTCGATTCCTCATTCTCCTTGGAGCCGTCGGTTCCCTCTGCGGCCTCAGTGCTCTCTTCCGTATCTTCCACGGTTGCGTCGCCCGGCTCGACGCTTTCTGAGGTTTCCGTGCCCGCCCCGGTATCTTCTACGGCTTCGGTTCCCGACTCAGTACCTTCCGACGCGTCGGTATTGTCCTCCGAAGTTTCTGTAGCCTCGGTATTCTCCTCAGCGCCGTCTCCTGCTTCCATTCCCGGCTCGACGGCTTCCATACCAGACGCTTCGCCTTCTGCAGGCGCTCCGGCGTCCCCGGCCGCTTCCGCATCCTCCTCCGCGTCCGCGGCGTCTTCCTCTATATTCTCCGGGACTTCTCCCGCATCATCCCCGGCCGGTTCCGCTTCATCTTCTGATTGAGCTGATACCCCCCCCGAGCTCCTCTGTGCTGATCGTTTCCGGGATCTCTGACGCCGCTGTCGTCTCCGGCTCCGAGCCGACCGACTCAGCCGCATAGCTGACGCCCGTGCTGGTGAGCAGCATGGACAACGCAAGCATTCCTGCGACGATCCTGGAAAGTATGTGCCTTCTGAATCCCGTTAATGCCTTCATGGTTTTCCTCCTCTTTCCTTGAAACAATGTTTCTTTGCTTCCCCTTCTTTATATAGAAATGCCCTATAATACTATTAAAACATGCAAGGTATCTCGCAAAGTATATCGCAACCGTGTTCATTATTAATTATTTTCCTGGAATTACACGCTGATTTACGCAAAGATGTCTCTACTAAGTATATTATATGGTCCCAGCCAAAATTAATCAAGAGATAATTGAAAATAAATTTCCTGTCTGTTTTTTCAATTGTAGAATGAAATGCAAAAAAAGACCTCCGCCAGCCCCAAACAGGCCGTCGAAAGCCTTCATTTATGTCTGAAGTGTGAAAATTCCCCTCAGCGGTAGAGTCTCACCTCCGCCGTGTACGCTTCGAATTCCTCCCGCTGCGCTTCCCATTTCTCCCGCAGCTCGCGCATGCTCAGGCGGCCGTCCACATACTGCTCCGCCCATTCATTGCCGGACAGGACCGTCAGATGGCGGCCTTCGATATCTCCGGCCATCCGCCGGTACTCCAGCTTCTCCGGATAACGCCGTGCAACGGCGCGGATCAGCGCCAGAGCCGCCGGCAGAAAATCACAGTCCGCCCTCAAAGGCTGGAATTCCAGGCCGAAGCACAGCTCGCCGCTGTATTTGCTGCCGGAAGGCACGAAGGAACGCCGTCTGAAGCAGACGGAACCATCCTCCAGTCCATCCTCCGCGAAGATTTCCTTCACATCCCGCCAGATCCGGTCCATGTCGATAAACGGCGCCCCGTAGACCTGAAACGGCCTGCCGGTGCCCCGCCCCTCGCTGATATTCAGCGATTCGAACAGGCAGCCGCCGCTGTAGCAGACCGTGCTGTCAAAGGACGGCAGGGCCGGCGACGGCGTGTTCCATAAATGCCCCGTCTCGGGCCAGAGCATGTCCCGGCTGTAATGCTCCATTGTCACCACCGTCAGCTCCGCCCTCCGGCCTGTATATTTCAGGTAATATCCGGCGAGCTCCCCGATGGTCAGTCCGTACCGCATGGGAAGCTCCAGATCGCCGACGAAGCTGTGGATATCCGGCCGGATGCGCGCGCCGCACACCCGCCCGCCCAGCGGGTCGGGCCGGTCCAGGATTACATAGGGAAGCCCTGCGTCCGCCGCGGCCCCCAGCGTATAGCACATCGTATAGATATAGGTGTAATACCGCAGACCCACGTCCTGGATGTCATAGACCAACAGATCAAGCCCCTCCAGATCCTCCCGCGACGGCATCCGGCGGCTCCCGTACAGGGACAGCACCGGGATCTGAAACCGCGGATGCCGCGAATCCTCCACCTTCTCACCGGCGTCGGCCCCGTACAGCCCGTGCTCCGGCGTGAAAATCTTCGTCACCTGACAGCCGGCCTCCATGAAAATCTCCACCGTATCCCTGGTCCAGTCCGGGGCAATTCCGGTAAAATTGGTGATCAGCCCGATCCGTTTGCCACGAAACAGGCCGGCGTACTCATAGATCCGTTCCACTCCCAAAATCGTTCTCATTCCGGTTCCTCCTTCTCCAAACAGCAACCGGCGGTTCCCGGCCCGGCTGCGAGCTGCCTTCCCGCACCTCTTATTCGGACCGCATTCTCCCGTACCCTGCGCCGATCTTCCCGCCGTCCATCAGAAATGCTTTCGCGGCCCGCTGGAGACGGGTTCGTTCCGGCAGGGCGCTTAAAGGCGTATCCTCCGTCGACTGGAACAGCCAACGAAAATACGATTCATCGTCCTCATCCACCCGGCTGACGTCGAACCTCCTCTGAAACGCGAGGATATGGCTCCCCTCGGGCAGAAGCCGCCCCAGAGCCGGCGACAGCAGCCAGGAATGGCACACATAATCCACGCCGTCATAAGCCGGATAGTAACGGCGGAAGAACTCCTCCGCCTCCTTCAGGGACGCGTCCACGGACGGTTCCCCAAGATCCGCGTCGGACGGAATGTGCACATGGATGTCCAATGCCCCGTCCCCCTTCTCCCTTACCATCTCATACTCCAACGCGCCGATCCGGAACAACCGCATGCTTGTCTGCCGGTAGGTCCAGAAGCTCCTCTCAAAATACCGGCTCCCGTTGCGCGCCTGACATTCATCCATGAACCGCGGAAAACATTTCATAGTGTCAATGTAAATGCGCTCGGAGATCCCCAGAGACCGGTATTTCTCATAGACACGGCGGGCGCTCTCCAGGTGGCAGAACAGCATGTCATAGCTGCGGAGACGGGGGGCGTGCAGCGCTGAGCCGGGACCGGCGAAAGAGCCGGAGGCGGTGCTGCGAGATTCGGCGGTATCTGCATCGCTACATGATCCGCTGGAGGCCTCACCACTGCAAGATCCGGCGATTCCTGCATCACTGCGAGATCCAGCCGCATCTGCCCGTACATCCATCTCCTGTCGCGACTCCTCATACACGTCCAGCCACTCCTTAAGTCCCAGATACGCCTGCTCCGCCGTCTCCATGCAGGTCATTTTCTCCAGAAAGCCGTCCAGCTCCGCAAGCGGCAGACGCTTCGCACTCTCCTGCAAAAACTTGATGTCTTCCGGCAATAATTCGATTTTCCGATAAAGCTCTATCGCATCCACCGCTCATACCTCCTTCTTCATGTCCGCCCAACTCTTCACGATCGTAAAACCCGCCGCCTCATAGATCCGTCTGGCCGGATTGTCCTCTGCGGTAAAAAGCGTCATATAATCAGCTCCGATCGCCCGCAGATTCGCGCAAAGCGCCGCAAACAGCACCTTCGCCACGCCTCTGCCCCTGGCCGAGGGATCGACGGCGATCCCGGAGAAAAAGCCTCTCCCGCTCGCTTCCACATCCAACGGTCCCGCAAATCCCAGAACCCTGCCGTCCTTCACCAGTACAAGAATCGGCCGCCCGCCGTCTGCCGGAAGCGGTTCCCCCAGGATCGATTTCCTCCACATCGAATTCCCCAGATGATCGATCAGATCCGACATCCCGTCCATCGCATCCGGGTCATAAACACGAATGAAATACCCGTCCGCATTCAGCCGCGCCTCAATCTCCTTTATGTTCATGGGGATCTCGTAGTCCCCAATATGCCTGAAATAACTGTTCTGCCGCGAGAATTCCCGATAGCCCGTAGCCCGGAAGAACTCATAAGCCGGCGATGCTAACTCCACCCCCGGAGAATTAGGATGCTCACAGCCTGGATGCCCCGGAATCTCCCAGACCAGATTGATCGGGTCAAAATAAGATATCTGCAGCTCTCTCACCCGGAAACGCCCCTTCATCTCCGTCTCAAGAGCGGCAAGCATTTCGCTGCCAAGCCCCTTTCTCCTGGCATCTTCCGCCACCAGCACCATACTAATAAAACCTCTGTCTTCACCCTCCATATAGCTCCCGCTCGCGAAAGCCCGTCCGCTTTCATGAAGAAGCGTCATCTTCTCAACCCCCGGCTCCGCCTCCAGCAGCAACCGCCCAACCTCATCCATCCCCAGCGCCTTATAAGGGAAATCCCTCTCCCCCACACACTCCGACCACAAACCAAAGATCTGACCCACCGCCCGGCTTTCAAGGAATACTTCCGTATACATACAAGCCCCTTCCCAAAAATCATTCATATCCATAACACCATCATATTTCAAAAAGCCACCAATTGCAATCCCTTTCGAAACAAAATTCCGCCATCCGTCTATGCTAGCGAAATATTATCACTTGCTCCCGCGACACCCCAGCGAGCGGAAGTCCCACCGTATGCGCGATTTCGTGCAGGAGGGTTAGAGTCTCTTAGGCAAAAAAGTACCGGTTTGGGGGTCTGCGGCCATGACCACAAGTCATGGCCGCAGTGTCAGTCTGAGCGGGAATTTCTTCAGAAATTCCCGCGAATCTGACAGTGCCCCCAAACCGGTACTTTTTTGTCTTAGAGACTCTTCCCTCCGGAACCATGAGCGCATATGGTGGAACTTCCGCTCGCGTCCCCCTCGCGACTATGTGCCCCCACTAGTACACTAAACTAGCACATGACGGTCACTATATAACCCAATTGCCATCCTCCCCCAACTATGCTATACTAACCCCAGTTTGAATCTTCAGTCACCTATTCACTCATACCATTCCACCCGGCTTTCCCCGGCGGATTCCATTAATTTTAAACACGCTGTTTACAACCAGCATCATTTTCGTGTACAATAAAGGAGGATAACCTATGCCCGCAAACCATCACAAAAAAAACCGTCCGTCCAAAAAGCACCGCCATGGCACAAAGCCTTCGGCTGCACGACGCCCACAGGACCTTCACTCCAGAGAAATTCCCGCGAAAACCCCCGTGAACCGGGAATACCGTTCCAGCCTCTTCGCCTGGATCTTCTCCGACAAAGAAGCCGCGCTGAGCCTGTACAACTCCATGAACGGTACTTCCTACGACGACCCGGATGCTCTGGAATTCACCACCCTGGAGAACGTAGTCTACATGGGGATGAAGAACGACGTCTCATTCCTGGTGGGCTGCGACATGAACCTCTACGAACACCAGTCGACCTGGAACCCGAACATGCCGCTTCGCGGGCTGTTCTATTACGCGGATGTCTATAAGGGCTATATCGCGTCAAGGAAGCTGGACATCTACAGCAGCACGAGGCTTCGGATCCCGGCGCCGAAGTATGTGATCTTCTACAACGGTACAAAAGAAGAGCCGGAATCCATGGAGCTGAGGCTTTCGGAGCTGTACGGCGCCCCCAGCGCAGACGGATATGCGCTGGAATGCACGGCGCAGGTACTGAATATCAACTTCGGCCGGAACCGCGCGCTGATGGAACAATGCCGGGAGCTGTATGAATACGCATACTTCATCGATGCGATCCAGCGTCGTCTGCGGGAAGGCATAACGCGGGAAGCGGCAGTCGATGGAGCCATCGAGGAATGCATCGCCGGGAATATCCTGACAGAATTCCTCACCAGACACAGAGCGGAGGTGACGAACGTGATTCTGGAAGAATATGACGAAGAGCAACATATGCGGACCGTATATCAGGAAGGGCGACAGGAAGGGCTGCAGGAAGGCAAGATAGAACAGCTGATCCGAACTATCTGCCGTCTGCTGCAAAAAGGCCACACCCCCGCGTATATCGCAGACCTTCTGGATGAAGAGCCCCGCCTTGTCGAACAGATCTGCTCTCTCGCACAGGCTGCTGCTCCTGAATACGATATCAAAGCGATCTATCACCGCCTATCATATTAAGAATACACAACCCAGCGAGCGGAAGTCCCACCGTATGCGCGATTTCGTGCAGGAGGGCTAGAGTCTCCGGTACTTTTTTGTCTTAGAGACTCTTCCCTCCGGAACCATGAGCGCATACGGTGGAACTTCCACTCGCGTACCCCTCGCGACTATGTGCCCCCTATTAACTCCTGCCACGCAAATCCAACATCTCCAAAGACTTTTAATCAGCAGCCCTCATCTCTCAAATATCCAACGCCGCATGATACCCCCAATACACCGCATTGGTAATCGTAGACACCTTCGCCGCATCCCCGATAACCCTCACAAACGGCGCACAGTCCTGCAGCTCTTCCACCACATCGGTCCTCGACCTCTGCCCCAAAGCACAGATCACCGTAGTCCCCGGCACCAGCTGCCTCTCTCCGTTCTTGTCCTCGCAGACAATGCCCTCCTTCGTAACCTCTAACCCTTTATAACCTGTATGTACGGTTGCATATTTATCAATCTCCGCCAGAAGCAGCGGCCTGTGCCGTACATTCGCATCCGGAGCCAGCATATCCCGCATTTCCACCAGATGGACACGCTTGCCCTCCATCCCCAGATGGATCGCGCACTCACAGCCCGCCAGGCCGCCGCCGAAGACCACCACGTCGTCGGTAACCTTCTCCTTCTCCAGATAGTAATTGTTCACGACGACCACATTGTCCCCGTCCAGCCCCTTGATCGGCGGAACCAGCGGCTTCGACCCCACGGCGATGATCAGCGCGTCAGGCTTCATTTCCTCCGCGAGCTCCTTCGTCACCTCCGTATTCAGCCGGATCTCCACGCCCGCCTTCCTGGCCAGCCGCTCGTAGGTGCCGGTCAGCTCATACATCTCATGCTTGAACGGCAGCGCCTGCTCACTCTTCAGGATCCCGCCCAGCTCGCTCTCCTTCTCGCAAAGGATCACCTGGTGCCCCCTGCGGGCCGCCGCGGCAATTTTGGTTGCGTAAGCGCCAGCTTGCGCAATCCAAAGAGCCGCACTAACTCAAAAGCGGGGGCTCGGCCAACCATCCAACATTC
>CANQME010000010.1 GCA_947624815.1 uncultured Lachnospiraceae bacterium | reverse complement strand
ATCAGTGAGGAGTTGTTTTATTTTGTAACAAAATAGATGCCGTATTTATGCGGCTTCTGGCGTTTCGCAAACGTCTACTTTCCAAAACAGGGAAAGGAGGATGTCTGCCATGAAGAGAGACAACTGCATCCCGTTATGGGAAAAGAGCAATCTCACTTTAGCGGAAGCGGCAGAGTACAGCGGGGTCGGGATCAACACCCTGCGCCGGATTTCGAATGAAGAAGACTGCGAATTCGTGTTGTGGGTAGGCGGCAAGAGGCTGTTGAAAAGACGTAAGCTGGACGAATACCTCGATAACGCTTATTCGATCTGATCTGAGGTAAAAAAACTTGGGGAAGCGGCGTCGCTATGTAATTATAATGTAGTGGCGTCGTTTCCTCCTCAAAAAAGGGAGGAGACTAACAATGGCTAAGAAACGCCAGGATAAAAATCGTGTAGTTTTACAAGTCGGAGAAAAATACCGCGAGAGCGATGACCGCTATTCTTTCAGATGGACAGACGCGACAGGAAAGCGGCATGAAATATATGCTAAGACCCTGGTGGCACTCCGCAAAAAGAAATCCAAAGTTGCAAAGGATATCGCTGACGACATCAAGGCTGAGGCGCAGAGTGTTACATTAAATCAGATTTATAAGACGTGGAAAGACATAAAAAGAGGACTTAAAAATACTACCTATCAGAATTACTGCTATATGTATGATACGTTCGTCCTTGATTCGTTCGGTAAGAAAAGGATTGCGTCCATTAAAAAATCTGATGTTAAACGGTTTTACAACACACTGGCGGAGGAGCGGGAGCTGTCAACTTCCACGATAGACAGCATCCATACCGTTATCCACCAGCTGTTCAGACTGGCCGTGGAGGATAATTATATCCGCGCCAATCCATCGGACGACGCACTCCGGGAACTGAAAAAAGCCTGGGAGGCTACAAACGAAAAGAGACGCGCGCTGACTCAAGAGCAGGAAACAGCCTTCCTGGAGTACATTCAGAAGAACCCCATGTACCGGCATTGGTACCCGATATTTGCTGTTATGGTCTATACGGGTCTCCGCGTGGGAGAGGTTACTGGGCTTCGCTGGCAGGATATCGATCTTGTAAACGGTGTGATCGACGTAAACCATACACTTGTTTATTATGCACACCGGATCGTAAAGCCCGGCGAAAAGAAAGGTTGTTACTTCGCTATCAACAGCACAAAGACGCCGGCTAGTAAGCGTAAGATTCCGATGCTGGAATCCGTGAAGCAGGCGTTCCTGATGGAAAAGCAGTACCAGCGGGAAGCTGAGATCAAATGTCAAGTGACCATTGACGGCTATACGGATTTCATATTCGTGAACCGATTTGGCAATACCCAACACCAAGGGACGCTGAACAAAGCAATCCGGCGAATTGTCCGCGATTATAATATGGAGGCTGTCGAAGAGAACGTCAAGAGAAAGAAGCGCGGACTCAAGGAATTGGTCATGCTGCCGAATTTCAGCTGCCACACGCTGAGGCATACGTTCGCGACGAGGATGTGTGAAAAGGGAGTTAATATCAAAGTGATACAGGACGTTATGGGACACACAGATATCAGCACTACCTTAAATATCTACACCGACGCGACGAAAGATCTCAAAACAAAGGAGTTTAAAGCTCTGGACGAAGAGCTGAAAAAAGGCTCCGATGCGGACAAGAACACGGATGAGACCCTGACCCCAACTGACCCCAATTTTGACCCCAATGAAAACATTGTTTACGTAGAAACATAAAGACTTATAACATCAGGGACTGTCGAAAAAGCTCGGAAAATAGGGATACGGAGCCATACGGATGCATACGAATTTTTGCTTATAGTGTTCCCGACTCTGAAAAGTGTCGGCAAGTAAAATAACCGGAATCAGGGCGCCTGGTACCTAAATTGGTACCGGGCGCTTTTTTCAGTTTTGTCGGGGATTGTATTTCCAGAATAAATATGATAAGATACAAAACGATAGTCTTTTTCCAAACGATAAAACAGGGACAGGAACAAAAACAGCATGAAAAAGCAACTGAAAAAAATCAGCGGTTATATCAAATATTTCTATATGATCGCACCGTTCCTCGTGGGAATTTACTGTTATTACCCGGTCTATCTGGAGCAGACGGACCGGCGGTATCCTCTGCTCGACGCCATCTATGATTCGCTGAAGCTGTATTCCGGCACAACGGCCAACGGCGTAGAGATCGGCTGGCTGCTGCAGATCGGCAGATACCTGGCGCTGGCGGTCATGCTGCATATTCTGGTTGCAGTCTTCAACAGGACGGCGGACGTGATCAACCGTCTGAAGCTCTGTACGGCGGATTCCACGGCGGTATACGGAGATTCCGAATACGCCGGCTATCTGTACGGGAGTCTGCCGGCGAGCCAGCGGATCCGCGGCGGCGATAAATTCATCGGCGGCGCGTTCCGGTATCTGCTGATGTTTTCGGATGATGAGAAAGCCCTCGCTTTCTTTCATGAGCACTACGAACAGCTCCGGAATGCGGACGTATATATCATGCTCAACGGCGTTTCCGGAACGAGCATCGGCAGCCCCAGGGTCACGGTATTCAGTATCGCGGAGAACTGCGCGCGTCAGTACTGGAGAGAATACCCGGTGGAGTCGGAGGAAAGGATCGCGCTCATCGGCTTCGGCGATATCGGCAGCAACCTGCTGCTTTACGGGCTGCAGGTCAACCTGATCGATCCCGCCCAGCATATGGAATACCATGTTTTCGGGGACGGCAGCGCTTTTCGGAGAGAGCATACGGAGTTGGGAGAAATGGCGCCGGATGAGATCGAGTTCCATGACGAGGGGATCACGGACTATCGCGCCATGGAGGGCTTTGACAGGATCATTCTGTGCGGGGACGGCGGAGCCGGACAGAATATCCGTACCCTGGGAAGGCTCCTGGCGTCGGCTGCGCTGAAGCATCCGGTGCATGTCTATGCCCCCAACGGGGATATCGTCTCCGATCTGTTCGGCAAGGAGCGGGTGGTCTGCTTCGGAATGGCCGAGGAGATAGCGTCCGCGGATATGATCCTGAATCAGAGATCCATGGAAGCGGCACGCAGACAGCATGAGGACTATGTGAGCCGTTACGGCGGCATCCCGTGGGAGGAGCTGGACGGCTTCACCCGCGGCTCCAACGTCAGCTCGGCAGACTATATGTATGTGACGGAACGCCTGCTGGGAAAAGGCGTCAGGGTCGAAACGCTGGCGGAGCTGGAGCATATCCGGTGGTGCCGGTATCATTACCTGAATAACTGGAGGTATGCGTCGGTAACGGACAAAAGCAGGCGCCTGCACAACTGCCTGCTTCCCTTTGCCGAGCTGAGCGAAGAGGAACAAAGGAAGGATATCGAGGCGATCGCTTCGAAAGCGTGATGCCGGCAGATAGGAAGAACCGCCGCTGCCTGAAAGGGCTGCGGCGGTTCGCTGCTTTATGCCGTAACGGCGGTTCGGAAACGAAGGATCTGTTCCCGGCTTACGCCAGGGACCCCATCGGATCCCACGGATTCAGCTCGATGACCTCAGAGTCGATGACGGCCAGCTGGTCGGGGGTCAGGTATTTTTTGTTGACCACGACCTGGTACATGTACTCGTCGAACCAGTCGTCGCTCATGACGTAGTAGCCCTTCTTTCCAGCCTCGTCGCCCCAGCTGTTCTCCACGCGCCAGCGGGTCGGATTCCCGGCGGCGTCCAGATTCACGCCCTCGAACACCATGGCGTGGGTCATCTGGCTCTGGCAGTAGTCCAGTCGCTCTGCCTTGGTCATGCCGAGGCGGATCTGCAGCGTATTCTCATAGTCGTAGGTACCCTTTACGTAAAGACCGTTCTCACGCTCCGAATCGGGGCCGCAGTCGCAGCCGAACCAGACCGGTTCCCCGTCCTTCATCTGCGCGATCGCGGCTTTCTTCAGCTCGTCGATGGGAAGGTTGATATAGCAGACCGGCGCGCCTTCCTTTACATTGCCCAGCATCTTCACCGTATAGCGGTGGTAGAAGGGCTTGTCGGAGGTAGGAGCGTTGATCAGGCTTATGTAGTCGTGCAGATCCATATCCACGTATTTGGCGAAGAATTCCTGCGGCGTCAGTCCGCAGTCTTGAATAAAATTATCGTCCTTGTCGCGGATCTCGAAGTCCACGGTCTTAGGCGGCTCGCCCAGGCAGATGACAAGGATCCGGTAGATGTCGCCCAGCATCCGCTCCTTCTCGGCGGTGAGAGCGTCGCGGCCGGCGCCCTCCGACGCCGTCCGGCGCAGGATCACCGCGTCGCCCCTGAGAAGCTCCGTCACAACGTGCCCCATCTCATGGGTGGAAGAGGAGACGGCGGATTCCGGCATGGCGTACTTGGGCACCACGCCGTACTTGGCGACCAGGTTGGCCATCATGTCCCACTGGCCTCCGTCGCCGATGGGGTCGCGCAGCAGAAAATCGAGCAGGCGGCTGCCTACCGGTTCGTCAAGCGTATCCAGGATATTCTCCAGAAAGTAATTGGACTTCTCCAGCTTATCCCAGAACAGCATATAATTCTGAGAAAGTTCGAAATCCTTCAGATTGCATTTCCGGATGATGCGCGAACGCATCACGTTCATCGCGGCGAACAGCCAGCAGCGTCCGCTGCGCTTCTGGTTGGTGATGGATCCCTGGTTCAGGGAGATCGAGTATGTGTGGGGGTTGCGCCAGATGGCGCTGTGATTGAAACAGCTTTTGTTCAGCCCGTTGGTCATGACGGCGTCGCAGGCGGCCTGATTGGACCGGTCCGCATGGTAGCTTTCGCTGTACGCCGCAAGAAGCTCGGGGGTAACACTCTTACTCATTCGTAAAGCCTCCTTCATATGAAACATTTCGTTCCTATACTATAGCATGAAAAAACGTTTCTGTAAAATGGTTTTATATCCTGAATCAAAAGCCCAAAAGAAGTTGTTCGAATTGACGGAAATGAACATAATGTAAAAAGTTTTCGTTTGGTTTCCGAAAATAATTGACATATTTGGAGAATCGTGCTATAGTTGTTTATGTGTTTTAGATGAATTATTAATTCCTTGAAAAGGCTTTTCGGGAATTAATAATAGAAACCTAATATTTTTCATTACCCAAGGGAGGTAGAAAGAATGAAAAGAAAAGCTTTAGCTCTGGCAGTATCGGCGGCCATGGTCGTATCGATGCTGACCGCATGCGGCGGCGGTAATTCCAGTTCCGGTTCCGCCGAGACGACAGCAGCAACGACGGCCGCGACGACGACAGCGGCTCCTGCAGAGAACGCGGGGGGGTCTTCTGACACAGAAGAGACGACGGCTGCTCCGGCAGACGTTGACTATGGCACCGGCGAGATCACCATCTGGGTGGCTGATAACGTCCAGTCCTTCACAGACGAGCAGGTCGCGAAGTTCCTGGAAGAGAATCCTCAGTTTGCCGGTTATACGGTACGCACCGAGCCTGTCGGCGAGGGCGATGCCGCCAACAACATGATCACCGACGTTGAGGGCGGTGCAGATATCTATGGTTTTGCCCAGGATCAGCTGGCGCGTCTGGTCTCCGCAGGCGCCCTGATGCCGATCTCCGGCGATTATGCCGCATTCGTGGATTCCGAGAACGATGCAGGCGCGGCAGGCGCTGCGAAGATGGGCGATACCACCTTTGCTTTCCCGGTAACTTCCGACAACGGATATTTCCTGTATTATGACAAGAGTGTTGTGACCGATCCGACGTCTCTGGATAAGATCGTCGCTGACTGCGAGGCTGCAGGCAAGAGCTTCTACATGGAGATCAACTCCGGCTGGTATCAGCCCGCCTTCTTCTTCGGCGCCGGCTGCACACTGACCTACGATACGGACGACATGGGCAACTTCACTTCCTGCAATATCGACTATGCGACGGATAAGGGTCTGACGGCTCTGAAGGCCATCATCAACCTTCACAAGTCCCCGGCGTTCGTCAACGGTTCTTCCTTAAGCTCCGCGACCAATGTGGGCGCGATCGTGGACGGCACCTGGGATTCCGGCGCCGCTCAGGAGCTGTTCGGCGAGAACTATGCCTGCGCGAAGCTGCCGACGGCTACGGTCGACGGTACCAGCTTCCAGCTTGGCGGCTTCGGCGGATTTAAGCTGATCGGCATCAAGCCGCAGACCGACGCCAACAAGATGCAGGTCTGCCTGGCGATCGCGCAGTTTCTTTCCAGCGCCGACACGCAGCTGGCCCGCTATGAGGCGGTTGGCTGGGGCCCGTCCAACGTGACCGCGCAGCAGAGCGATGTGGTCAAGGCTGATGTGGCTCTGTCCGCCCTGGCTGAGCAGCTGGCTCTGACGATCCCGCAGGGACAGTATCCGAACGACTACTGGTCCTTAGCGACCTCTCTGGGCGACACTGTGATCGCAGGCGAGTATGACAACGCGACGGACGACGAACTGATGACGGTTCTGCAGGATTTCGAGAACACCTGCAAGTCCTACGCACAGTAATCCCGGATCAGACGGAGGAAGAGACGCCGGCGGCGGAGCTTCCGAATGCAGAGAATCAATCACGGCAGGGGGAGCGTTTCCCCCTGCCGAAACAATAATAGCGGAAATATACAAAGTCTGGAGGTAAGGAGAAGATGGAGAAGAAGTCTTCAGGTGTCTTTGCTAAGGTTTCCGCCTTCTTTAAGGCTGTCGCTGCCAATCTGAAGGAGATCGGCACGACGTTCACAGAGGGAGACTGGAAGACAAAGGTTTCGTATGTAATTATGGGCTTCGGGCCCCTGATGCGCAAGCAGTATCTGCGCGGAGCTGCTTTTCTTGCGATTGAACTTGGATTTATCTACTACATGGTGTCTTTCGGCGCGTTTTATCTGAAGGATATTACGACTCTGGGCACCCAGGGGCGCGGCTTTAACCCGGACGGCACGGTATCCTACGGCGACAACAGCTTCCTGATCCTGCTGTACGGCCTGCTGAGCCTGATCCTGATCGCTCTGCTGATCCTGGTATGGCGCATGAATATCAGCGAGAACCGGAGAGAGGAGCAGCACATAAAGGAGGGCCGGCCGCTTCCGACCGTCATGCACGATATCAAGTCGCTGCTGGACGAGAAGTTCTGCTTCACCCTGCTTGCGATCCCGACGCTGGGTATCTTCGTATTCATTGTCCTGCCGATCATTTTCATGATCTGCATCGCATTTACCAATTACGACGCCAACCATCAGGCGCCGGCGCAGCTGTTTACCTGGGTCGGCCTGGAGAACTTTAAGAATCTGTTCTCCTTCGGACAGGCAGGGTTCGGCGGTACCTTTATTACGATCCTGATCTGGACCTTAATCTGGGCGTTCTTCGCAACCTTCCTGAACTACTTTATGGGAATGGCGGTTGCGATTCTGATCAATAAAAAGGGAATTAAGTTTAAGAAGCTCTGGAGGACCATCCTGGTCATGACCATCGCGGTTCCCCAGTTCGTATCGCTTCTGTACGTATCCAAGATGTTTGCTGCCGACGGTCTGGTAAACGCATATCTGATGAAGTGGGGGATCATCAAGACGGCGATCCCGTTCTGGACCAACGCCACCTACGCGAAGATCCTGATCATCGTGCTGAATCTGTGGGTAGGTATCCCCTACGTCATGCTGGTCTGTACCGGCCTTCTGATGAACATTCCGGAGGATCTGTACGAGAGCGCCCGCATCGACGGGGCAAACCCGATCCAGATGTTCGTGAAGATCACGCTTCCGTACATGCTGTTCGTTACGGGACCGTTCCTTCTGACCCAGTTCACCGGGAACCTGAACAACTTCAATGTGATCTATCTGTTAAGCGGCGGCGGCCCGCAGCATATGAAGCTTGTCGGCGGCGCAGGCTATACGGACCTTCTGGTTACCTGGCTGTATAAGCTGACCATCAACGATACCAACTACAAGATGGCGGCCGTCATCGGTATCATGGTATTCGCGGTCACGGCGGTCGTGTCCCTGGTTGTTTACGGCATGCTGCCGTCAGTACGAGATGAGGAGGGATTCCAATAATGAAAGAGAAAGAACCCAAGATGCATATGCAGCACAGAAGGCTGTCCAACGCCATCGCATATGCCGTGCTGATCCTGATCAGTCTCATCTGGCTGTTCCCGTTTATCTGCCTGGTGCTTCAGAGCTTCCGCTCCTACACCGAGGGCGGCGGCGCGATGGTGAACTACCTGCTTCCGAAGAAGTTCTCCCTGGATTCCTATAAGGCCCTGTTCGGCGAGGAAAGCCAGTTCTTCAAGTGGTACGGCAATACGCTGATCATCGCCACCTTTGTGTCGATCTTCCAGACGATCTTTATACTGGCGGTCAGCTATTCGCTGTCACGGTTCCGATTCAAAGGCAGGGAGCTTCTGATGCGGTTTTGGCTGATCCTGGGAATGTTCCCCGGATTCTTAAGCATGATCTGCCTGTATTTCCTGCTGAAGCAGTTCGGGCTGACGCAGTCGGGCGCCATTCCCGGCCTGATCCTGGTGGGCTTCGCAAGCTCCGGTATGGGCTACTACGTATGTAAGGGCTACTTCGATACGATTCCCAAGTCCCTTGACGAAGCGGCGCGTATCGACGGCGCCAACAGGGCGCAGATCTTCGGCATCATGCTTCTGCCGCTGTCCAAGCCCATCGTCATCTATACCGCGCTTGTCGCCTTCATGGCGCCCTGGTGCGATTACATTTTCGCATCCTACATCGCCTTCGGCTATTCCGACAGCTATAACGTGGCCGTGGCTATGTACAGGTGGGTCAACACCAACGACTATCAGGGATATTTCACCCGGTTCTGCGCCGGTGGTATTCTGATCGCCGTGCCGATCACGATTCTGTTCATGTGTCTGCAGAAGTACTACGTGGAAGGCGTTACCGGCGGTGCTGTGAAGGGTTGATGAAAGAATTGAGGAGGAGCCGCTTTTGGCTCCTCCATTCTTTTACAGGAGAATGATATGATGTCTGGCGCATTCCTCCCGCATTTCCTGCGGCCAGATGCTGGCCTGGACTTCCCCGATGTGGGCCCGGTCCAGAAGAAGCATGCAGAGGCGGGACTGGCCGATGCCGCCGCCGATGGTCAGCGGAAGCTCGCCGTTTAACAGCATCCTGTGGTAGGGGAGATCCCTGCGTTCCTCGCAGCCGGCCTTGATCAGCTGCTCCATCAGGGACTTCTCGTCCACGCGGATGCCCATGCTGGAGATCTCCAGCGCGCAGTTTAACGTCTCGAACCAGAACAGGATATCGCCGTTTAGCTGCCAGTCGTCGTAGTCCGGGGCGCGGCCGTCGTGGGGCTTTCCATTGGACAGCTTTTCGCCGATCTTCATCAGGAAGACGCAGCCGTGGAGGCGGGTGATCTCATTTTCCCGCTCGCGTGGCGTCATCTGCGGATACATGGTCTCCAGCTCTTCCGAGGTGATGAAGAAGATGTCGTCGGGCAGATGCTTCACGGCCTGGGGATATTTGTACCAGACCTCGTGTTCCATATGCTTGATGATCTTAAAGATCGTGCGGACCGTCTCCTTCAGCGTCTCCACGTTGCGTTCCTCGCGGGTAATGACCCGCTCCCAGTCCCACTGATCCACGTAGCAGGAGTGGAGATTATCCGGGATC
Source organism: uncultured Lachnospiraceae bacterium (assembly GCA_947624815.1). Taxonomy (GTDB): domain Bacteria; phylum Bacillota; class Clostridia; order Lachnospirales; family Lachnospiraceae; genus UBA3402. The sequence continues at coordinate 35,105 of CANQME010000010.1, read as the reverse complement.
TCGTCGCGCCGGATGGCGTTCATGTTGGTGTAGAGACCTTCGCCGGGCTGAAAGCCGTAGTTATGGAGAGCCATGCGCTTCCACTTGGCCAGGGACTGGACCACCTCCACGGTCTCGCCGGGGTCGAAGGCCATGTCGAAGGCCACGGGGCGCTCGACGCCGTTTAGGTTGTCGTTGAGGCCGCTGCTTTTCGTCACGAACAGAGGCGCGGAGATCCGCTCCAGGTTCATCTCGCGGCCGAACTCCTTCTGGAAGGTGTCGCGGATGTACTTGATGGCTTCCTGGGTCTCGCGGACCGTAAGACGCGGATCATAATCCTTTGGTATGATCAGATTCATAAAATCATCCTCCTTGTTTCTCATCCTTCATGCCGGACCGCTCTGTCTGCCGACAGGGGGAAATAGTCCTTTACCGGCACAATCATATCTATTATAATAGAATTTAAGAATATTGACAAATATATTTCACTGAAATATGCAGAAAAGTATGCTATACTAAAATACAGGGCGCCGGCGGAGGAACGAAGCGGCGGCGCAGGGGCGCGGCTTGACCGCACAGAACAGAACGAGGAGGGTATGGATATGGCAGAAAAGTATGTGATCACGATCGGCAGACTGTATGGAAGCGGCGGACGCATGATGGGGCGGAAGCTGTCGGAGGAGCTGGGGATCCCGTTTTACGATGAGGAGATCCTGAGGATGGCGTCGGAGGACAGCGCGGTCAGCGAGAATCTGTTCCGGCTGAATGATGAGAAGGCGGGCGCGAACCTGTTCTTCCGCGCCGTCGGCGGACTTCATACCAGTCTGGAGGAGCCGTCGGTGGACGACGACGTGGCGTCGCCGGAGAATCTGTTCCGGTTCCAGGCCAAGATCATCCGCAAGGTTGCGTCCGAACAGTCCTGCATCATCATGGGGAGATGCGCGGATTTCGTGCTGAACGCGGCGATGTGCGAGAACCTGATCCGCCTTTTCGTGTACGCGGATATCACGACCTGTATCCGGCGCGTGATGGAGGTGGACGGCGTCGATACGAAGGAAGCCCTGCGCCGGGTGAACCGGATCAGCAAGCAGCGGCGGGACTATTATAAGTATTATACCGGCAAGGAATGGGAGGATATGTCCAACTACGATCTGCCGATCAATGCGTCCGCACTGGAGATCGATCAGGCGGCGGAGCTGGTGAAGACCTATCTGAGACTGCGGGGCATCAGCTTCTGACAGACTGTTCGGAAGAGAACAGGGAGAATACGATAGACGGGAGAGCAACGGGAGATGACGGATAAAAGCGATTACGAGGCAATGCTGGCGCGGGTACGGAGGAAGCGTCGGGGGAGGGATCCCAGACCGTTTCTGTATCTGCTCGCGGCGGCAGGGCTGATTCTTCTGGTGGTGGTGCTGATCATTGTGATCCGCACGTCCGGCGGAGGACGAAAGGGAGAGGAGGAGACCCTGGAGGCGGTCGCGGCGGCGAATAACGAGACGACCATGGACGCCGAAGCCCTTCGTCAGTCGGAGGAGGCCGAACGCCGGCGGCAGGAGGAGGAATCGCAGGCGGCCGAGGAACAGGCGCGGCAGGATGTGGTGGATGCTTATACGAATCTGGGACTGATCCGGATTGAGGGCGGGTATCTGAATGTACGCAGGACTCCGGCTTCCGACGGAGATATCATCGGCAAGATGCAGCCGGACAGCGTCTGCGAGATCCTTGACCAGGAGGGAGACTGGTATCACATCAGCTCCGGCGGCGTGGACGGATACATTTCCTCCCAGTTTGTGCTGACCGGCGAAGAAGCCAGGGCAGCGGCGCTGGAGCAGGTGAAGCTGCGTGCCATCGTAAACGTATCGGAGGACGACAGTCTGAATATCCGTCTGACTCCGTCTATCGAGGATTCGAACATCATCGGACAGGCCCTGGCGGGCGAACGGTACGTTGTGGAGGAACAGCTGGACGGATGGGTCAGGATCGCCAGCGGTTATATTTCCGCGGACTATGTGGATGTGAAGCTGGCGCTGAACGAGGCGCGGAAGTTGGATAAGAAGTCCATGGCGGTCAGCAAGTACAAAAACCTCCTGATCTCCAAGGTAACGGATTATCTGAACGTCAGGAAGACGCCCGCGGATGAAGGCAACGCCAATATCATCGGCAAGCTTCCAAGTAAGGCGGCGGCCGATATCCTCGGCCAGGAGGGCGACTGGTACAAGATCCAGTCCGGTTCCATAAGCGGCTATGTGACCACGAATCCGGAGTATGTGGCGACCGGCCAGGAGGCGGTCGACCTGGCGATGAATACGGCGACGCTGATGGCCGTTGTCAATACCGATAAGCTGAACGTGCGCAAGGAGCCGAGTACGGATTCCGGCGTGTGGACGCAGATCTCCAAGGAGGAGCGGTATCCGGTGATCGACCAGCTGGACGGCTGGGTGCAGATCGAGCTGGACGCCGGCGATATGGAGGACAGCGACGCCGCGTACATTTCTACCAGGGACAACAACGTCGAGGTACGTTATGCGCTGGAGGAGGCGATCAAGTTCTCCCCGCTTGAGGAGATCGCCAACCAGCAGGCTGCCAGACGCGCGCAGATCGTGAATTTTGCTTTGAAATATGTAGGGAATCCTTATGTCTGGGGAGGCACCAGCCTGACAAGGGGCGCCGACTGCTCCGGTTTCGTGCAGTCGGTGATGAAGAACTTCGGCATTTCGCTTCCGAGGGTGTCCAGGGATCAGTCCAAATCGGGCCGTGCGGTTACTTCCAGCCAGATGCGGCCGGGCGATCTGATCTTCTACGCCAACAGCAGCGGTACGGTAAACCACGTGGCCATGTATATCGGCAACGGGCAGATCGTCCATGCGGCGAGCAGAAGAAGCGGCATCCGGATCTCCACCTGGAATTACCGGACGCCGTATCGGATCCGCAACGTGATCGACTGATCGGGGAGGCGCGGGATCAGACGGACAGCCGGAGGATCCCGTGCAGATACCGGTTCAGGACAGCCGGATCCGTGAATAGGGACTCGCTGTATTCCGCATAGGTATAGGGATCTTTGTAATGATCTTTGAATTCAGTTTCGCAGACAGGACCGGCGTTTGGGATGAAAACGCCGGTTCTTCTTGTATAGCAGTTCTGGGGCGTCGCCTTCTGTCTGGCGGAACGCTCCACATATTCGCCGACGCTTTTGTGGACTGCGCTGTCCTCGAAGGGCAGGTAGTAGTAATTGCGGTAATCCGCGTAGAAATGTTTCAGCTCGCCGATGAGGAGATCCGTTTCCAGGGTCAGGAGATTGTCCGAAAGACGGGCGCGGCAGGCGCAGGCCCCCGCATGGACCGTCCAGGACAGTCCGACGGGAACGGCGTAATCGCTTACGGCGCGGAGAACGAGCACGGGGTGCGCGCTTCCGTCGGGATCAGGGATCTCCTGTACGGACTGGCTTTTAAGCGCAAAATCATGCTCCAGAAGATCCGGATAGTTCAGAATGGGCAGGATCAGCGGCATTCCCTCCAGATCCTCCCGGTTATGGAGCATCAGCATGTCGTAGAGACGGTCCTCGCGGCTCCTTAAGTACGCCTGGTAAACCTCGATCAGCTGTCCGCCGCTGTACGGATCCTCACGGCAGACGCCGAGAAACCGTTCGATGGATTTCTGTTTCAGACTGTCAAGGCCCAAAAGGGCGCGGTAGGGCCTGATCCGGCGGTAGATATCCACGCTCCTAACCGCCGTGAAGTCATATTCCAGACCGTGGGCGGCGCAGCGCTTCAGAAGAAACGGGATATCAAAGCCGTCTCCGTTGAAATGAACGACGGCCGAAAACTGCTTCAGAAACCCGAAGAACGCGGTAAGGATCTCTTCTTCGGCGCCGGGCGAATCGGCGAACCACTGGATCAGCTGCCAGCTGCCGCTGCGGCAGAACGTGCATCCGATCAGATAGAGCCGGGAGTATTCGCCGGAAAATCCGGTGGTCTCAATATCAAAGAAGAGAAGCTCCTCAAGACGTCCCAGCCGCTTTAGCGGATAGGTATCGGGAAGGGAGATGCTCTTTTGTACGGTGATCATGGACAGGCTCTCTTTCTTCAGACAAACAGGGTGCAGCCCTGTTTTTTGAATTCTTCGATCTTACGGTCGATCAGCTGTGCGGGAACGCCCAGCCTTGCGGCCAGGCAGTCCCTGCAAAGGAATTGGGTGCTTCCGCGGTTGATGAATTTCTTATGGGCGCCGATCTCATTGTGGGTCAGCTCCCGCCCGCACTGCATACAGGCGCTCATGACCGCCTGACCACTTTGGCGCGGTAGACGGCGCAGTCATAGGCTTCCAGATCCCTGCTGAACGTGGAATTGGTGACCGTAACGGTCTCGCCGGTCCACAGCTCGGTCATGGCCAGGGTCCTGCCGGTGCTGTGGGGCAGGCCGATCTCGTCCAGATTGAACCGTGCGGCCGATTTCTGATCGCTCAGGTTGAAAAGTCCGATGGCCAGATCACCGTCCGCGAGGTGCTTCGCATAGATAACCATATCGTCTCCGCACCAGATCCCGGTCAGCTTAAACGGCTGCCGGCACGCCGGATCCTGGTTAATCCGGATCAGCTCCTCATTGGTCAGGATCTGCTTCGTGGCCTCGGTCATGTTCCGCACGTCGCAGCCGATCATCAGCGGAGACCCCAGGAAAGCCCATATGGAGAAATGCGTCCTGTACTGGGTGTCGGTGCATCCGGACAGGCCGACATTGCCCTTGCCGTACATGCCTACGATCAGCATGTCCATGTCGTTGAAGCAGCCGACGCCGTTAAACGGATGAAGCCGTTCCTGCTGCTTCACCAGACTCTTCACGGACTCCCAGGTATCGAAGATGTCGCCGGTAGAGCGCCACGCGGACGCGCCGGTGGTCTTGATCCATTCATGGGTTTCATCCGAGCCCCAGGAGCAGGCGGACAGCAGGATGTCGCGGCCGCAGTTGTCCAGGGCAAGTCCCATGCGGCCGTAAAGGTATTTGCCGGCGATGATGGGGCTGTGGTAGCAGTAGTCGTACTTGAGGAAATCCACGCCCCAGGAGGCGAAGGTCTCCGCGTCGATGAATTCGTGTTCGAAGCTTCCCGGATATCCGGCGCAGGTCAGATTCCCGGCGCAGGAATACATGCCGAATTTCAGTCCCTTCGAATGGACGTAATCGGCTACGGCCTTCATTCCGTGAGGGAATTTGGCCGGGTCGGCGACGAGACGGTCGGACGCGTCTCGTTCCCGCAAAGACCAGCAGTCGTCGATCACCAGATATTCATAGCCTATTTTCGGAAGCCCCAGCTCTGTCATGGCGTCTGCGGTTTCAAAGATCAGCTGTTCGCTGATGTTATTTCCAAAGGTGTTCCAGGAATTCCAGCCCATGGGCGGCGTCAGTTTCATCATATTCATGTACCTCCGTTCTGCGGTAATCCGATTGATACCTTGTCCAGTTCATTATAATGGATAAAACAAAAAATGAAAATAGGAATCATGGAAGTCGGAAGGGAAAATGTAAAAGAGAAACGTGGTACATAAAGTACTTAAGACGATTCATTGTTTCGCGCGTTGAAACGATTATAATGGAAATGAAATCCGCAAATGCTTACATCCTGGGAGGAAGAGACATGAGAATGAAAGGTCTTAGGATCAGGCGCCGTATACTCGCCGGCGTTCTGGCAGCCTCTCTGGCCGCGCTTCATATCGGGACGGCGGCCATGGCTGTGTATGCAGATGATAGAACGGTGACCCGGATGGGAACCGGAACGGACAAAGGATACGATATGGAACTTACGGTCTCCAGAGCTTCGGAGGGGACGGACTGGATCGAATACAGGTACTCGCAGGGGGCCTGGATTTTTTGTGGTCTTGTGGATCCGGAGACGTTTCTGGAGGCACTGATCCGTAAGAATCGTCACGGGATCGAGGAGCTGTCGGTGGAAGACGTGTCGGAGTGGGAATCCGGCGACGAGGATGTTCTGCAGCTTCTGGACGGCGGGGATGCGCTGATCCTGGGGCCCGGTACGGTGACGGTGACGGGCGTGTACAGGGGCGATGCTGAGGAAGAATTCATCGATGCTGAGGAACAGGTATTGATGGATCTTCAGACAACGGAACGTTCCGAAGACGGTGCCCTCGAAGAGGAAGAGGCTGTTCCGGCAGTCGCATCGGCGGCGAACGCGACGGAGAAAGCCGGAACGGAAGAGAATACGGCGGAGGAGTTGGAAGCGAACGTGGCGGAGAAAGCCGTGACGGAAGAGAATACGGCGAAGGAGCCGGAAGCAAACGTGGCTGAAACGGCCACGGCAGAAGAAAACATGACGGAGAAAAAGGTACCGGGAGATCCGGAGCCGGAAGGAAACGCATCGGAGATATACGATGAGGAAGAGACCGGGGGGAATTTAACTTCGGATATTTTATGGGAACAGGAGGAAGAGGAAGAAAAGGAAACGGAACAGGAGAAGGTTCTGACGTGGCGGATCCGGATCCGGGAGACAGAGTCTCTGGATACGTGCGGCGAACCGGAAGAACGCGACTGGTCGCCCGATCCAGAACGATACTCCATCGAGAATCGGCCCCGTCTCCAGATGAATAAGGAATACGGAAGGAAGGAGGCGGCCGGTGAGACGTATGTGTTCTGTACGCCGGATGCGGATGATCCGGAAGCGTTCCGGTACTACCAGCGGGGACGTTATCTGGGATACGCTACGCCGGAGCTGTATAATCTGATCGACGTTAGTGACAGCGAAAGGAAGGTCCTGCATCTGTACTGCAGCGACCGGCTTCATCCGGCCGGTCAGGGGATCTGGTATAGGAGGATCAGCGTGCAGGACGCCTATGAGATCCTGGGACTTGACGAAGCGGACGAGAGCGGGGCGGTCGACCGGCTCTATTCCATCGTATTCAATTCCTATCCCTACATTTCCTACGATGAGATGGTAGAGCGCATGGCAGGGGACGGACTGATCGGAGACGGCCTGGATCAGATCAATCCAGGAACGCTGGATCTGAACCAGGTGATCCTGGCCGTACAGGAGGCGATCTGGAATACGGTCAATTATGAGGATCCGAAGACGTCGGCAATTATCGACAGACCGGAACCGTTATGGAGGACCCGGAGCAATACGCAGGCGCCGCTGACGGACGCCGCGTGTACCGCGCAGTGGATCGGCATGGAGGCATCGCTTGCCTCGGGCATTTGGGAGTATCTTGGTATTCCGGAGGCGAGGCACCGGATCGTACAGAAGAATTTTGATCTCATCTATGAATGGCTGACGGAGCAGGCGGAGCCCTTCGCGGCCGAACCGGTGAATCCGGAGGTGACGGTACAGGCGCTCCGGTATGACGAGGCGGGCGACAGGATGAAACTCCTGCTCGATCTCGGCATGGAGGTCTCCGGCCGGGACGAGCTGTCGGTCACAGTCTTCGAAGGACAGGAGCAGGAAGTCTACCGTGGACCGGTTTCCGCCAGGTATCTGTCGGTTGAAGTGGACGCGAAGCCCGGTACGACATATACGGCTGTGGTAAGCGGGACGAGGATGCTTCCGAGAGACGTGTATTTCTATACGTCAACCAGCAGAGCCATCTCCCAGTGCTTCATCGGCGCCGGAGAAGGGCCTACGCCTGTATTCGGAAGCGTAGTCTTTACGTCCGACGGCGTGGATCAGGGGGAGGACTTTGAATTCTGGGATGAGGCTCCCACGGAGCCGGAAGAGCCGGAGGAACCGGAAGAACCTGAAGAGCCGGAAGAGTCATCCGAAGCCGGAGAACAGACGGAGGAAACGGAAGCGTCTTCCGAGGCAGAAGAACGGACAGAGGAAACGGAGGAGTCTTCCGAAGCAGAAGAACAGATAGAGGAAACGAAAGAGTCCCTCGAAGCTGAGGAGCGGTCGGAGGCTTCGGAAGAGGCCGAGATTGAGGAGGAGTCAGCCGCAGGGACAGGAACGGCAGCTGCAGAGACGGAGGCTGAGACGGAAGCCGCAGAAACAGGAACGGCAGTGACTGAGGCGGAAGCTGAGACGGAAGCCGCGGAAACAGGAACGGCAGTGACTGAGGCGGAAGCTGAGACGGAAGCCGCGGAAACAGGTGCAACGGAGGAAGCGGCGGCACCGGCAGGGGAGAGAGCGCCGGGCAGGCCGGGAGCTTTAGAGGCGGTGAGCGTCCCGCAGAACCGGGAGACGCGAAACGGCGGAGACCTGCCTGTACTGGAGATCGCGGAGGAACCGGTTCCGCTCGGCGCCGTGCCGGATACGCTGTTTATGATCGCAGATGAGGAGGTGCCGATGACCGCGTTCGCTCCGAAAACAGGCGATTCAAGGCCCATCCTGGAGCTGTCGGTCATTGCGATGCTCGCACTGGGCCTGATGGGGTTCTTCGGCCTCCGCGCCGGAAAGAAGGAATAAAATACCGCCGTTCTACTTGCAAACGATTTACGCTTATGATAAAATAATCACAGATGTTTTCTCGGCCCGGTCTGGAGGCATTCAGGCCGGGTCCTTTATATGATATCAGATGCGGAAAGGGATGTTCTATGATCTCCTATGTACGGGGTCCGTTGGCCGAAGTAGATGAAGATGTGATCGTGGTGGAAGCCGGATCCGTGGGGTATAATATCCATGTGCCGCTGTCGCTTCTGGAGACGCTGCCTCCGCTTGGGAGCGAGGTGCGGATCTACACGTATCTGAAGGTCCAGGAGGACGCCATGACCCTGTACGGGTTCGGCAGCCGTCAGGATCTGCAGATATTCCGGCAGCTGATCGGCGTGAACGGCGTCGGCCCCAAGGGGGCGCTGGCGCTTTTGTCTGCGTTAAGTCCGGCAGATCTGCGTCTGGCGATCATTTCCGGGGATGCGAAGGCGATCTCGAAGGCTCCCGGAATCGGACTGAAGACGGCGCAGCGGGTGATCCTGGATCTGAAGGAGAAGGTATCCATGGAGGACGTGCTGCCGTCCCTGGCAGAGGATGCGGCCGGCCCGGCCGGTTTTGCAGGCGGACGGACGGCGTCGGGGATGACCGGAGCGGCGAAGGAAGCCGTGGACGCGCTGGTGGCGCTGGGCTATTCGCCTGTGGAAGCGACGAAAGCGGTGCGCAGGGTCGAAGGAGCCGAAGATATGACGCCGGAACAGATCCTGAAGGCGTCGCTCAGGTATATGCTTTAGTCGGGATCGGATGATCGGGAATATGGCAGATAAAGGCGGTTGGATAAATAGTTATGGAGCGAAGGATCATTAATACGGAACTGACAGCGGAAGACGAGAAGGTGGAATCCGGCCTGCGTCCCCAGTATCTGGAGGACTATATCGGTCAGGAACGCCTGAAATCCATGCTGAAGGTCTATATCGACGCAGCCAGGTCCAGAGGCGATTCGCTGGACCATGTGTTGTTCTACGGTCCGCCCGGCCTGGGTAAGACCACGCTGGCCGGGATCATTGCCAACGAGATGGGCGTGAATATGAAGGTCACATCCGGACCTGCAATCGAGAAACCGGGAGAGATGGCGGCGATCCTGAACAACTTGCATGAGGGAGACGTTCTGTTTGTCGATGAGATCCACCGGCTGAACCGGCAGGTGGAGGAGCTTTTGTACCCGGCCATGGAGGACTACGCCATAGACATTATGCTTGGCAAGGAGTCGTCCGTGAGGTCGATGCGGCTGGAGCTTCCACATTTCACACTGGTAGGCGCTACGACCAGGGCCGGTCTTCTGACAGCTCCGCTGCGGGACCGCTTCGGCGTGGTGCAGAAGCTGGAATTCTATACGCCGAAGGAGCTTAAGACCATCATCCTGCGGTCCGCGAAGGTACTGGACGTGACGATTGAGGAAGAGGGGGCGATGGAGCTGGCGCGGCGGTCCAGAGGGACGCCGCGGCTTGCCAACCGGCTTTTGAAGCGCGTCCGGGATTTCGCCCAGGTCAAGTATGACGGCGTCATCACCAGGCAGGTGGCGGATTTTGCGCTAGATATGCTGGATGTAGACAAGCTCGGACTGGACAATAACGACCGCGCTATCCTGACGACGATCATCCGGAAGTTCTCCGGCGGGCCGGTAGGGCTCGATACCCTGGCTGCGGCGCTGGGAGAGGACGCGGGCACGCTGGAGGACGTCTATGAGCCGTATCTGCTGATGAACGGACTGATCAACCGCACGCCGCGCGGCCGGGTGGCGACGGAGAACGCATACAGGCATCTTGGGCTGGAGATGGAATAAGGACAGCTTCCGGCAGGAGCTGCTGCCCAGACTCGCTATGCGAATATCAGGGAGCAAAGACGGCGAATGAAGAGACCGGCAGAAACGGATGAAAAAACAGAATCAGTTCAGGAGGAAGATGGAATGTATCAGGCAGCTGAAAACCGTTACGATACGATGCCGTACAACCGCTGCGGCGAGAGCGGGCTGAAGCTTCCGGCGGTGTCGCTAGGGCTCTGGCATAATTTCGGCGATACGGCCCCGTTCGACAATATGAGGCAGATGTGCCGCACAGCCTTTGACCATGGGATCACGCATTTCGATCTGGCCAATAACTACGGGCCTGCGCCCGGAAGCGCGGAGCGCAATTTCGGAAGGATCTTAAAGGAAGACCTGATGCCGTACCGGGACGAGCTGATCATCAGCACGAAGGCCGGATACGATATGTGGCCGGGTCCCTACGGCGATTTCGGGAGCCGCAAGTACCTGCTGGCAAGTCTGGATCAGAGTCTGGAACGGATGGGCCTTCCGTATGTGGATATTTTCTATCATCACCGGATGGATCCGCAGACGCCTCTGGAAGAGACGATGGGCGCTCTTGATCAGGCGGTGAAGAGCGGAAAGGCGCTGTATGCGGGCCTTTCCAATTACGACGGACCGACCCTTGAGCGGGCGGCGGCGATCCTTAAGGAGCTGAAATGCCCCTTTGTGATCAATCAGAACAGCTATAATATTTTCAACAGGACGGTTGAGAAGAACGGTCTGAAGGAGACCTCCCGCAGGCTCGGGAAGGGCATGATCTGCTTCAGCCCGCTGGCCCAGGGGATGCTGACGGACAGATACCTGAAGGGAATCCCGGCGGACAGCCGCGTAAGGACCGATGGAAGGTTCCTGACGGAAAGCGCCCTGACGGAGGAACGTCTCGGTCAGATCCGGGAGCTTAACGAGCTGGCGGCCGGCCGCGGCCAGACGCTGGCTGAGATGGCGCTGGCGTGGATCTTAAGGGACGGCGCCGTCGCGAGCGTGCTGATCGGCGCGTCGAAGCCGGAGCAGATCCTTCAGAATATCGGGGCCGTCAGGAATACAGATTTTACGGAAGAAGAACTGCGGATGATCGACAGGATCGCGCTTGGGACAGATCAATTCATGAATGCAGGGGGCAAAAATCAATGAACGACAAGAATTACGCGGAGGTTCTGATCGACGGCAAGATCTATACGCTGGGAGGAGCGGAGGATCAGGAATATTTTCAGAAGGTCGCCGGGTATATTACGGGGAAGATGAACGAGCTTAAGAAGCAGGACCGCTTCTCCAGGCAGAGTCAGGAGTACCAGGCCGTGATGGTGGCGCTCAACATCGCTGACGATTATTTTAAGGCGATGGCGAAGGTGGAGGAAAGCAACCGGCGCTGCGAGGAGATGGAGAAGGAAACTTATGGCCTGAAGCACGAGCTGGTTACAACGCAGATGAACCTGGAACGCAGGGAGAGGGAGCTGGAACGTGCCCAGGAGGAGCTTCTGAAGCTGCGGGCGCTGGAAGCGACGTCCGTTCAGAACCGTAAGAACGGCGGTTCGTACGGCGGCCAGAACAATAACCGCAGATATTGACCGAAGCATCCCGCGAGAATCCTGCTTGCGGGATCTTCTTTTTCGGACGGAGCGAAGCGATGGAATACAGTGAGCGGCCGGAAGGCCGGAAGGAACATACGAAAGCAAGGGCGGAGCTGCTGGCTCCGGCCGGCTCCTTTGAGAGCCTGAAGGCAGCCGTCGCCGCCGGGGCGGACGCGGTCTATATCGGCGGAAGCCGGTTCGGGGCCAGGGCGTATGCGGAGAACCTCAGCGAGGATCGGATGCTTGAGGCCATCGATTACGCCCATCTCCACGGCGTGTCCCTGTATCTGACCGTGAATACGCTGGTCAAGGAGAAGGAGCTGGACGGCCTGTACGGCTTTCTGGCGCCCTATTATGAGCGGGGACTGGATGCGGTCATCGTCCAGGATCTGGGCGTCCTTGCGGCGGTGCGGCGGTGGTTTCCCGATCTGCATGTCCATGCAAGCACGCAGATGACGATCACCGGGGCCGAAGGCGCGCGGCTCCTTAAGGAGATGGGAGCGACCCGGGTCGTGACGGCGAGGGAGCTGTCCCTTGCGGAACTGAAGACGATTCATGAGAAGGTGGATATCGAGATCGAAAGCTTCGTCCACGGGGCTTTATGCTTCTGCTATTCCGGTCAGTGCCTGCTGAGCAGCCTGATCGGCGGACGCAGCGGCAACCGGGGACGCTGTGCGCAGCCGTGCCGCCTTCCGTACGACGCCAGCGGCCGCGGGCAGGCCGCATCCGGCAGAAACGGGCAGAACCGTAGAGACCTGCCCGGACGGAATCTGCGAAACAGTCCAAACGAGCGCTACCTGATGAGTATGAAGGACCTCTGTACCCTGGATCTTCTTCCGGATATTCTGGAAAGCGGGGTCTATTCCCTTAAGATCGAGGGACGGATGAAAAGCCCCGTATATACGGCCGGAGTGGTCAGCGTATACCGGAAATACCTGGATCTGTATCTGAGGGAGGGCCGGAACGGGTACCGTGTGGAGGACGGAGACAGGAAGATCCTTACGGAACTCTTCGACCGGGGCGGTCAGACGGAGGGATACTACCGGAAGCATAACGGAAAGGATATGCTGGCGCTTAAGGAGAAGCCGGAATTCCGGCAGGTAAACAGGGTGCTGATCGCGTATCTGGAGAAGACCTATATTGAGACAGAGAAAAAGGAGGCCGTCTGCGGCAGACTGACGGCCCTGGAGGGGGAAGCCCTGAGACTACGGCTGTGGCGGGCCGGTGCAGCGCCTTCGGACGGGACGGAATGCGGCGCGGCCGCAGAGGTGACCGGAGCCGTGGCAGAGACCGCGCAGAACCAGCCGGTGACGGAGGAACGGCTCAGGCGGCAGATCAATAAGACCGGCGGAACGCCGTTTGAATTTGTCTCGCTGGATATCCGCGCGGGAGAGAATCTGTTCGTCCCGGTCCAGGCTCTGAATGAGCTGCGCCGGGAAGGACTTGAGAAGCTGAAGGAGGCGATCCTGCGGCCGTACCGCAGACCGGCCGTGAAAGCGGACGAAACGGGAAACCGGCCATCTGAAGAAGGAACGGTTTGCCCGGCGCAGCAGCCTTTCGAAGACGGAACGGATTCCACTGCGGGAAAATGTTCCGGCAGAACGGACGCAGTGACGGAACAGCCTTCCGAAGACGGAGCAGGCTTACATGCGGAACGGGGTTTCGATAACGTGACAGAACCGGCGGCGGACAGAAAACCGCGTAAATGGCGGCCCCGGATTTCCGTGCTGGTCTCAAATCAGGAGCAGCTTGCGGCGGCCGTGAAGGAACCGGATATCGCGGAGATACAGCTCGAAGCGGATGCGGTTTCGGCATCGGCATGGTCTTCGGCGGTTATGCAGTGCCGGACTGCGGGAAAGAAATGTGTTCTCGCGATGCCGGCGATCTGCCGGACGGAGGCAGAGTCCTTCTTCGGCGAACGGAGAAAAGAGCTGTGCGGCGCCGGCTTCGACGGATTCCTGATCCGGTCGCTGGAGGAGCCCGGCCTGCTGAGACGCCTTTATGCAGAGAGCGGAGACGCAAAACTCCCGCCTTTGTATGCGGATCATCATCTGTATGAGTTTAACCATCTTGCTGCGGATACGCTGTTGCAGATGGGATTTGAGAGGCTGACCTGTCCGCTGGAGCTGAACGCCCACGAGCTGAAGGAGCTTCTGGAGAATGCGCGGACTTCAATGCGAGGGCGTCAGGGTACGGAGAGCTGCGCGGGGCAGGAGCTGACCGTCTATGGATGGTTTCCTGTCATGACTACGGCTCAGTGTATCCGGCGTACCGTGTCCGGCTGCGACAAAAAGCCGGGCCTTCTCTCCCTTAAGGACCGCACCGGCAAGGAGCTGCCCGTATACAATCACTGCGCGTTCTGCTATAATACCATCTATAATCCGGCGCCTCTTATGCTTCTGGGGATGGAGGATACAGTCGGAACGCTGGAACCGGAGGTGCTGCGTCTCCAGTTCCTGGACGAGTCGCCGCGGCAGCTTTCGGATATGGTGAGAGCCTTCGCAGACGCATATCTGCGGGAGGGCGCTTCCCTTACGGAAAGCGGTTCCCCGGACGTGAGACAGGAGATGCGGATGGATTTCACGAGAGGGCATATGAAGCGCGGCGTAGAGTAGACGGGAGCGGCGAAAGTTGGAGGATCCATCGGAATGATCGATTTGTCTTCATTTAACCATACCGTGATACAGAACATCCTGCATGTATACGTGTCGTGGACACGGTACCTGCTGTTCCTTATTATGGCTTTTTATACGTATCTGAATTTCCGGTATTTCAGCGTCGATGAGCGGAAGAGGAAGAAGATCTGCGGAAGGCAGATCCTTCTGATGCTGCTTCTGCATCTGATCGCCTTCAGTGTGATCTGCATGAATACCCTCGACACCGCCGTTGCGGCGTTTTATGGGATGCAGGTCGTCTTTTTCCTGTGCTTTATCTATGTGTACCGGGCCTTATATCCCCGGGCGTCCAGGCTTCTCGTCAATAATATGTGCATGCTCCTTTGCGTCGGCTTCCTTATGCTGACGAGGCTGAGCTACGACCGGGCGGTCCGCCAGTTCATCATCGCGGCCGTATCGGCCTCGGTCACCTGGATCATCCCCGTGATCATCGACAGGGTGCGTCTTTTACGGAAAATGACATGGTTTTACGGGATCCTTGGGATCCTTCTGCTGGGGGCGGTATGCCTGGCAGGCAATACCAGCTTCGGCGCGCAGCTGTCTCTGGACATCGGGATCTTCTCCGTGCAGCCTTCGGAATTCGTGAAGATTCTGTATGTGCTCTTTATCGCCGGAATGCTTGACCGTTCGACCGGATTCCGGCACATCGCCGTGACCACGGCGGCAGCGGCCGTCCATGTGCTGATCCTGGTGCTGTCCAGGGATCTGGGAAGCGCCCTGATCTTCTTTACGGCGTATCTGTTCATGCTGTATGCGGCCACGTCGGATCTGCGCTGGATGGGAGCGGGGGTTTTGAGCGGCAGCCTGGCAGCCGCGGCGGCGTACCGGCTCTTTTCCCATGTACGGAACCGGGTGCTTGCCTGGCGGGATCCCTGGTCGGATATCGACGATAAGGGCTATCAGATCACCCAGTCCCTGTTCGCCATCGGCACCGGAAGTTGGTTCGGACTGGGACTTTATGAAGGGATGCCGCGGAAGATCCCGGTCGTGGAGAAGGATTTCATCTTCGCGGCCGTCTCGGAGGAGCTGGGCGCCCTGTTCGCGCTCTGCCTGCTTCTGATCTGCCTGGGCTGCTTCCTTCAGTTCGTTCTGATCGCGGGTCAGCTGAAGGACACATTCTACAAGCTGACGGCGTTCGGTCTCGGCACCGTCTATATCGTTCAGGTATTTCTCACCGTGGGAGGCGTGATCAAATTCATTCCTTCCACCGGAGTTACGCTGCCTCTGGTCAGCTACGGAGGAAGCTCGATCCTGAGTACATTTATCCTGTTCAGTATCATTCAGGGGCTGTATATGATGGCGGGGCCGGAAGGAGCAGAGGGGAAATAGATATGCGTAAATTGTGGAAACGGCTTAAAGAAAACACAGCTTCCCGCGGCGATCCGGCGGACCGGAATGGCGCGGACGGCAGCATTCTAAGGCTCACATACCTTGTGGTGGCGGTATTCGCGGCCATGATCGTCTATGAGGGTTGGTTTCTGGCGGTGCGCCGCGAGGACACGATCAACAACAGCTATAACGCGCGCCTGGACAGCTTTGCTGAGCGGGTAGTGCGGGGGCGTCTGGAAGCCTCCGACGGTACGGCGCTGGCGGAAACGATCGTCGGCGGAGACGGCGGGGAGGTCCGCAGATATCCCTACGGCTCCCTGTTCGCCCATGCGGTCGGGTATTCCACGATGGGACGGACCGGTCTGGAGGATCTGGCCCAGTTCTACCTGCTCAGCTCCCATGTGAACCTGATCGAGCATACGCTGCGGGAGCTGATGGGAGAGAAGAACATGGGCGACACGGTGGTCACCACGCTGGATCCCGTGCTTCAGCAGACGGCTTCCGACGCCCTGGGAGACCGCAGAGGCGCGGTGGTGGCGCTGGAGCCGGACACGGGGAAGGTGCTCGCCATGGTTTCGAAGCCGGGCTTCGATCCCAATACCATTGCGGAGAACTGGGACAGCCTGGTGTCGCCGGACAATACCTCCGGCCAGCTTCTGAACCGCGCGACGCAGGGTCTCTATCCGCCGGGATCCACATTCAAGACTGTGATCTTACTGGAGTATATCCGGGAGCATCCCGATGATTATGATGCGTTTCAGTTTGACTGCGACGGGTATTATGAGGAAGGCGAATACACGATCCAGTGCTATCACGGCGCGGCCCACGGCGTCCAGAATCTAAAGCAGGCGTTTGCCAATTCCTGCAACGGCGCCTTCGCGTATCTGGGAAGCCGTCTGGATCCGGCAAAACTGGCCGATACGGCGCGGCAGCTTCTGTTCAACAGCGATATGCCGGTCGCGCTGCCGTACACCGGAAGCTCCTACGCCATGGAGGCGGACGCGCAGCTGTGGGAACGGCTGCAGACCTCCATCGGTCAGGGAAGGACCCAGATCACGCCGCTGCACAACGCGCTTCTGGCCGCGGCGGTCGCCAACGGCGGCACGCTGATGAAGCCGTTTTTCATCGACCATATTGAGAATGCGGGCGGCGACCGGATCCGTGACTTCAGGCCGTCCTCCTATGGGAGCCTGATGACCGCGGAAGAGGCCGCCATACTGACCGATATGATGACGGAGGTCGTGGCAAACGGAACCGCATCCGCGGTGAAAAGCGAACTCTATACGGCGGCGGCCAAGACCGGCTCGGCGGAATTTGAGTCCGGCAGGGACACCCACGCGTGGATGATCGGCTTCGCGCCGGCGGAAGCGCCCCGTCTGGCCGTCAGCGTGATCGTGGAAGAGGGCGGCTCCGGCGGCAGCGCCGCGGCTCCCATCGCACGGAAGATCTTTGACGCGTATTTTTCCAGATGACAGGAACGGGAAGGAATCCCGATACTTATTTTTCCAGATGTCTTGCAATCGGGAATGGAATGCGCTATACTAGCTTCAGGCTCACAACACACCAACGGTGCGGGCATCCGCACCGGACAGGAGGGATTGCAATGATAGAAGCAACGAGCTGTGGCGGTGTGGTGATTTTTCGTGGTAAGATTCTTGTTTTGTATAAGAACTATAAGAACAAATACGAGGGTTGGGTGCTGCCGAAAGGGACTGTGGAAGCGGGCGAGGATTATAAGGAGACGGCGCTTCGGGAAGTGAAAGAGGAGACCGGAGTCGCTGCGTCGATTATCAAATACATCGGTAAGAGCCAGTATTCGTTCAATACTCCCCAGGATATGGTGGAGAAGGACGTTCACTGGTATCTGATGATGGCCGACAGCTATTACAGTAAGCCACAACGTGAGGAGTATTTCATGGATTCGGGCTATTACAAGTTCTACGAAGCCTACCATCTTCTGAAGTTTGCCAACGAGAAGCAGATTCTGGAGAAAGCCTACAACGAATATCTGGAGTTAAAAAAGAATAATCTGTGGGGTTCCAAGAAATACTTTTAGGAGCGCGTACAGAGGACATTCCTGCGGGGGTGTCCTCTGCTTCGTATCGGAAGGATTTCACCCAGGTCTGCGCAGTGAAAAGGAGCCGCAATGCCGCGGCTCCTGAGAAAACGTCCGTTGGATACGGATTTATTTGTCGTCGTGCTTCAGATACAGATGTCTCGGAAGACCGTTCACCATCACGCAGGGGTAATCGCCCTGGATCAGCGGACTTACATAGTCGATGAAGTCCTCGGTCACATAGGTGCCTTCCTTGTTGATCCACTCACGCGGCACCAGCTTCTCGTCGTTGGCGATCCTGTGGACGTCGTAAACGCCGGTAGCGGACTGGTACGGGTCGTTGGATACGCGGTCGATGACGACCATCATGCCGGAGTCGCCTTCGTCGGCTGCCTTCACAGCGGCGCCGCCGACCATGAACGCTTCGTTGATATCCGTACGGGACGCCAGATGGGAAGCGCTTCTCTGCAGGGTGGAGAACTCCACGGCACGGGTCTTGCAGCCGATGGTGTGGGCCACAAGGTTGGCCAGATAGGTAGCGGAACCGGTCAGCTGCTTATGACCGAAGGCGTCCACATAGTCGGAGCCGCCGCCGGCCTCGCTGACATAGGTGCCGTCCTTCAGCTTGATGCCTTCGGAAATAGCCACGAAAACGGTGGATTTCTTCGCCAGAAGGTGTTTTACCTTCTCAAGGAACTTGTCGATGTCGAAGGGAACCTCGGGCAGATAGATCAGATCGACGCCCTCGCAGTCCTCGCCTTTGGCAAGGGCGGCGGCGCCGGTCAGCCAGCCAGCGTTGCGTCCCATGATCTCGATGATGGTTACCTGCTCCTTCTTATAGGAGAAGCCGTTGCCGTCGCGGATGATCTCCTTGGTGGAGGTGGCGATGTACTTGGCGGCGCTGCCGTAACCGGGCGTATGGTCTGTCAGGGCCAGGTCGTTGTCGATGGTCTTCGGTACGCCGACGAACTTCTGGCTTGCGCCGGTCAGCATCGCGTAGTCGGACAGCTTCTTGATCGTATCCATGGAGTCGTTGCCGCCGATGTAGATGAAGCACTCGATCTTTAACTTGTCCAGAATCTCGAAAATTCTCTTGTAGATCTCCTGATCCTCATGGATCGCCGGCAGCTTATAGCGGCAGGTGCCGAGGAAAGCAGAGGGGGTGCGCTTTAAGATCTCGATGTCCAGCTCATTCTTGATGTAGTTGGACAGATCCACATACTTCTCATCCAGAAGTCCCTGGATTCCGTTGCGCATGCCGTAAACCTTCTTGGCGCCGCGGTCGATAGCGGTACGAAACACGCCTGCGAGGCTGGAGTTGATGACGGCCGTAGGGCCGCCGGACTGGCCTACGATGACATTACCATGCATAGTTTTGTAACCTCCGTAAGAATTTTTATGTTTTTGCGTATAGCGATGATACAATCGTTGCAGATTATACCACAATCATTGACGAAAAACCAGTACATATTGCAAAAAAACATGAAAAAATCGGTGGAAATATGGCAGAAAAACAGCGGTCAGAGAAGCGAACCTTCAGTGGCCCCCGCCGAAATGCCGGTCCAGAAAATCATTGATCTCCGCGCCGATCAGGAGGATGCAGATGCAGATATAGAGCCACAGCATCAGCATCACGACGGCGGTAAGGCTCCCGTACATATAGGAAAAATTGCTGAAATTGCTGAAATAGATGGAAAACAGGGCGGAGAACACGATCCATCCCAGGGTGGAAAACAGCGCGCCCGGCATCTGGCTGCGCAGCGTATGGTGCTTAAACGGCAGCCATTTATAGAGTCCGCTGAAGACGATCACCAGAATCAGCAGAACGGCAAAGGAGCGGAGGCTGTATACCAGTCCGGCGAATTCCGTGAGCATCGGGAACCATTTGACGACGAAGGTATAGAGCGAGCTGCCCAGTACCAGCAGAAGAAGGCTTCCCACGCAGGCGACGATAAACAGCAGGGTATAGCCGGAGCTGATCAGCCTGAGGACCAGATAGCCACGGTCCCTGGGGCTTTCGTAGACCCGGTTCAGGCCGCGTTCGATCGCCAGAATGCCGCGTGAGGCGGACCAGAGGGCCGCGATGGCGGAGACGGAGATGATGGTGGCCGGAGACTTGGTGTAGAGGTCGTCGATGATGCCTACCACCAGCGCGTCCAGCATGTCCGGCATGATCGTGACCATCAGCTCCATCAGGTCAGATTTCTGGATCGCCGGAACCAGCTGGATCAGGGTCAGCAGAAGCATGATGAACGGAAAGAACGCGATGACGATGAAGAAGGAAGCCTGCGCGGCGTACACGGTCACTTCGTCTCTCTTGTATTTGTCGAAGATCTCTTTGGCGTATACGATCAGTGCGGTCATGCTCTTCCTCCCGTGCGGATACTGGACTTAGGCGCGGCGGATGCGCTTTAGCGGTTCTGCGCTCTATTATAACTGGAATTCCCGGATTTGAAAAGCGTTTGCAGGACATTTGTGTGAATTTTACTGTTCTTTTCCGAAAGAATATGCTAGAATGAAAATATAGGGAAACGTTGGTATTCCGCGTAACAGCTTATGCGGGCGCTGGTCAGGAGATGAATCATATGGGAAAGATGAAATTCACGAAACTGGAGAAGTACTGGATCCTTTACGACGTCGGCAATTCCGCCTTTACGCTTCTGGTGGCTACGATCCTGCCGATCTATTTCAACTATCTGGCGGGGATGGACGGCCTCTCCGAGGTGGACGCCATGGCCTACTGGGGCTACGCCATGTCCGTTTCGACGCTGTGCGTGGCGGTGATCGGTCCGGTCTTCGGCGCCATCGCCGACACCGACGGGTACAAGAAGCCGATCTTTACGTTCTGCATGATGGTGGGCGTGATTGGCTGCGCCGCGCTGTCGCTGCCGGTGCCCTGGATCGTATTCCTGGCGATCTTCGTCATCGCGAGAATCGGCTATTCGGCCAGCCTGGTGTTCTATGATTCCATGCTTTCGGATGTGACGGAGCCGGACCGGATGGACCAGGTCTCGTCATCCGGCTATGCCTGGGGATATATCGGAAGCTGTATTCCGTTTATTATCAGCCTTCTGTTTGTTCTGGGCAATGAGACGCTTGGCATCAGCATGGGTACGGCCATGACGATCGCATTCTTCATCAATGCGGCCTGGTGGCTGGGCGTGACGGTTCCGCTGCTGCGGACGTTCAAACAGCGGCACGGCGTCGCGAAGCAGTCACACCCGGTGCGGGAGAGCTTTTCGCGGCTTCTGCGGGTCTTTCGGGACATCCGCGCACACAAGCCGATCTTTCTGTTCCTTCTGGCGTTCTTCTTCTATATCGACGGCGTATACACGATCATCGATATGGCGACGGCTTACGGAAGCGCCATCGGACTGGATACAACGGGGCTTCTTCTGGCGCTTCTGGTGACGCAGATCGTGGCGTTCCCCTTCGCGATCCTGTTCGGCTGGGCTGCTAAAAAGTATAAGAACACGAATCTGATCAAGCTGTGCATCTTCTGCTATTTCCTGATCGCGCTGTTTGCGATCCAGCTGGACAAGCAGTGGGAGTTCTGGTTCCTGGCCGTATGCGTCGGAATGTTCCAGGGCGGCATCCAGGCGCTGTCCCGGTCGTATTTCGCCAGGATCATCCCGCCGGAGAAGTCCGGGGAATTCTTCGGGATCTTTGATATCTGCGGCAAGGGCGCGGCTTTTATCGGAACGGCCCTGGTAGGCGCCATGACCCAGCTGACCCAGAACCCGTCCAGCGGCGTGGGAATGCTGGCGGTGCTGTTCGCAGCCGGTTTCGTGCTGTTCGGAATGGCGTCGAGGAGCCTGGAGAAAGCCTGAGGATCACGACAGGAGGAAGCATCGATGGACGCGAGAACCTTTATCGATATCATGCGGACGACAGGCCGGTTAAAGGACATGACCAGGCATTCCTGGACGGCCGAAGGACGTCATGAGAGCGTGGCCGAGCACACGTATCATCTGCTGATGATGGCGTATTTCTGCCGGGATGAGTTCCCGGAGGCGGATATGGTACGTGTCATGGAGATGTGCCTGTTCCACGATATGGGAGAGGCGTTCACCGGGGATATTCCGGCCTTCGAGAAGACGGCGGCGGACGAGGGCGAGGAGTCGCGGCAGGTGTCCGCGTGGATCCGGTCGCTGCCGGAGGGGTACCGCGGGCAGGTGGATTCCCTCTTTGCGGAGATGGACGCCATGGAAACCACGGAGGCGAAGATCTATAAGGCGCTTGACAAGCTTGAGGCGGTGATCCAGCACAACGAAGCCGATCTCTCCACCTGGATTCCGCTGGAATATCAGCTGAATCTGGATTACGGCCAGAAGGAGACCCGGTTTTCGGAATTCTTCCGCGAGGTGCGCCGTCTGGCGAAGGAGGACTCCGAGGAGAAGATCGCCCGGATGGCGAAGAAATATGAGTAGAATCATGGAGGTATGAACGGGGAAATAGAATTCCGGCAGGGGAATGGCCGGAGAAATGCAGCAAAAGCAACCCGGTACGGGTATAATTGGGGAGAGGGTACGAATGAAGCTGAATTACAAACGAACTTTTTTTATCGGACTGGCGTTTCTGTCGATCTCTGCCTTCTGGCAGATGTATGACAATATCATTCCGCTGATCCTTCAGGGGACGTTTCATCTGAACGAGACGGTCACTGGCATGATCATGGCCGCAGACAATGTGCTGGCCGTGTTTTTGCTGCCGCTGCTGGGCTCGCTTTCGGATAAGGCGGACACAAGGTACGGCAGGCGGACGCCGTTCATCGTGGTGGGTACGGCTCTGGCGGTGGTGTTTATGATGCTCCTGCCGCTGGCGGACAATCTGGAAAATCTGGGGCTCTTCGTGGGAAGTCTTCTGTTCCTGCTGATCGCCATGGGTCTCTACCGGTCGCCGGCGGTGGCGCTGATGCCGGATCTGACGCCGAAGCCGCTGCGCAGCCAGGCCAACGCCATCATCAATCTGATGGGCGCCGTCGGCGGCGTCTACACGCTGATCCTGATCAGTGTCCTTTTGAAAGACGACGGAAAGCAGGACTATATGCCGGTATTCCTGGGCGTCGCCCTGGTCATGGTGCTTGCGGTGGTCGTGCTGGTCTGCACGATCCGGGAGAAGAAGCTGGCGCAGGAAGTGCTGATCGAGGACGGGGATGCGGAACCGGAGGACAAAAGCCTGACGGCGGGAGGCGGAAAGGAGCGCACCCATCTGGCTCCGGACGTCCGCCGCAGCCTGGTGATGATCCTTCTGTCGATCTTTCTGTGGTTCATGGCTTACAACGCGGTCACGACTGCATTTTCCCGCTACGCCCGCGTGGTGTGGGGAATGACGGGAGGCGGCTTCGCCAACTGCCTGATGGTGGCGACGGTCTCGGCGATCATAGGCTATATTCCCATCGGCATCATTTCCGCGAAATTCGGCCGGAAGGTGTGTATCCTGAGCGGTCTGGCGCTGATGCTTGTGAGCTTTTTCGCGGCGATCTTTTTTCAGGAGTTCCACCCGGCCATCAATATCGGCTTCGTGCTGATCGGAATGGGATGGGCGGCGGTCAGCGTCAACTCGCTGCCGATGGTGGTGGAGATGTGCAAGGCGGGCGACGTGGGAAGATACACCGGCCTCTATTATACCTTTTCCATGTCGGCCCAGATCCTTACGCCGGTTCTTTCGGGGGCGTTTCTGCAGTATGTTTCGTACCGGACGCTGTTCCCCTACGCCTGCATCTTCACGGCGCTGGCGATGGCGACCATGTCCATGGTGCGCCACGGCGACAACCGGCCGGAGCGGAAGAAGACGCTGCTTGAGAACTTTGATGTGGAAGACTGATGTGAGGCGTCAAAGCATGCAACTGTTTAAGTACTCCTGCGGAGGTTTTTATGTGGAAGCTGTTAAAGTATCTGAAAAAGTATAAGCTGGAGAGCATCCTGGCGCCGCTTCTGAAAATGACGGAGGCCGCCTTCGACCTGCTGGTGCCCCTCGTCATGGCGCAGATCATCGACGTGGGGATCCATAACCGGGATTCCGGCCAGATCCTGAAAATGGGCGGCGTGCTGGTGCTTCTGGGCCTTCTGGGGCTGGCGTTCTCGCTGACGGCCCAGTATTTCTCCGCCAAGGCGGCGGTGGGCTTCGGCACAGGCGTGCGCAACGAGCTGTTTCGCCACATCAACAGCCTGTCCTACCGGGAGATCGACACCATCGGCACGTCGACGCTGATCACCCGGATCACCAGCGACATCAATCAGGTGCAGTCCGGTGTGAATCTGGTGCTGCGGCTGTTTCTGCGGTCGCCGTTCATCGTGTTCGGGGCCATGGTCATGGCGTTCACGGTCAATGCGCGGGCGGCCATGATCTTCGTCGTTACGATCCCGCTTCTGTCGGTGGTGGTGTTCGGCGTTCTGCTGGTCAGTATGCCCCTCTATAAGAAGGTGCAGCGGCAGCTGGACCGGGTCCTTCTGACGACCCGTGAGAATCTGCTGGGCGCGAGGGTCGTGCGGGCCTTTAACCGCCAGCCGGATGAGATCACGAAATTCGACGAGGAGAACGATCTGCTGGTCCGTTCCCAGATTTTCGTGGGCAAGGTATCGGCGCTGATGAATCCGGCGACCTATATCATCATTAACGCTGCCACCATCGTGCTGGTCTGGACCGGCGCGTGGCAGGTGGACGAGGGCGTGATCACGCAGGGCGAGGTGGTCGCTCTGGTCAACTATATGTCCCAGATCCTGGTGGAACTGGTGAAGCTGGCGAACCTGATCATCACGATCTCCAAGTCGCTGGCCTGCGCCAACCGCATCAGCGCAGTGTTCGATGTGGAAGGAAGCATCGTGGAGAAGAACCATGACCGGATCGGGACGAAAGCCGCCGGGGCGGCGGCCGGCGATGCGGCTGCGGTTCCGAAGGTGGAATTTGCCGGTATGGATTTCTGCTACGCTGGCGCAAAGGAGGCGTCGCTTAACGGTATCAGCTTCGCCGCCATGAGCGGACAGACCATCGGCGTCATCGGAGGAACCGGCTCCGGCAAATCAACGCTGGTGAACCTGATCCCACGTTTCTATGACGCGACGGAAGGAACCGTCCGTGTCGACGGCACGGACGTGAAGGAATATCCGGTCGGGCAGCTGAGAGAGAAGATCGGCGTGGTGCCGCAGAAGGCGGTGCTGTTCAAGGGAACGCTTGGCGAGAACATGCGCTGGGGCAAGCCGGACGCCACTGACGAGGAGATCTATGAGGCGCTGGATATCGCCCAGGCCAGGGAATTTGTGGATTCCAAAGAGCAGGGGCTGGATCTGCCGATCGAGCAGGGCGGCCGGAACCTGTCCGGCGGCCAGCGGCAGCGTCTGACCATCGCCCGGGCCCTGGTGCGCAGGCCGGAGATCCTGATCCTGGACGACAGCGCGTCTGCCCTGGATTTCGCGACAGACGCAGCGCTTCGGAAGGCGATCCGGGAGAATACGAAGAATATGACCGTGTTTCTGGTGTCGCAGCGCGCGACCACGATCCGGAATGCGGACAGGATCCTGGTCCTGGACGACGGACAGCTGGTGGGGCAGGGAACCCACGAGGAGCTGTTCGAGACCTGCGAGGTCTACCGTGAGATCTGTCTGTCCCAGCTGTCGGAAAAGGAGGTGAGGGCGCATGGCTGAGAAGCGGAAAGAAAATGCAAACGTGCGGAATGAACAGGCACGGAAGCCGGCTGCGGCAGAGGCAGGCGCTGCCGGAACGAAGAAGCAGGCAGCACGGCTTCTTCAGCACAGCTCCACGGTCAAGCGTGTCCTTGCCTATATCGGCAATTATAAATGGTGGGTTCTGGTGTCCCTGATCCTGGCGGCCGTCACCGTGGCCGCGACGCTCTACGCGCCGATCCTGGTGGGCAACGCCGTGGATCTGATCATTGCGCCGGGCAATGTGGACTTCGCCGGTATCCGGTCCATTCTGTACCGGATGGCCGTAGTCGTCGCCGTAACCGGCGCCGCCCAGTGGCTGATGAACCATATCAATAACCGGATCACCTACCAGGTCGTCAAGGATATCCGCACGAGGGCGTTTGATCATCTGGAGGTGCTGCCGCTGCGCTATATCGATTCCCATCCGTCGGGAGACGTGATCAGCCGGATCATTGCGGACATCGATCAGTTCTCCGAAGGACTTCTGATGGGCTTTACGCAGCTGTTCACCGGCGTGATCACGATCCTGGGAACGCTGGGCTTTATGTTCGTCATCGATCCGGTTATCGCGGCCGTGGTGGTGGTCGTGACGCCGGTTTCCCTTGTGGTGGCCAGCTATATCGCGAAGAAGACCTATGTGATGTTTAAGAAGCAGTCGGAGACGAGGGGCGAGCTGACGTCCCTGGTGGATGAGATGCTGGGCAATCAGAAGGTCGTCCAGGCGTTCGGTCACGAGGCCGAGGTCCAGGCGCAGTTTGAGGAGATCAATGAGCGGCTCAGAGGCTACAGCCTGCGCGCCACCTTTTTCTCCTCGATCACCAATCCCTGCACCCGGTTCGTCAACAGTCTGGTCTACGCCAGCGTCGGTATCGTAGGAGCGCTTGCGGCGGTGAGAGGTTATCTGTCCGTGGGACAGCTGTCCATTTTCTTAAGCTACGCCAACCAGTATACGAAGCCGTTCAATGAGATCTCCGGCGTGGTGACGGAGCTGCAGAACGCCCTGGCCTCTGCCGCGAGAGTCTTTGAGCTGATCGACGAGGAGCCCCTGACGCCGGAACCGGCGGACGCGGCGGATCTTCAGAGAGCGGACGGAAGCGTGGCCATGGATCATGTATATTTCTCGTACCGTAAGGATGTGAAGCTGATCGAGAATTTCAATCTCGACGTAAAGCCGGGTCAGCGGATCGCCATCGTCGGACCTACCGGCTGCGGCAAGAGTACGGTCATCAACCTGCTGATGCGGTTCTATGACGTGGATTCGGGCGCGGTGCGCGTGGACGGCCATGACGTCCGGCAGATGACGCGCAGAAGCCTGCGGGCCAATTACGGCATGGTGCTGCAGGAAACCTGGCTTAAGTCCGGCACGATCCGGGAGAATATCGCCTACGGTAAGCCGGACGCCACGGAGGAAGAGGTAATCCGGGCGGCGAAGGAGGCCCACGCCCATTCCTTTATCCGCCGTATGCCCCAGGGCTACGACACGGTGATCTCCGAGGACGGCGGCAA
The DNA here is from genome assembly GCA_947624815.1 of uncultured Lachnospiraceae bacterium. GTDB lineage: Bacteria > Bacillota > Clostridia > Lachnospirales > Lachnospiraceae > UBA3402. Next base: position 8,100 of record CANQME010000010.1, on the reverse strand, counting down.
TCTGTCCCAGGGCCAGAAGCAGCTTCTCTGCATCGCCCGTGTGATGCTGTGTCTGCCGCCGATGCTGATCCTGGATGAGGCCACCTCATCCATCGATACCCGGACCGAGATCCGGATCCAGAAGGCGTTCGCCCGGATGATGGAGGGACGCACCAGCTTTATCGTCGCCCATCGTCTGTCCACGATCCGGGAGGCGGACATGATCCTGGTCATGCGGGACGGCCATATCGTCGAGCAGGGGAAGCACGGGGAGCTGCTGGCGAGAGGCGGATTCTACGCCCAGCTGTACAACAGCCAGTTCGCGTCGACGTAAGACGTCGGGAATGCGTCTGCGCAGCGCCTGTCTGAACCGAAAAAACGGTTCCGGGACAGGCGCTTTTTTTGTCGGAAGGTTTCGAAAAATTTTAAGGAAAAAGAAAAAAATAACCGCCGGCAATGTGCTATGATATTTTCAGAGAAAATATCCGGATACATGGAAGCTGCGCTGGACAAAAACGAGAACCGGGCGGGCGCAGCTGAGCGGATGCGCAAACAGCAGTCCGGATGGGAATGGAAGCTGCGCAGGCGTGGAGTAGTCTGGGCGGATATGAGGGAGAGGTCAGGCGGAATGAAGAAAATCAGGAGAAACGTATGGTGGGCTGTCGCGGGTATTTTGCTGATGGGAAGCCTTGCCGGATGCGGCAATACCTATGAGCGGATCGAAGTGCCTCAGAGCGGACAGAGACAGTCCGCTGGGGAGGTGAAACAGGGGCAGACCATTACGGTTGGGGATCAGTCTGCAAAGAAGGAGAACGATACGGCAGCGCCTTCGGCCGAGACGGCGTCAGACAGTACTTCGCAGCAGGAAGGGGAACCGTCAGGTGATCAGCAGCCGTCTTCGGATCCCTCTTCGGAGGCTTTCTCCGGACAGGCAGAGGACTCCGCCGGCGGAGCACAGGCCGTAGTCGGGAATCCGGCGGCAGACGCAGCTTCATTTCCGTTTGCGAATGTGGCAGGGTGGGAATTCTATTTCAGCAGCGGCGCGGGAGCCTGGTATACGGCGATGGATATCCATGCAGACGGGACATTCGACGGTCATTATCAAGACGTAGATATGGGAGATATGGGGGAAGGCTATTCCAACGGAACCCTGTATTACTGTGATTTTTACGGCCAATTCACGGAGCCGGAGAAGGTGAATGAGACCACGTATGTATTTCAGATTGAATCGATCAGATATCCATACGGAACCGGCGAGGAGATCAACAGCGAGGAGCAGGTCCGCTATATTTATACGGAGGCTTACGGTCTGGACGGCGCGCAGGATCTCTATCTGTATCTGCCGGAATCGCGTGTCGCCGATCTTCCGGAAGACTATGTCAACTGGGTTCACTGGGACGTGCAGGGCGACACGCTGGGATTCTACGGCCTTTATAACGAGACTATGGGCGAAGGATTCTCCAGCAATCTCTATCAGGAGTATGCTTCGGTATATGACCGGATCGCCGCCGAGATCGCCGCGACCGAGGAACAGGCGGCGGAGTTGAATGCCGAGCTTCAGAAAGCGGCGACGCAGTCGGATATGAATGCGATATCCGGAGAGCTCTACCAGGTCTGGGACGACACGCTAAACGTAATCTGGGGAATCATGAAGACGAATCTGAATCCGGATATCATGGATTCGCTGACTGTAGAGGAACGGGCCTGGATCACGGAGAAGGAAGCCGCGGTCAAGGCGGCCGGTGAGGAATACAAGGGCGGTTCCATGCAGAGTCTGGCGATGAACAGCAAGGCGGCCAAGATGACCCGCGACAGGGTATATAAACTGGCAGAATACGCGAAGTTTGATTGAGGGGGGAATTCGGTTTTCTAGTCCTGGTTCTCAGTAGAAAGAATCACTTTGTTATTCTGCATTTATATGCTATATTGTTTTTATGGAGGTGATTGCATGGCAGTGTACAGTATTGAAGATATCCGGCGTATTATTACCCCGATCGCACAGCAGCACGGTGTGGCGAGCGTATCTCTTTTCGGATCTTATTCAAAAGGGACTGCTTCATCTTCCAGTGATGTTGATCTCGTGATCGAAAAAGGCCGAATCAGATCCCTGTTTCAGCTGAGCGGTTTCCGCCTTGCTATCGAGGATGCGCTGAAGCTTCCGGTGGATCTGGTAACAAGTGAATCGTCTGACCATGCTTTCCTGGATATGATCAAAAACGAGGAGGTGCTGCTTTATCGAAACACGTGACAGGATCATTCTTATGAAGATTGACAGTTATTGTCAGCGGATTGCCGATAATCTGGCGCGCTATCATAATGATTTTTCTGCCTTTGAAACGGATTATATGTTTCAGGATGCCTGCTGTATGTGCATCGTACAGATTGGAGAACTGGTATCTCAGTTGTCTGACGAGATCAAAGCTGCGAACCGTGCCATCCCCTGGAGGGTTATTAAAGATACTAGAAATTTCTATGTTCATGCGTATGGTTCCATTGATATTCCTTCGGTCTGGAATACTCTGGTACAGGATATTCCTGCGCTTCGGATTGCATGTCGGGATATTTTAAATCATGAGTCAGAAGATAATTAAATGTCACGCACGATTGAAAGTGCGGTAATCTTTGATGCCGGCGGTTCCGGAAAAAGTGCTTGACATTTCGAATTCATATGCTAAAATCATAAAAGATTTACACGAAAAGGCGATGACGGCGCACAGTAGAGGCTTCAGATCCTGTCAGAGAGAAGGAATCACCGGCTGCAAGTTCCTTTCAGTTCCCTGAAGTACCCGAATTTCACGCTTAAGCCGCGCGGATGAATTCAAGAACGTAGTCCGCGACGTAGAATGCACGTTACGCATGAGAGCGCCTGCATGAAACTGATTGCAGGAATCAGGGTGGTACCGCGGAGATTTCGTCCCTTCATCACGATTTGTGATGGAGGGACGTTCTATGTGGCGCGATCGGAGGGTCGTCAGTGCCGCGGAACATTCATTTTCATATTATCCCACGGAAAGGAGCCACACATGAAAGAGCAGTTAGAGAAGATCAAGGAGGAAGCCTTAAAGCAGATCGAGGCGTCCGAAGCCTTAGACCGTTTAAACGAGATCCGGGTAGCTTATCTGGGCAAGAAGGGCGAGCTGACCACGGTTCTCAAGAGCATGAAGGACGTAGCGCCCGAGGATCGGCCGAAGGTCGGCCAGATGGTCAACGACGCCCGCGCCCTCATTGAAGCGAAGCTGGAGGAGACGAAGACGGCCCTGGCCAGAAAGGCCCGCGAGGAGCAGATGAAGCTGGAGGTCATCGACGTGACCCTGCCGGCGAAGAAGAGCAACGTCGGCCACAGTCATCCCAATACGCTGGCTCTGGAAGAGCTGGAGCGCATTTTCGTGGGCATGGGCTATGAAGTCGTGGAAGGTCCCGAGATCGAGTATGACGAATACAACTTCACCAAGCTGAACATTCCGCCGAACCATCCGGCCAAGGACGAGCAGGATACCTTCTATATCAATAAGGATATCGTACTGCGCACCCAGACGTCGCCGGTACAGGCCAGGACTATGGAGAAGGGCAAGCTTCCGATCCGTATGATCTCTCCGGGACGCGTGTTCCGTTCCGACGAGGTGGACGCCACCCATTCCCCGTCCTTCCATCAGGTAGAGGGACTGGTGATCGACAAGAACATCACATTTGCAGACCTGAAAGGAACGCTGGCGGAGTTCGCCCGGCAGCTGTTCGGCGAGGATACGAAGGTGAAGTTCCGTCCCCATCATTTCCCGTTCACAGAGCCCAGCGCCGAGATGGACGTGAGCTGCTTCAAGTGCGGCGGCAAGGGCTGCCGGTTCTGCAAGGGCACCGGCTGGATCGAGATCCTGGGCTGCGGCATGGTCCATCCCCACGTTTTCGAGATGTGCGGCGTAGATCCCGAGGTGTATACCGGCTTCGCCTTCGGCGTCGGCCTGGAGCGCATCTCCCTGCTGAAATACGAGATCGACGACATGAGACTGCTGTATGAGAATGACGTGCGGTTCCTGAAACAGTTTTAACCGGCGAAGAGGCGTATGCAGCTTTTCAGAGGCTGGTATGCTGGAGTTATCAGGAAACGAAAAATACGAAATGAGTGAACCGGCCGTCAAACCGGGAAAACTCCCGTGGAACAGAAATTGACAATATTGATATATCATTTCACAAAAATCAGCAAATTAAGGAGAATCCGATCATGAATACAGCATTATCATGGATCAAAGCATATGTTCCGGATCTGGACGTGACGCCCCAGGAGTACACGGACGCCATGACCTTATCCGGCACCAAGGTAGAGGGATATACCTGCCTTGACAAAAATCTCGAGAAGATCGTCGTCGGCCAGATCACGAAGATCGAGCCCCATCCGGACGCGACCAAGCTGGTGGTGTGCCAGGTGGATCTGGGAGACGATAACATCATTCAGATCGTCACCGGCGCCCCGAACGTAGAAGTGGGACAGAAGATTCCGGTCGTCTTGGACGGCGGCAAGGTAGCCGGCGGCCACGACGGAGGCCCCATGCCGGAGGACGGCATTGCCATCAAAAAGGGGAAGCTGCGCGGCGTCGATTCCAACGGAATGATGTGCTCCATCGAGGAGCTGGGCTCCTCCCGCGACATGTATCCCGACGCACCGGAAAACGGCATCTATATTCTGCCGGCGGACACGCCACTGGGCGCTGACGCCGTGGAGGTACTGGGCCTGCATGACACGGTCTTTGAATATGAGATCACGTCCAACCGTGTGGACTGCTACAGCGTAGTCGGCATCGCCCGCGAGGCGGCGGCGACCTTCGACAAGCCGTTCTACCCCCCGCAGGTGACGGCGACGGGCAATGACGAGGACATCCACGACTACCTGAAGGTGACGGTGGCCGATCCGGAGCTGTGCCCCAGATACTGCGCAAGAATGGTTAAAAATATCAAACTCGCCCCGTCGCCCCAGTGGATGCAGCGCCGTCTGGCGGCCAGCGGCATCCGCCCCATCAATAACTTGGTGGATATCACCAACTATGTGATGGAGGAGTACGGCCAGCCCATGCACGCGTTCGACTACGACTTGCTGGCCGGACATGAGATCATTGTAAAATGCGCCGGGGACGGCGACACATTCCAGACCCTGGACGGCCAGGAGCGGAAGCTGGACCACACGGTCTTAATGATCAACGACGGTGAGAAGGAGGTCGGTATCGCCGGCATCATGGGCGGTGAGAATTCCAAGATCACCGACGATGTGAAGACCATGGTCTTCGAGGCGGCCTGCTTTGACGGCACCAATATCCGCCTGTCCGCGAAGAAGATCGGACTGCGTACCGACGCTTCCGGAAAGTTTGAGAAGGGCCTTGATCCCAACAACGCCGAGGAAGCCATCAACCGGGCCTGCCAGCTGATCGAGGAGCTGGGCGCCGGAGAGGTCGTCGGCGGGATCATCGACATTTATCCGAATAAGAAGACGGAGAAGCGGATCCCGTTCGATCCGGATCAGATCAACGCGCTTCTGGGCACCGATGTGGACGAGCCGACCATGCTGGGATATTTTCAGAAGCTGGATCTGAAGTTCGACGCGGAAACACGCGAGGTGATCGCGCCTACGTTCCGTCAGGATCTGGAGCGCCCCTGCGACCTGGCGGAGGAAGTGGCCCGGTTCTACGGCTATGACAATATCCCGACGACGCTGCCTTCCGGCGAGGCGACCATGGGAGGTCTGCCCTATGATCTGCGCATCGAGAATGTGGCGAAGGAGATCGCCCAGTTCTCCGGCTTCAGCCAGAGCATGACCTACTCCTTCGAGAGTCCCAAGGTCTACGATAAGCTGCTGATCCCGGCGGATTCGCCGTTCCGGAACGCGGTGGAGATCTCCAACCCGCTGGGCGAGGATTTCAGCATCATGCGCACACTGCCGTTAAACGGAATGCTGACTTCCCTTTCCACCAACTACAACCGGCGCAATAAGAACGTCCGTCTCTATGAGCTGGCCAAGGTCTATCTTCCGAAGGCGCTTCCGCTGACGGAGCTGCCCGACGAGCGCCAGCAGTTTGTTCTCGGCGCTTACGGCGACGTGGACTTCTTCCATATGAAGGGCGTGGTCGAGGAGTTCTTCGACAAGGCCGGCATGACGAAGAAGGTGCATTACGATCCCAACGCTGGACTGAGCTGTCTGCATCCCGGCCGCCAGGCCAGTATCGTCTATGAGAATACGACGGTCGGTTACCTGGGTGAGATCCATCCGGACGTGGCGGATAATTATAAGATCGGCGACAAAGCCTATGTGGCGGTCCTGGATCTCCCGTCCGTCCTGCCGTATACCTCCTTTGACCGAAAGTACGAGGGTATTGCCAAATATCCGGCCGTTACCCGCGACATCAGCATGGTGGTTCCCAAAGAGATCCTGGTGGGCCAGATCGAGGACATGATCCGCCAGCGCGGCGGCAGGATCCTTGAGGACTGCAGTCTCTTCGATATCTACGAGGGAGCCCAGATCCTGGCCGGTTACAAGTCCGTTGCCTACTCCATCACCTTCCGCGCCAAGGATCATACGCTGGAGGAGAAAGAGGTCAGCGACGTGATGAAGAAGATCCTGCACGGGCTGAGCGGCATGGGAATCAAACTGAGAGAATGATTTTACTGAAAATGGCCATCCTAACACACAGAACAGTGTGAACAGGAGGGCCATTTTTATGTACGATCCATTTGAGATCACCGGGGTACACGCGCGAGAGATCCTGGATTCCCGCGGCAATCCGACGGTGGAGGCGGAGGTGACGCTGGAGGGCGGAGCCTGCGGGCGGGCCGCCGTTCCGTCCGGCGCTTCCACCGGCAAATTCGAGGCGGCGGAGCTGCGCGATGGCGGACGCCGCTATGGCGGCAAGGGCGTGCAAAACGCCGTCGAACATGTCAATACGGTCCTGGCGGACGCCGTCGCCTTTGAAAACGCCTTAAACCAGCGCCGGATCGACGCGATCCTCAGGGAAACGGACGGTACAGACAACAAATCCCGACTCGGCGCCAACGCGATCCTAAGCGTCTCCATGGCCGTGGCGAGGGCCGTGGCGAATCAGCTTAAGATTCCGCTGTACCGTTATCTTGGCGGTACCGGTGCCTTTCGAATGCCTGTGCCGATGATGAACATCCTAAACGGAGGCGTCCATGCGGACAATACGGTGGATCTGCAGGAATTTATGATCATGCCGGCAGGCGCAGGCAGCTTCTGCGAGGGACTGCGCATGTGTGCGGAGATCTGCCATACGCTGAAAAAGGTGCTGAGAACAGCCGGATATTCCACTGCGGTAGGCGACGAGGGAGGCTTCGCGCCGGATCTTGAGGATGCGGAGGAGGTATTAAGCTATCTGGTGGATGCGATCAGGCTCAGCGGATATCAGCCCGGCGAACAGGTGTCCATCGCCATAGACGCAGCCTCCAGCGAGCTTTACGACGCGGCTTCCGGCACCTACCGGTTCCCCGGCGAGAGCAGGATGAGAGGCAGCGAGGTGTGCAGGACCGCCGGCGAGATGATCGCCTACTATGAGCGGCTGGTGGAACATTTCCCGGTTGTTTCCATCGAGGACGGACTGAACGAGGAGGACTGGGACGGATGGAACATGATGACGAAAGCCCTGGGAGACCGGGTGCAGCTGGTGGGAGACGACCTTTTTGTCACCAATACCGGGCGTCTTAAAAAGGGGATCGAGATGGGCGCCGGCAACGCGATCCTGATCAAGGTGAATCAGATCGGCACACTGACAGAAAGCTTCGAGGCGATTGAAACGGCGAAGCGCGCCGGCTTCGGCACGATCATTTCCCATCGGTCCGGCGAAACGGAGGATTCCTTCATCGCCGATATCGCGGTGGCTGTAAACGCTCTGCAGATCAAGACCGGCGCGCCCTGCCGCAGCGACCGGGTGGCCAAGTACAACCAGCTGCTGCGGATCGAGGAGCAGCTTTAAAATATTCGAGGATTTGCGAAATTTGCGAAAATAGAGGTTGTTTTTCTTGCGGAAATGTGCTAGAATACTTTTGTTTTATTACAGATAACTCGTGTATGAAAAAGACCGTCCCCGAAGTACCCGAACTGGCGCATAAAGCAGTTGGGGGACAATCATA
>CANQME010000009.1 GCA_947624815.1 uncultured Lachnospiraceae bacterium | reverse complement strand
AATATTGACAAAAAATTACCGCTAACCACAAGGGTTTGCGGGTGATTTCGTCTATATTAAACTTCGGAACTCAGGAGGCCGCGGGGCCTGCCCTTCTTCTGTGCAGACCGGCTGCGGAAGCGGCGGAATGCAAGAAAAATGAAAGGAAAAATTCTGTTAAATTTTAAAGTATCCTATCGCCAAGACTCTAAAACTGTGTTATACTAAATTGATATGTTATGGGCATACGGGGTGATCGCATATGTTGAATGAAGAAAAACTCAAGCTTATGACCAGCATTGCCATATTTGAGAAAGCAGAGGACCGCAATCTGTCGATCGTGAAGCGGTATTTCCGGACGGATTACATCAGCCGGAACCTGCTCAGATCGTTTCTGGGCTACACGCTTTGCTGGATCCTGGGACTGGCCCTGGCTGCCGTCTGCAGGCTCGAGGATATCCTGTCCATCGTGACCCTGGAGGACGTGGTGTTCCCGTTCGTGGATTACGGCGTCTGGTACCTGCTGGGTCTGGTGGTCTACCTGGTCATCACGTATATCGTATGCAGCCGGCGGTACCGGTACGCATCCCGCGGCATGAAGGTATATACGGCGCGGCTGAAGCGCCTTCAGAGACGGTATGAATTCCAGGACAGGGCGAAAGAACAGGGAAAGGGGGCGCAGAAGGCATGACTGGATTATGGGTGTTCCGTGAGAAGCTGAAAAGCTTTTACGCCAGATTCGACGCGTTCATCAATCCGCTGATCCGGTTCGCGTTCGGGTTCGTTACCTTTCATATGCTGAACGGCAGTCTGGGCGCCATGGCGAGGCTGAACAATGTGCTGGTGGAGCTGGTTCTGGCTCTGGTATGCAGCGTGCTTCCGTACGGCGTCATGGTATTCGTGGCGGGCGTCCTCCTGCTGGCACATGTCAGCAGCATCTCCCTGGAGATGACGACGATCCTGTTCCTTCTCCTGCTGTTTATCCTGATCCTGTATTTCGGCCTCCAGCCGAAGGACAGTTACCTGCTGCTTCTGACGCCGATCTTCTTCCATCTGAAGATCCCGTACGCCATCCCGATCCTGGTGGGACTTTCCTGCGGGCTCTCGTCTGTGGCGACGGTCTGCTGCGGCACGGTTCTGTTCTATGTGATGCAGTACATTAAGCAGAACGCGGGAACTCTGAGCGGGGATTCGACGCTGGGGATCGTGGAGCAGCTGATGCAGATCGTAAGGACCCTGCTCTCCAACCGCCTGATGGTGGTGATGATGGTCACATGCGCGGCGGGGATCCTGATCGTCTGGCTGATCCGCAGGCTGCCGGTGAACTTCTCCTGGGCGATCGCCATCGTGGCGGGGGCCCTGACGCAGCTTGGGGCGATCTTCATCGGAGATTTCCTGTTCGACGTGTCGCTGCCCATGGGACAGCTCGTGGCGGGACTGGTCCTGTCCATGGCTCTGGCGGCTGTCTATCATTTCTTCGTGTTCGCCGTGGATTACACGCGGACGGAATATGTGCAGTTTGAAGACGACGATTACTATTACTATGTGAAGGCGGTTCCGAAGATCGCCATTTCCCTTCCGGACGTCAAGGTACAGAGATTCAACGACGGACGGCGCAGGGAGAGGTTTGACGAATAGAAGCGTATCTGAGTGAGGAAGGATGGTGATAACGTGGCGCAGCTGATCGATACCTTGTATGAATGGCTTTCATTTCTGCCACAGATTACCAAGACGAATATCCTGGAGATCATCATCATCGCTTTCCTGATCTATGAGATCCTGGTCTGGATCAAGAATACAAGGGCCTGGACGCTTTTGAAGGGGCTTGTGGTGATCCTGGTCTTCGCGCTCATCGCCTGGATGCTGAAGCTGTATACGATCCTGTGGATCATGCAGAATGTGGCGTTCGTGGCGACGACGGCGCTGATCATTGTCTTCCAGCCGGAGCTGCGGCGCGCGCTGGAGCAGCTGGGCAGCCGGAACCTTCTGACGAACCTCCTGCCCTTCGAGGGCGACCGTGAGGCGGAATCCAGGTTTACCGAGAAGACCGTGAACGAGCTGGTGCGGGCGTCCATGGAGCTGGCCAAGGCCAGGACCGGAGCCCTGATGGTCATCGAACGCGAGGCGTCCCTAAAGGACATCGAGCAGACCGGGATCGAGATCGACGGTCTCGTGACCAGCCAGCTTCTGATCAATATTTTCGAGCATAATACGCCGCTTCACGACGGCGCGGTGGTGATACGGGGCAACCGGGTGACTGCGGCTACCTGCTATCTGCCCCTGTCCGACAACGGGGATATCAGCAAGGCCCTGGGCACCAGGCACAGGGCGGCCGTCGGCATCAGCGAGATCACGGACAGCCTGACGATCGTTGTATCGGAGGAGACGGGCCATATTTCCCTTGCAGAGGACGGAAAGCTGACCAGGGTCACCTCGCCGGAGGCGCTGAGCAAGGCCCTGGAGGTGAATACCGCTGATAACGCCGACCAGGGGAGACGGTTCAGAATTTGGAAGGGAAGGCAGAAGGATGAAAAAAAAGCTGAAACGGATGCTGACGAATAATCTGGGTCTGAAGATCCTCTCTGTCGTCCTGGCCCTGGTGACGTGGCTGATCATGGTTAACGTGTCCAATCCGATGATGACGGTCACCCACACGATCCCGGTGGAATTCACCAACGAGGACGTACTGAAGAATGCCGGGCTGACCTATGAGTCCTTGAGCAGGAATACGGTGACGGTCAGCTACAGGATCCACGTCAGGGATGAAGCGAGGGTGTCTGCCAGCGACTTCAGCGCATACGCGGATCTTGCGCAGCTTTACGATGTGACCGGGTCGATCCCGGTACAGACGGAGATCACGTCCTATACGGCCAGATCGCTGGTCCAGTCCGGTTCGGTGACGGTGAATCCCGCCGTGGTGCGGATCCAGACGGAGCCGATCCAGACGAAGACGTTCGAGCTGGTGGCCCACACGAGCGGGACGGAGGCGGAGGGATATGACATCGGCGAGATCAGCCTGTCTCCGCCGCGGGTCACGGTGACCGGCGCCGAGTCGGCCATCGGGCAGATCAGCTCCGCGGGCGTGGAGATCGACGTGGACGAAGCGGAAACCGATATTACCGGAAGCGCGCTGATCTTCTTCTACGATGCCAACGGCAACCGGATGCAGCAGGCGGAGGGCATCGAGCTGAACGTGACGCAGGCGGCTTATAATGTATCCGTGCTGCGGGTGAAGGATCTGACGCTTAATTATAAGATCGTCGGAACGGTGGCCGACGGGTTCCGGTTTACCGGCGTGCAGACCGATATTCAGGTGATATCGGTAGTGGGACTCCGGTCCGTTCTGGCGAACCTCATTACGCTGGAGATCCCGGATCCGGCCCTGACGCTGGACGGCGCGACCGGGGATGTGGTCGTTGAGGTCGATCTGAACGCCTATCTGCCGGACAATGTATCCATGGTCGGGGACCAGCCGACGACGGCTACGGTGACGATGCTCGTGGAGCAGCTGGAGACCAGAAGCTATGAGTACGACGCGGACGATATCGATCTGGACGGCCGGAGAAACGGTTATGAATATACCCTGGACGCGGCGTCGCTGACGCTTCAGATCCGGGGACTGACGGAGGATCTGGATACGCTGGATGCGGACGATATCCGGGTGAGGGCCGATGTGTCGGATCTGGAGCCGGGGATCCATACGCTCAGGCTGGAGGCGGAGCTGGAGGAGGGCTTTGATTTCCTCGGCAGCTCCGGGATCAACGTGAATATCCGCGATCTTACGGTTCCCGTGGATTCGGAAAGCATCGGTACCATCGGGCCCGGCGGGACAGCGATGCCCCTGATCGGCGGGGAGGACGTAGAAAGCAGTACTCCGGCTGACGGCGATATGGCGGACGGAGAGGAGCCTGCAGGCGGAGAGACGGCCGGATCGGACGAGACGGCGGCGTCGCCACAGTAAGCGAGTCGGAAGGCAGTGAGGAAAAGTATGGTAAGAGCAAAAGTGGCAATCCGGAACCTGACCGGTCTGCATCTGCGGCCGGCAGGAGTCCTTTGCAATAAGGCGCTCCTTTATAAATCCAGGATCCATTTCGAGATGGGGAACGTTTCGGCCAACGCCAAGAGCGTGCTGAGCGTCCTGGGGGCCTGTGTCAAATACGGGGATGAGATCGAATTCATCTGCGAAGGAGAAGATGAGGAAGACGCGTTAAAAGCCATGATACAGGTTGTGGAGGACGGCCTGGGAGAATAAGATCATGATTGTTTACTGTATCTGTTATGCGGCCGGATATCTGATGGCCCGTCTGGGACAGGCTTATCTGTCCGGGGCGTCTCTTATGCTGGCCGCAGTCTATCTCTACTGGCACGAGTACCGCCGCACCGGGAATCTCCTGCACCTGCGGGGGCTGTTTTCGGCTTTCTGGGTCGGGGGACAGGGCGTGGCGTGTCTGAAGCTGAGCAGGCTCCAGACGGACTGGTCGCCGGTGACGTGGCTCTGCTTCTTTCTGGCGTTTATCTGCTTCTGGTGCAGCTTCGGGATCATATCCCGGGCGGCGGCGGACGACGGGATGCGGCTCGGCAGGCGGAGAGAGAGGGATTTTGTCCGCCCCCTGTACTACAGCATGATCGCGGTGACGGCGGTGTCCGCGGCGGCGTTTATGTTCGAGGCCGTGTATCTGGGATTCGTACCGCTGTTTTTGCGGGGCGTGCCCCATGCATATTCCGCGTTTCATGTGACGGGAGTGCATTATCTGACCGTATCCTGCGTCCTGGTGCCTTCCATGGCGGTTGTTTTCTTCCGGCAGGGCGGTTCCAGGCGTCCCTGGCGCAACGCGCTTGTCGTCGCGATGTCGGTGATCTGTCTGCTGATCCCGATCCTGTGCGTGTCCCGGTTCCAGCTGATCTTCGCGGTGGCGACGGCTTTGTTTACCTACATCGCCTATACCGGAAAGGTCCGTCTTAAGACGGTGCTGATCCTGGCGGCGGCCATGCTTCCCCTCTATGTGATCCTGACCGTGGCCAGGAGCCATGACATTCCGTATCTGAACGGTATTTTCGAGATGAAGAATCCGGCCATGCCGATCTTTATCTCCCAGCCGTACATCTATATCGCCAATAATTACGAGAATTTCAACTGTCTGGTGGAGGCGCTTCCGGCCCATACCTTCGGGATCCGGATGCTGTTCCCGGTGTGGGCGCTTACCGGGATGAAGTTCTTCTTCCCGTATCTGATCAGCTTTCCGATCTATATCGACAAGGAGGAACTGACGACGCTGACCCTGTTCTACGACGCGTACTATGATTTCGGCGTGGCGGGCGTGGCGGTCTTCTCCTGCGTGCTGGGAGGAGTGGCCGCCTGGCTGGACGGCAGGCTGGGAAGAATGAGGAATCCCATGGGCTTTCTGTTCTACGCGCAGTTTGCGCTCTACATGGTGCTGTCGTTCTTCACGACGTGGTTCAGCAATCCGACCACGTGGTTCTACTTCGCCGTGATGGGACTTGTCGGTTTCTACTGTTACTGGACAGGCTAAAGGATACAGGTTATGCATAAGAAGAAAACAGAATGATCAAGATGAAGGAGGAATTCCGATATGATTTCAGAGAAAATGAAACCGCTGGTGCAGAATAATTCGGCGATCCGCGAGATGTTCGAGGAGGGCAACCGGCTGGCGAAGATCTATGGCCGGGAGAATGTCTACGACTTCAGCCTCGGCAATCCCAACGTGCCGGCGCCGCCGGAGGTAGACGCGGCGATCCGCGGCATCCTGGATGAGGAAGAATCGACCTTTGTCCACGGCTATATGAGCAATTCCGGTTTTGAGGACGTGCGCGCGGCCATCGCCCAGTCCCTGAACGAACGCTTCGGCACGGCCTTCCATCAGGGCAATATCCTGATGACGGTGGGGGCGGCCAGCGGCATGAACGTGCTGTTTAAGACCATCCTGAATCCCGGCGACGAGGTGATCGCCTTCGCGCCCTATTTTCTGGAATACGGCAATTACGTGCGCAATTATGACGGAAAGCTGGTGGTCGTTCCGCCGAATACGACGGATTTCCAGCCCGACATGGAGGCGTTTCGGGCGCTGGTCGGCAGCAGGACGAAGGCGGTGATCATCAATACCCCCAACAACCCCACCGGCGTGGTATATTCCGACGCGACGCTTAAGACGATTGCGCAGATCCTGACGGAGAAGCAGCAGGAGCTTGGATGCGAGATCGTTCTGGTGTCCGACGAGCCTTACCGCGAACTGGCCTACGACGGGGTGGAGGTTCCGTATGTGACGAAGTATTACGCCAACACGGTGGTATGCTATTCCTACAGCAAGTCCCTGTCCCTGCCCGGGGAACGCATCGGCTATCTGGTGATCCCGGATGAGCTTACGGACAGCGCGGCCGTATTCGCCGCGGCCACCATCGCCAACCGGGTCCTGGGCTGCGTCAACGCACCGTCCCTGATGCAGCGCGTCGTCATGCGCTGTCTGGGCGCCAAGGCCAACGTGGCGGCCTACGACAGGAACCGGAACCTTCTGTATTCCTCCCTTCTGGAATACGGCTTTACCTGCATCAAGCCCCAGGGCGCCTTCTACCTGTTCCTGAAATCGCCGGAGCCGGATGAGAAAGCGTTCTGCGCCGCCTGCAAGAAGCATAACATACTGGTGGTTCCCGGCTCGTCCTTCGCCTGCCCCGGATACGTGAGGATCTCCTACTGCGTCTCCTACGAGCAGATCGAACGGTCCCTGCCGGCCTTCCGCGCGGTGGCGGAGGAGTACGGTCTATGACCGGTCAGAAGGAGCCGGCGGCCGTCCGGGCGTGGGAGCAGAACATCCGCCGGGTCACGCCTTACGTCCCCGGCGAGCAGCCCCAGGGCGGCCGTCTGATCAAGCTGAACACCAACGAGAACCCTTATCCGCCGGCGCCCGGCGTGGCGGAGGCCCTTCGGAAGCTGGACGCCGGTATGCTGCGCAAGTACCCGGATCCGGCTGCGTCGGCGCTTGTGAAGGCGCTGGCCGAAGCCTATGGTCTTGCTTCGGAGCAGATCTTCGTGGGCGTCGGCTCCGACGATGTGCTGGGGATGGCGTTTCTGACCTTTTTTAATTCGGAGCGGCCGGTCCTTTTCCCGGATGTGACCTATTCGTTTTATCCGGTATGGGCGGAGCTGTTCGGGATCCCTTATGAGACTTGTCCGCTGGACGCGGCCTTCGCCATCGATCCAAGGGACTACGACCGGGAAAACGGCGGCGTCGTTTTCCCCAACCCCAATGCGCCGACCGGCTGCTTCCTGCCGCTTCGGCAGGTGGAGGACATCCTCCGCCATAACCGGGACGTGGTGGTGATCGTGGACGAGGCGTATATCGATTTCGGAGGGGAGTCGGCCAGAAGCCTGCTTGACCGGTATGAGAACCTGCTGGTGGTGCAGACCTTCTCCAAATCCCGCTCCATGGCCGGGATGCGGATCGGTTACGCGTTCGGATCGCCGGAGCTGATCAAGGCCATGCAGGACGTGAAATACTCCTATAATTCCTATACGATGAGCCTTCCGGCCGTCCTCGCAGGCGAGGCGGCGGTGAGGGATCAGGAATATTTTAAGGAGACGGTGGGGAAGATCACGGCGACGAGGGAGAACGCCAAGAAGCGGCTTGCCGCGATGGGCTTTACGTTCCCGGATTCCATGGCGAATTTCCTCTTCATCCGTCACAGAACGGTTCCGGCGAAGGAGCTATACGAGGCTCTCCGCGCCGGACGGATCTATGTGCGGTATTTCACCGGGCCCAGGGTATGCGATTATCTGCGGGTGACGGTCGGAACGGACGAAGAGATGGAAGAGCTGTACCGCTTCCTGGAAGAATATCTGGCGGCGAGAGACTGACCGGCGCCGCGCGGGCCTGTGCGCCGCGGGAAAGGTGAGTGAGAAGAAATGAGCGAAGGCGTAAGCCGGATACTGAAGATCATACTGAATATTCTGATCCCGGTCTCAGGGATCCTTCTGGTGTGCCTTCTGGGACCGTGGCTCCTCCGGTTCTTCATGCCCTTTGTGATCGGCTGGATCATCGCGATGATCGCCAATCCGCTGGTGCAGTTTCTGGAGAAGCATCTGAAGATCGTGCGCCGTCACAGCTCGGTCCTGATCGTGGTTCTTGTGCTGGCGCTGGTCATCGGTCTGCTTTACCTGGCGGTTTCGAGGCTGTTCTGGGAGACCATGAGTCTGCTCCGCGACCTCCCCGGGATGGTGGAATCGCTGCAGACGGAGATCACAGAGGCCGTATCCAGCCTGTCGCGCTTCCTGTATATCCTTCCGGAAGGGATCCGGACCTGGCTTACCAGACTGAACGACAACCTGGGCAGCGCGATCGGGCAGCTGCTTCAGAGGATCGCGTCGCCTACCATGACGGCCGCCGGGAATGTGGCGCGCGCCGTTCCGGGCATGCTGGTCTACGCCATCGTGACGATCCTGTCGTCGTATTTCTTTATCGTGGAGCGGGATCAGATCCTTGACGCGCTGCGGCGTCTGGTTCCCGCGTCTGTATGGGATTACCTGCACTTCCTGAAGAACGATATGCTGAGGCTTCTGGGCGGGTACTTCCTGGCGCAGTTTCGGATTATGTTCGTGGTAGCCGTGATCCTGGCGATCGGCTTTCTGATCCTGGGAGTCAATTACAGTGTGATCTGGGCCGTGCTGATCGCGCTTCTGGACTTTCTGCCGCTGTTCGGCACCGGAACCGCCCTGTTCCCGTGGGCCCTGATCAAGCTTCTGTCCGGCGAATGGCCCTTCGCCGCCGGCCTGGTGTTTCTGTATCTTCTGACCCAGGTCATCCGGCAGGTCATCCAGCCCAAGATCGTAGGCGATTCCCTGGGCGTTCCGCCGCTGGCGACGCTGTTTCTTTTGTACCTGGGCTTTAAGATCCGCGGCATCTCCGGCATGATCCTGGCCGTTCCGGTGGGACTGATCGTCGTCAATCTCTACGAGTACGGCGCGTTTCGTTCCCTGCTGGAGAATATCCGGCTCCTTGCCGGGGAGATCAACCGCTTCCGCAGGTCCCCGTAAGAGACGGGGGATCCTGCGCGTCCGGTTCCGGATTCAGCGGACAGTCTCCGTCCCGACCGCTTCCGGCGTCACAAATTCCGGCTTCTCACGAGTAAGAACGGCCGGCTCCGGCCGGACCGCTTCGTCCGGTCCCGCGGCCTGCGCGTCCGGGGCGTCCTGCACCGGATGCTCCGCCGGTGGCGTAGCCGCCCATCTGGCCGGCTTGTCAGGCTTCTCCTTCGCTGTCTTCACGCTTGCGGCCGCCTTCCGAAGCGACATCCGCAGAAAGATCCGCGCCGTCGCCGTCCCCAGAAACACGATCACTCCCGGCAGGATCACCGACAGAATGAACTTCGCCTTCATCTTAAATGCTTTCTTCCGGAGTTTCTTTTTCATGGATTTCATCCATTTCTGGACGGGATCCGTATTCGCCGAACGTCTCATCTTGTCACTCTCCGCTCATTAAAGTTTTCATAAGATAGGAATAGACCTCCGGGCTCTTGCCCTGCCACTGGGAGCACATGGCCTCCGCCTGCTCCCGGGTCGGAACCGACAGGCTCAGCTCCATCAGGGAGCTTTTCCCTTCCCGGATCTCCATATGCACGACGAAATCCTGGCTGGTCGACTTATAGTAGTCCGCCAGGACCCCCGCTTCGTTGCGGATCTTGATCCGGTTGTCCTTCAGGTACTGGTCCATGTCGTCGATGATCGCCTGGGAGATGTTCTTCCCGAAAAACTCCAGCGTCTCCTCGCCTTCCCTGGTGATCTCGTACCGGGTCGAATTGTGGTTGGAATGGGTCTTGATAAGCCCCGATTCCAGAAGCTCGTTTAAGACCTGCTGAAGCGTGAAATAGGTCGTATATTCGTGCTCCAGGAAGAAATCCGTCAGCTGCGCGTTGGTCAGGGGGAAATTCACCTGTTTCAACATATAGAGATTCATCAGCTTATATAGCGTCTTTGGTTCCGACAGCATAAGAACTCCTCCCTCTCGAATTTTCGCATATTTCTCTACTATCATATCAATTTTGGGATAGTAAATCAAGGGAAAATGTGCTAAGATAAAAATAATGGACGGATTATGTCTGGACGAGACGACGCATAAACATAGATAACAGGTGGAGCACACATGAGAGAACGGATCAACCGCCTGGCCAGGGGAATCATCGACATGGAGGTACCGGAGATCGCAATTCAGCCGGAAAGCCTGGACCATGTCGAGATCGACGGGGGCGGACTTGAAAAAAAGGAACTGTATATCACCAGCCAGAACGGACTTCACATCAAGGGTCTTGCTTATTCTTCCAATCCGAGGGTCCGGGTACTGAACGCATCCTTCGGAGGTCTCAGAAACCACGTCATGTATGAGATCGACAGCGAATATCTGGAATATGGTGACGTGATCGAGGGCAGCTTCTGTCTGGTCACGGGCAGCGGGGAATTCACGGTTCCCTATTCGTTCGTGGTGCAGCCGGGGATCTCCGGCCGTGCTCTGAAGAAGCTGAAGGAGCCGAAGGATTTCGCCGCGCTCGCCAGACAGGATTACGAGACGGCGGTGCAGATCTTTGAATACCGGGATTTCGCGGACGTGCCCTTCATGCAGGACATGAAGATCCGCAGCCTGTACGACGGGCTTTTAGGACGCGGCAACCGCTACGGCCAGGTGGAACAGTTTATGATCGGCCTTAATCTGAAGAAGCCGGTGGAGTTAAGGATCGACGAGCAGCGGAAGGAGTATTCCTCCATTGAACAGAACAGCCGGGATACGATCGAACTGCACCGCAGCGGATGGGGCTATCTGGCCGTGAACGTGCGGGTGGACGGAAGCTTCCTCCGCATCGGCAGGAAGAATTTCACAAATGAAGATTTTACCGGGGGCGTGTACGAGTTCCCCTTTGAACTGACGCCGGCCGGGCTGCATGCGGGGCGGAATCTGGGGAGCATCACCTTCGAGACCCTGAACGAATCCGTCACCGTGGAGATCGAGGTGCGCCAGGGGCCGGAAAGGGCGAAGGACGATCCCCGCGAGGCCGGCAACGAAATGCTGCAGAAATACCTGGAGCTGCGTCTGGCCTACGAGAACAATACGGGGGACGCCGAAACGCTGATCAACCAGATGCTTCAGCAGACGGAGCAGCTCCGCCTTGTCTGCGGCCAGTCCGTCAGACTGTCGCTTCTGGAGGCGGAACTGAATCTGCTGGCCGTGCGGGAGGAGAAGACGCGGGAGGCGTTGGCAGAGTGCCGCGACTGGATCATCGAGAACCGGCAGCAGAGACCTGATCTGTACTGTCTCTACCAGTATGTGTATCTGCGCCTGGAGCCGGATATGGAGCGTTGGGAGTCCCTGGGACGCCTGTCCCGCAAGTACATGGAGGACGGGCGGGGGGAATACCTTCTGTATTATGTGTTCTCCCGCTGCGAGGAGCAGTACTGCTTCGAGAATCCGGCGGACGCGCTGGTGCGGATGAAGGTGCTTTACGGCAGGGGCTGTCACAGCCCGTTTCTGTATACCCAGGCCCTGGCGGTCTTAAACGACGCGCCGCAGCTGATGCTCGGGATCGGGGCCTTCGAGACGCAGGTGCTGTATTTCGGCGCGAAGAGGGGCTTTGTGAAGGAGGATCTGGCGGTGAAGGCGGCCATGCTGGCGGTCACGAGCCGGAATTACCAGCCTCTGCAGTGCCGGATGCTTAAGGAGCTGTACGGGAAATTCCCGAAGAAGGAGATCCTGGCGTCAGTCTGCAGCCAGATGATCCGGGGCGACTGCCGCCGCGGGAAGGATTTCGTCTGGTACGAGAAGGCGCTGGCCGAGAAGATCAGCCTGACAAGGCTTTATGAATATTTCCTGTATTCGCTTCCGAAGGATTACGGGAAGCTGATGCCGGACGAGGTTCTGCGGTATTTTTCCTATGACCATAATCTGGATCAGAACAGCAGGGCGGTCCTTTACGCCAATATGATCCGGTATATGGACCGGGAGTCCAGGGTCTATCAGGATTATCAGAAGGCCATGGGAGCCTTTGCCGTGGAACAGGTGCTGAAGGCGCGGATCGGCAGGAACCTGGCGGTGATCTATGACGCCATGATCTATCCGGATATGGTGGATCAGCCGGTGGCGCAGATCCTGCCGTCAATCCTGAATTCCTGCCGTATCGCCTGCGCGGACAGGCGGATGCGCAATGTGGTCGTCTGCTATGAGGAGCTGACGGATCAGGGAGTCTACCCGATCCGGGACGGTGTGGCCTATGTGCCGGTCTACTTTGAGGGAAGCCGGCTGCTGTTCGAGGACGCATACGGCAACCGC
This sequence comes from uncultured Lachnospiraceae bacterium, assembly GCA_947624815.1. Taxonomy (GTDB): domain Bacteria; phylum Bacillota; class Clostridia; order Lachnospirales; family Lachnospiraceae; genus UBA3402. Next base: position 33,571 of record CANQME010000009.1, on the reverse strand, counting down.
TATACGAACGTGGAGCATGAGGAGACGCCGGTGATGGACAAGCCGGAGCTTGAGAAGCGCTGCTTCGAGGTGTACCCGGAGCACGCGATGCTTCTGCTCGGCGCATGCCGGAGGGCGGGGGAGAAGGAGGAGCCGGAGGCGGAGGATATCCAGATCATCGACAGGGCTCTGACCAAGCTGAAGCTCCATCCGCTGTACAGCAAGCAGCTGATCGGCCGGATCATCCGGTATTATCTGCGGGAGACGTCCGCGGACGGCGGAGATGCGGAGCCGGTCAATGCGAAGCCGCTTCTGTCGGCGGACAAGGAGATCATTTCCAGGCAGCAGCGCAGCGATATGTGCCAGGCGCTGATCGCCCACGGTTATATCAAGGAAGCCTACGGCATGATCCGCAGGTATTTCTGCCAGGTGCCGCCGGAGAAGCTGCGCCGTCTCTGCAGCCGCATGATCTTAAATGAACTGTTCGACGAGGACGAGCTGCTTCTGAAGCTGGCGTATTCGGTATTCGAGGAGGACGAGGCGGACAGCGTGATCCTGGACTACCTCTGCGAGCATTTCAACGGCTCCACGGAACAGATGTACCGGCTTCTGCTGCAGGGAGTGACGGACCGGGTGGAGACCTATGACCTGGAGGAACGGCTCCTGGCGCAGATGCTGTTCACGGACCGGACCGACCGGATCGACCGGGTATTCGCCCTGTATATGGAGCGGAAGAAGACCAGCGAAAGCATTGTCAAGGCATATTTTACGAAGAAGAGCACCCAGTACTTCATGGAGGGGAAACCGGCCGGCGAGGAGGTGTTCCGCTACCTGGAGGGCATGATCCGCGGGGCGATCGAGAAGGAGAAGCTTTCCACGATCTATCTGCTGGCGCTGACCAGGTATTACGCGGGACTCACGCAGCTGGATCCGGAGCAGACGGAGCTGTGCCAGGCTATTGTGGACATCCTGCTGGCGGAGGGGATGGTATTCGCCCATTTCAAGCCGCTGGCGGCCCATGTACATATCCCGAAGGAGATCACGGACAAGGCGATCCTGCAGTATATCGGCAGGAAGGATTCCAGGGTGGATCTGCAGGTGCGCATCCGGCCCCAGGAGGAGCGGTTCTACAGCGACGACATGAAACGGGTGTATCAGGGCGTCTTCATCAAGCAGAAGGTGCTGTTTGAGGGGGAGACCATGGAATACCGGATCTATGAGCATCAGGGAGACCGGCAGGTGCTGATGGAGGAGGGAAGCCTTTCCTGCGACCGGAAAGCGACGGCGGACGAGGACAGCCGGTTCCGGCTGCTGAACCAGATGGCCGTCTATATGAACCGAAAGGAAGAGGACGGCTTAAAGGACGCCATGGAGGAATATGTGAAGAGGACGGCGGCAGTCGAGGGACTGTTCAGTCTGATGTAGACCGTGGGTCAGGGGCCGCGGATAAGCGATCGGAAGGGAAAGGGTGTCATGGAGAAACGGTTGATCGGTCTGGACATATGCGATACCTATACGCAGGTATGCTGTGCCGGACTGGGAGAGGTACTGAATTATCCCACGGTGATCTGCAAGAAAAAGGACGAGGACGTATGGCTGATCGGCCAGGACGCGTATGCGGGCGCCCTTGTGGGGGACGGCGTCATCGTGGACAAGCTTCTGAAGCTGCTGCGCAAGGAGGGGACGGCCACCATCGGCGGCGTCCGCTACGAGGGACTGGATCTGATGCAGAAGTTCCTGGAATGCGTGCTGGCCGCGGCGGTACGGGAGGCCGACCGGGCGGAGGCCGCGGAGCGGGAGCCGGACAGGGCGGCGGAAGCGGCATCCGGTACGGCGAAGGACTTCGGGCCGGCAGGCCGCGCGGGAACGGCGGGTCAGGCGGGCCGGGCCGCGCAGGCGGAAGCGGTTGGAACGGCAAAGGCCGCCGGGCAGGCGGAGCCGGACAGACGTACGGAGACGTCCGGGATGGAAGAGGCAGCCGCGACGGCGGAAGCGGACGGGCAGCAGGAGACGGAAGACGGCGGCGTGCAGGCGCCGTCGGACGGAGCGGCGGACTATGACTCCGGCCGCATCGGCAGGCTGGTGGTCACGGTGCCCAGGATCAGCGCGAAGCTGATGGATATGCTGGTTTACTGTGCGGACCGCTTAAAGATCCCCAGGGACCGGATCCGCATCATCAGCCATACGGAGAGCTTTCTCTACTATGTCCTGAGCCAGAAGCGCGAGGTCTGGAACAACCAGGTGGGGATGTTCGATCTTTCGGAGGATTTTCTCTGCTATTATGAGATGAAGGTCCAGCGGGGAATGCGCCAGGTGACGGTGGTGGCGGACCGGGAGAAGCTGGACGAAGGCTTTAACCTGGACATTTTAAGCACCCCGTCCGGCGTGAAGCTGGCGGATAAGATCCTATGCTCCTGCGGCGAGAGATTCCTGCAGAAGAAGCTGTTCTCCTCCGTTTTCCTGACGGGGAAGGGCTTCGAGAAGCAGGACTGGGCGGCGGGCTTCATGAAGCTGGTCTGCGCCAGGAGAAAGGTGTATGTGGATCAGGCGCTGTTTGTCCAGGGAGCCGCGTACAAGGCAGCGGATCTGGAGCGGGATAAGACGATGTATCCCTATGTGCTGGTCTGCGACGGCCGGCTGGACACAACGGTATCCATGAAGGTCATGCGCCGGGACCAGGAGGATCAGATGATCCTGGCGGCGGCGGGCGACAGCTGGTACGAGGCCAGGACGACGCAGGAATTCATCCTGGACAACCAGCAGTATCTGGAATTTGTCATCTCGCCGGCGGATCCCAAGCGCCGGAAGGTGGTGAAGCTGACGCTGGAGGGATTCCCGGAACGGGACGACAAGACGCTGAGGATTCAGCTTCAGGTGGCATTCTTAGATGAAAATACCATGGCTGTGGTGGTGAAGGATCTGGGCTTCGGCGAATTCTATCCGTCCACCGGCGCGGTCATCAGACAAGAGGTAATGCTATGAGCGTCATACTGTGCAGAAAGGAAAAGGTCAGCCATCCGTTCTTTATCGAGAACCTGGGGATCCATATCTATACCTCCCAGGAGCTCTGCTACGCCATTTACAATCACCCGCTTCTGGCGCTGGACGGCTTTATGGACCGGAACCTGGTGGATTTCATCCGCGAGGAGCTGGACATGGGGTATACGGCCCTGAAGCTGGAACGGTGGATGAAGAGCGGTGAGAACCAGGACGAGCTGCTGTTTCTGTTTCTGCAGGAATGCGATTACTATACCACCGCCGAGATCAACCGGCTGAGACAGAAGGTGGCGGCGCTTCGGAAGCTGCCGCCGCTCGAGTACGCGAAACGGAAGGCGGATTACCTGTTCGGCTTCAAGCAGTACGGCCGGGCCATCGCCGGATACGAGAAGATTCTGGAATCCTATCTGGCCCAGAAGGCGGACGACGCGTTCCTGGGCAGGGTCTGGAACAATCTGGGCGCGTGCTACGCCAGGATCTTCCAGTTCGACAAGGCGTTAAGCGCTTACGACCGGGCCTACGGCAAGCTGAAGGACGTATCGGTTCTGGAGCGGATCTACCATCTGACGCGGATGGATCCGGATATTTCCTTAAAGGACCGTTATCAGCCGATTGTCACCGAGGAGCTGAAGGCGGCGTGGGATGAGGATTTCGCCAGGGCAAAGGAGACGGCGGAGCAGTCGGATGGAATGAAGAAGCTGGAGGAAATGTTCGCTAAGGATCCGGTCAGGCGGATGGAGGGCGCCAGACAGACGCTGGAGGCGTGGAAGCAGGAATACAGGGGAATGGCCTAGCGGCCGTTCCCTTTTTCTATGCGGGCAGACCGTCGTTGCGGCAGGTTCGTGCATGGCCGGGGGCCTGGGGCCGGGCGGACAGGCTGTCGCTGCAGCGGGTTCGTGCGGGGGCCGTGGCACGGGCAGACAGGCCGGTGCCGCGCAGTGCGGAAGGACTTCGGCGGACAGGATTCGAATCGGCCGGTTCGTTCATATGATGGAATGACAGGATTTTCCGAGAGGAGCAATCGAATTGATATCGAATAAGAAGGTCATTCTGGATGCCGGGCACGGCGGAATGGAACCGGGAGCCGTCTATAACGGACGGCTGGAGAAGGACGATAATCTGAAGCTGGCGCTGGAGGTCGGACGGCTGCTGGCCGGCGAGGGGATCGACGTGATGTTTACGAGGATCGACGATATCTACCAGACGCCGTATGAGAAGGCGGAGATCGCCAACCGGTCGGGAGCGGATTATTTCGTGTCTTTCCACCGCAACGCGATGCCTCAGCCGGGAAGCGCGTCCGGCGCTCAGGTGCTGGTCTATGAGAAGGGCGGCGCGTCAGAGGCGCTGGCGGCGAATATCCAAAACAACCTGGTCCGGACCGGGTACGCCGATCTGGGGGTCGTGGAGCGACCGGGACTGGTGGTTCTTCGGGAGACGCAGGGACCTGCGGTTCTGATCGAGACGGGATTTCTGGACAATGAGGCCGACAACCGGCTGTTTGACGGAAATTTTGAACAGATCGCCAGGGCCGTCGCCGGCGGGATCGTCCAGACGCTGCGGCAGGAGTCCGGGGCGCCGGTCTATTATCAGATCCAGATCGGGGCGTTCCCGGGCAGGGACGCGGCGGTTCAGGCTTCGGCCCAGCTGCAGGCCCAGGGCTTCCCGGCGTTCATCGTATATCAGGACGGATATTATAAGGTGCGCGCGGGCGCGTTCCTTCAGCTGGACAACGCTGTAAGGATGGAGCGGAGGCTCAGAGAGCTAGGCTATAACACCTATATGGTCCATGAAGAGGCTGTGCGGTGAACCGGGCTGAACCGGTCAGAAAACTATTGACGCGGCAGAGAAAACGTCATAAAATAAGGGGATAAGATAGGAATAAGGTACAGGGGAGGGATAGCGATGCGTAGATATATGGCTGCCGCCGTGTGCGTGATGATGCTTGCGGCCGGCTGTTCGTCCGGATCTTCGGACACCTCCATCAGTCCGGTGGGCGAGAGGACTTCGGCCGAGGTCGTGACGGCTGCGGAGGAAGGATCCGGAGAGGGCCTGGTGGATGGGGAAGCGGTCGATGCTTCCGTGGAATCCCTGGAGGCCAGAGTGGAGGAACTGGAAGGACTGGCCGAATCTCTGGAATCGGTCGAGGAATCCCTGATGGGGATGGAGGAGTCCATTCAGGAGGTTTTAGGCTCCATGGCCGGGGAGACGTCCGCGGAGGAAGAAGAGGAAGCGGAAGAGACGCCGGCGGTCGCCTATGAGGAGCTGATGAGCCAGGCGTCCGGGCTTGAAGAGAGGGAGCTGACCTATACCGGAAGCGTCGTGCAGTTCGCCAGTCTGGATAACGATATGATGCAGCTTCTGATCGCCGTGGACGGCGATCTTGCGACACAGATGGTGTGCGAGTTTAATAAGTCCCGGATTTCCGTGGTTCTGGGGCACGGCGATATCGTGACCGTGACGGGAACGTTTACCGGCGTGAACCGTTACATGACGGCCAACGGAGAGCGGGTAGAGCTTCCCACCCTGTCGATCAGCGGACTCACGGTCGACCGTGTGGCAGAGACGGAGGCGGAAGCAGTACCGGAGACGATTCCCGAGACGGTACCGGAGACCACGATCGCTCCGCCCACCGAACCTGAGACGACGGCAGCACCGAGAGGCCCGCTGGGCTGATGCGAACCGGATCACAGAGATGAATATGCGCCGTCTGCGGCGTCCAAAGGGGGACGCGGCAGGCGGCGCTTTCTGTGCGCGTGAACCGCGGCAGCGCCTGTGTCCGTATGCATCCGCGGTAAAACCGGCATCGGATCTGTGTCCGTATGCATCCGCGGCAAAACCGGCATTGGATCTGTGTCCGCATCCGCATGGCAGTTTACTGCAGTTCCGCGATCCTTGTGATTCCCACATAGATATGCGACACCTTGTACCAGGTGGCGAAATCGGCGGCGCCGCTCTGGGGCAGCCCGAAGATGGACTGGAACGTGCGCACCGCTTCCGATGTGGCGGGACCATAGAGGCCGTCGCTCTCCACGTGGGGAATGGCGGTGTAGACGCCGGCGATGGCGTTCAGCTGTTCCTGGAGCTGCGCCACCTTCTGTCCCGAGGAGCCGACGCGCAGCGTGTCGCCGGGCCAGGAGGAGGGAATGCCTGCGATCTGTTCGGCGGTATTGATGTAGATGTCCGAGCCGTAGTAATAGCGGAGGATCTCGATGGGACTGTAGCCCTGTTCTCCCAGCTCCGCCGAGCCCCACTGCGTCATCCATCCCGGACAGGCCACCATCCGCCCGTCGCAGTACTGGGTCAGGATCGGCTGCTTGACGTCCGGGCGGGACAGATAATTGTCGAAGATCTCGTCCACGGTCAGGGAGATGCTTTCATAGATGCTGCGGCCGTAGATCCATTTGTGGTCGAAGGCTGTGGAGGATGTGATCGTAAAGTCATGGCCCTGGTTCCGGTACCATTCGGTATAGACGCGGTTCAGGGTGAAGGACATGATGGCCAGTACATTGGCGGTGATGGAGGCCCGGGGCCAGGTGGCGTAGATCTCGCTGGAGGCCACGTTCTTGATATAGTCCCGGTACGGGACGTAATAGTTCTTCGCGGAGAGGTCCGTGGGAACGCCGTCGTGAACGACGATGGTCTGAGGCACCACGACGCGGCTTAAGACGATCTCGCCGCTCTCCCGGACATGCTTTACCTCCGATTCGGCGATCTTGGGCGGGTAGCTCCCGTAGAGGCCGTGGTCGGGGATCGTGACCGGATCCTCCTGCGGCTCATTGTCGCCGGCGGGCTCCAGGGCGGCCGGCTGAATGGCGGTCGTGTCCGGAAGGATCTGGACGCCCCGGATCGAAAGGGGTTTGTAACCCGGCGCTGTAACCTCCAGGTTGTACTCGCTATAGGGTTTTCCTTCGCCAGGCGTCAGACTGTACTCCAACGGCGGGGCCGCAAGGGCGATCTGCGGGGTCTGTCCGGAGGAGTCAGTCTCGGCTGTGTGAAGCGTTCGGGCCGGATCTTCGCCGCAGAGGATCCGAACCGTGGCGCCGGCGATCGGAAAGCCGTTGGCAAGGGAGACCGCATGGACCTGCAGAAGGCCGGCGGCACCCCTGTCTGCGGCGCAGATATGGATATTCTGATACATATTGCTCCTGATTTTACTAATCCATACCAGTATATCGAACCTGACGAAAAAAGATGTATCGGTGTGAGGAAAAATCATGAAAAAAGCGATTGCAAAACAGGGGTGCATCCTGTATAATGCTATCGGCTTTGTATGACAAAGAAAGGAATGGTGATTCATGAAAGCGTACCTGATACTGGAAGACGGCGCCGTATTCGAAGGCCAGAGCATCGGTTCTCCCAGAGAGGTCATCAGCGAGATCGTCTTCAACACGTCGATGACCGGATACCTGGAAGTCCTTACCGACCCTTCCTACGCGGGACAGGCAGTCGTCATGACATATCCCCTGATCGGTAATTACGGCATTGCCCACCCGGACATGGAATCGGCAAAGGCGTGGCCGGACGGCTACATTGTCCGCGAATTATCCCGTATTCCCAGTAATTTCCGAAGCGACGGCACCATTCAGAATTTCTTATCCGAGCAGAACATTCCCGGTATCAGCGGTATCGATACAAGAGCCCTCACGAAGCGTTTAAGAGAAAAAGGCACGATGAACGGTATGATCACGACCACGTCATACCGTGATTTGGAGGAACCCTTAAGCCGGATCCGCGCCTACCGCGTGAGCGGCGTGGTAGCGGCCACATCCTGTAAGGAGAAATACGTGATAAAGCCCAGCGATCCGACGGCGGAGCCCATATCCGTCCGCACCGCGGAGCGGCCCGAAAGCCTTGTGAAGCGGGCGGGGACCGGCAGAAGAGTGGCCCTCCTGGATCTGGGAGCCAAGAAGAATATCGCCCTTTCCCTGGCGGAGAGGGGATGCCAGGTGACGGTCTATCCCAGCGATACCTCCGCGGAGGAGATCCTGGCCGGCCATCCCGACGGCATCATGCTCAGCAACGGTCCCGGCGATCCCAAGGAGAATGTGGAAGTGATCCGCCAGATCCGCAGGCTCTATGAATCCGACGTGCCGATCTTCGCGATCTGCCTGGGTCATCAGCTGATGGCGCTGGCTACCGGAGCGGATACCTATAAGTTAAAATACGGTCACCGGGGCGGTAACCATCCGGTGAAGGATCTGGAGACCGGGCGGGTCTACATTTCCTCCCAGAACCACGGGTATGCGGTGGATACGGACAGCCTGGATCCGAACGTGGCGGTGCCGGCCTTCGTCAACGTGAACGACGGGACCAACGAGGGCTTACGCTATGTTGGCAAGAACATTTTCACGGTCCAGTACCATCCGGAGGCGTGTCCCGGCCCCCAGGATTCCGGTTATCTGTTCGACCGTTTCCTTAAAATGATGGAGGTGAGCGCAGATGCCTAAGAATCCGGATATCAGGAAAGTCCTTATGCTGGGAAGCGGCCCCATCATCATCGGTCAGGCGGCGGAGTTCGACTACGCCGGAACCCAGGCATGCCGCTCCTTAAAGGAGGAGGGCATCGAGGTGGTGCTCTTAAACTCCAACCCTGCCACGATCATGACCGACAGGGATATCGCCGACCGGGTCTACATCGAGCCGCTGACCCTGGAGGTGGTGGAGCAGCTGATCCTGAAGGAAAAGCCGGACAGCGTCCTTCCCACCCTGGGCGGACAGGCGGGGCTGAATTTGGCCATGGAGCTGGAGGAGGCAGGCTTCTTAAAGGAGCACAACGTGCGCCTGATCGGGACGACGGCTGCCACGATTAAGAAGGCGGAGGACCGCCTGGAATTCAAGGAAACGATGGAGAAGATCGGCGAGCCCGTGGCTCCGTCCCAGGTGGTGGAGTCGGTGGAGGAGGGTATCGCGTTCACCAATACGATCGGCTATCCGGTGGTGCTCAGGCCGGCCTACACCCTGGGCGGCAGCGGCGGCGGCATCGCTTACAATCAGGAGCAGCTGGTGGAGATCCTGCAGAACGGCCTCAGGCTGTCCCGGGTGGGACAGGTGCTGGTGGAGCGCTGCATCGCCGGCTGGAAGGAGATCGAGTACGAGGTCATGCGCGACAGCGCGGGCAATGTGATCACGGTCTGCAACATGGAAAATATCGATCCGGTGGGCGTTCATACCGGAGACAGCATCGTGGTGGCTCCGTCCCAGACCCTGGGCGACAAGGAGTACCAGATGCTCCGCACCTCGGCGCTGAACATCATCACCGAGCTTGGAATCACCGGCGGCTGCAACGTCCAGTTCGCCCTGCATCCCACGTCCTTTGAATACTGCGTCATCGAGGTGAACCCCCGCGTCAGCCGGTCCTCGGCCCTGGCATCCAAGGCCACGGGCTATCCCATCGCCAAGGTGGCGGCCAAGATCGCGTTAGGTTACACCCTGGACGAGATCAAAAACGCGGTGACGAAGAAGACCTACGCCAGCTTCGAGCCGATGCTGGATTACTGCGTGGTGAAGATGCCGCGGCTGCCCTTCGACAAGTTCATAAGCGCCAAGCGTAACCTTGGTACGCAGATGAAAGCAACCGGAGAGGTTATGAGTATCTGCACCAATTTCGAGGGTGCGCTGATGAAGGCGATCCGTTCCCTGGAGCAGCATGTGGACTGCCTGCGGTCCTACGACTTTACGGGACTTGACGACGAGGAGCTGGAGGCGCAGCTTAAGAAGGTGGACGACCGGCGGATCTGGGTTATCGCCGAAGCCCTGCGGCGCGGCTTCTCCTATGACCGGATCCATGAGATCACGATGATCGATCACTGGTTTATCGACAAGCTGGCGATCCTGACAGAGATGGAGGCGGCGCTTGAGAAAGGGCCGCTGACCCCGGAGCTTCTGCGCGAGGCCAAGCGGATCGAGTTCCCCGATCAGGTGATCGCCCGGTTAAGCGGCGTGCCGGCAGACGAGGTGAAAGCCATGCGTCATGCGAACGGTATCACGGCGGCCTATAAGATGGTAGATACCTGCGCCGCGGAGTTCGCGGCGGAGACGCCTTACTATTATTCCTGCTTCGGCAGCGAGAACGAGGTAGCGGAAGAGCATGAGCGGAAGAAGGTGCTGGTTCTGGGTTCCGGACCCATCCGCATCGGTCAGGGTATCGAGTTCGATTTCTGCTCGGTTCACAGCACCTGGGCTTTCGCGAAGGAAGGCTATGAGACGATCATTGTCAACAACAATCCGGAGACGGTCAGCACCGACTTCGATATCGCGGACAAGCTGTATTTCGAGCCTCTGACGCCGGAGGATGTGGAGTCCATCGTGGATCTGGAGAAGCCCGACGGGGCTGTGGTCCAGTTCGGCGGACAGACGGCCATCAAGCTGACGGAGGCCCTGATGAAGATGGGCGTGCCGATCCTGGGCACCGCGGCGGAGGATGTGGACGCGGCGGAGGACCGGGAGCTGTTCGACCGGATCCTTGAGAAATGCAGGATCCCGCGGCCGGCGGGCCACACGGTATTCACGGCGGAGGAGGCCAAGGCGGCGGCCCACGATCTGGGCTATCCGGTGCTGGTGCGGCCCTCCTACGTGCTGGGCGGACAGGGCATGCAGATCTGCGTCAGCGACCACGATATCGACGAATTCATCGGCATCATCAACCAGATCGCCCAGGATCACCCGATCCTGGTGGACAAGTATATCGTCGGCAAGGAGATCGAGGTGGATGCGGTCTGCGACGGAACCGACATCCTGATCCCCGGCATCATGGAGCATATCGAACGGACCGGTATCCATTCCGGCGACAGTATTTCCGTCTATCCGGCGCCCAGCATCACGCCGGAGGTGGAGGCGACGCTGGTGGACTATACGGAGAAGCTGGCCAGGGCCCTTCATGTGAAGGGCATGATCAACATCCAGTTCATCGTGGCCGGCGGGAAGGTCTACATCATCGAGGTGAATCCCCGTTCCTCCCGCACCGTGCCCTATATCAGCAAGGTGACGGGAATCCCTATCGTTCCGCTGGCGACCCAGGTGATCTGCGGACACAGCCTGCGGGAGCTGGGCTACGAGCCGGGACTTCAGAAGAAGGCGGATTACATCGCCATCAAGATGCCGGTATTCTCCTTTGAGAAGATCCGGGGCGCCGACATCAGCCTGGGGCCGGAGATGAAGTCCACCGGCGAGTGTCTGGGAATTGCGAAGACATTTAACGAGGCGCTTTATAAGGCGTTTGAGGGCGCCGGGATCAAGCTGCCGAAGCATAAGAACATGATCATCACCGTGCGCGACGAGGACAAGGAGGACGTGGTGGAGATCGCCAGAAGGTTCGCTGCGGTAGGCTATCGGATCTTCTCCACGAAGGGCACGGCGAAGGTTTTAAACGCCCACGGCGTCCGCGCCGTTGCGGTCAATAAGATCGAGCAGGAGTCGCCCAACATGCTGGACCTGATCCTGGGTCACCAGATCGACCTGGTCATCGATACGCCCCAGCAGGGAGCGGAGCGCAGCCACGACGGATTCATCATCCGCCGCAACGCCATCGAGACCGGCGTCCATGTCCTGACCTCCCTGGATACCGCCGGGGCGCTGGCCACAAGCCTGGAGAACCGGGCGCGCAGTCTCACGCTGGTCGATATCGCCACGGTCAGGCCGCAGGGGCGCCGAAGTTAGGCAAAAAAAGAGGATTCCCTTACGTATTACAGAGGGGAGTCCTCTTCTTTCATGTACCGCAGGGCCAGTTCATAGGCCTTTAGACGTCCGTCCTTCAAATATTCTTCCAGTTCGTCCCGCATCTCCAGGAACAGCCCGGTGATCACGGGAGAGAATCTGGTTCCTGATTTCCCTTCGATCATCCGGAGAGCCTCGTCAAGCGGCAGCGGCGGCCGGGTATAGTCGATCGTGTTGTCCAGCAGCTGGTTGAAATAGGCGGCCAGTCCGACGATATCCACGATCACCTGGTTTTCGTGCTCCCTGGGTTCGTAGTCCTTGGGATAACCTCCCAGAGTGTCATAATAGAAATGGTGCCCCATTGCCGCGTCGGCGAAGAGCTTCGTGGATTCGCAGCGCTTTAAGATATTGGCTCCGATCTCCACATGATAATGGAACAGCTCCTGCTCCTCCTTCAGCCAGTCCCTTCCGGTCATGGTCGTTAAGCGGGAGAAATTCATCTGCCCGATGTTGTGGAACATGCCGCTGTCGTAGGCCAGCCGCTTCAGCTTCTCCCGGGAAGCCAGGACCTCGTCCGTGGTCCGGCACCCCATCGCGCCGATCAGAAGCTCGGGCTTTCGGTCGGCGATCCGGTCCAGGAGCATCTCCGAGACGCAGGCCGTCATCTGCAGGTAGACGAACGTCTCCGGGTTCCGGCAGACGACCAGCTGCAGCAGGAAGTCCCGCTGCTTGATGCCGTCCGGGTACTCGATGAAATTGAGAAAGGTGGTCATCAGGTTCCGGATGAAATGATAGGTCATCTTCTCCGAAGGGATGCGGCGCACGTAGCGCAGCATCATCCGGTACATGTGCCCCAGAACCTCCTTCTTGGCCGCCCTGTACCGGCTGTCCTTGGACAGGTACTCCGCGTACAGGGTGGGAAGGAACAGGTTGTTGTAGTTTCCTTCTACGGAGAAATCGTTCAGATCCCTCTGCATGTACAGCTCCTCCAGATAAGTAAGGAGCTGCTTCAGAGTCAGGATGCCGCAATGATACTGAGCCAGGTTATAGGTTACATGCCAACGGGTCGAAAGAGGACGGCCGGTCCTGCGGCTGACCTCCTGCTGGCGTTCCCATACATATTCTGCGGACTCCATGACCTCCCGCGTCGTCTGTGCGTCGGCCAGGCCGGTGCGCAGGAACGAAAGCCCGGTGGTCCGTTCCTGGTGGCTCTTGTAGATATAGGTATCCCATGGCAGGGACGGTGTCTTCTGCTGATAGACGGGATCGGTCAGGATCTGGAGGGAACGGCGGAGGATCTGCATCTTTTTCACACCGTTGGACACCGAGCCGGTGTTGTAGCCCAACGCCAGGTTGCCCATGGAACGGTGAATATAACCGCGGGTCTCGGGATCCTCGATCTCGTCGTAGACCTTGATATAGGCGGCCGCTTCGCCGAACATCATCCGCATCTTCCAGCGGTAGCGGTGGGGATCCGTGGTCTCGATGATCGAATTCAGGTGGAAGAGAGCCATGCCCGTATTGTAGAGCTCCCGGATCAGCATGTCGCGGAGCTCATAGTGCCTGGCATAGGCGACCAGCGAGCTGCGGATCGTGTAAGCCAGCATCACATCCTGGTTGTCCGGCATTAAGGCGTCCGCAAATTCATCCAGATCATCGATATCCTGGCGGGTTGCCGTCGTAATGTCGTCCAGGAGAGGGAAGAGGTACTTCCGAAGCAGGGACGAGTTTTCCTTCACAAGGCCGCCGATCTGGCGGCGCTTCTCCTGGCGCGCGTTGAGAAAGTGCTCCGCGTCCAGACCGAATTCCTGGGACGTATCGCTTAAAAGCATGACCTGTTTCAGATTCCGGATATAGGACAGCTGGTATTCCTTCATCGGCCGCCCCTCCCCAGAAAATAGTCCAGCGTGGAATAGACCTGGTTCATGTCGAGGGGCTTGGCGAGATGGGCGTTCATGCCCGCCTCCAGGGAATTCCGCACATCCTCCACGAACGCGTTGGCCGTCATGGCCACGATCGGGATATCCTTGGCGTCCGCGCAGTCCAGGGCGCGGATCGTCCGCGTGGCCTCCAGACCGTTCATCACCGGCATCTGGATATCCATCAGGATCATATCGTAATAATCGGGAGAGGTCTCGGCGAACCGGTCCACCGCTTCCCGGCCGTTCTCCACGGTCTCGATCTGCAGGTTTGCCATGCCGAGAAGCTCCAGGGCGATCTCCCGGTTGATCTCGTTGTCCTCCGCCAGAAGGATCCGCTTGCCGTGGAAGTTCCACCGTTTGCCGCCGCTTTCTCCAAGCTCCTGCTTCGCTTCGTCGGTGAAGGCGTAGAGCCCTGCCGAGAGCCTTGTCCGGAACAGGGGAAGCGGGATAAACGCATCCACGCCGGCCCGCGTGTAGACATATTCCATCTGGGTCCAGTCGTTGTCGGACAGCAAAAGGATCGGGAAATCCGCGCCCATCCGCTGGCGGACCTGCGGAAGGAACAGGAGCATCTCCGCGTTCTTCACCTTCTCCACGGTCAGCATCGCGAAATATCTCTCATCAGAAAATGCCATCTCATTGATCAGATCCACAGCGGCGTCCGTGCTGGCTGCCGCGTCGACGGAGACGCCGAGACGTCCGAGCATTCCGCGGATCTGCTCCGCCTGATCCTCGCGGTCGTCGAAAAGCAGGACGCGCCTGCCGGACAGGGCGCATCTGTGGCTCTCTTCCATGTCCGTGCTGGCGGTAAACGGGATCTCCACATAGAAGCAGCTGCCCTCATGGAGCCGGCTCTTCACGGAGATCGTGCCGCCCATCAGCTCCACCAGGTTCTTCGTGATTGCCATGCCGAGTCCGGTACCCTGGATCTTGCTGGTGGTGGATTTCTCCTCACGCTCGAAGGCCACGAAGATCCGCTGGAGGAATTCTTCGCTCATGCCGATGCCGTTGTCCTGTACCTTCAGCTTCAGCAGCACCCGGTCCGGTTCTCCGGCCGGGACGGTCTCAAGGCTCATTTCCACGTCGCCGCCGGCGGGGGTGAACTTGACCGCGTTGGAGAGAAGGTTGATGCAGATCTGTTTTAAACGCACACTGTCGCCGCGCAGCCGTTCCTCGGCCATCTCTCCCAGCTTCAGGGAGAAATGCAGCTTTCCCGCGTCGGCCTGGGGACGGATCACGGTCAGGACCTCGTGGAGGAGATCCGCCAGATCCACGTCCTCCTCCTGAAGCAGGATCCGCCCGCTCTCGATGCGGGACATATCCAGAACCTCGTTCAGCAGCGACATCATATGGCCGGAAGCCGTCTTGATCTTATTTAAGCACTCCTTCACGCGGGCAGGAATGTCTTCCTGCATCAGGGCGATATCCGTCATACCGATGATCGCGCCCATGGGCGTGCGGATGTCGTGCGACATCTCCGAGAGGAAGCTGGTCTTGGCTTCGCTGGCCATGACAGCCTCGTTGAGAATGCGCCGGTTTTCGTTGTAATAGCCGGTTACCTCATGGAGCATGCAGACGCGGTATTCCTCCCAGCGGAAGGGAACCAGGGAATAGGCTCCGCTGCGTATGAGGAAGAGGAAAGGAAGCTCGTCTTCAACAGGACATGGGCCGCCCCCCAGCAGCCGTGTCCGGATCTCCTCCGGAATGTGGTCCGTAAGACTGCGGCCGGGCTCCTCGCAGAGGGCGTCCGCCGCACTGTTCTGATAGACCGGTGCGAACCCGTCTGCCGCGCGTTCAAGCACGATCACCGGCAGACCGGCGCTTTCCCACGCGGAGATGAATTTCTCTTGCTTTTTCATATACTCAATAGTCTCCTTGCAGTTTGAAAACTTTGGCAAAAGAGTAAATATTCTTACAACTATCATTATATATCAAAATGATTGGTTTGGCAATATGCCTGTTTTTGTTGCGGCAGGTCGATATTTGGTGTAGAATAAAGCTAACCGTCGAAACGGGATACATACATTCGAAGGGGAAGGATAATACGTGTACTTTGAGAACCATACGAAGAACGGAACTCTGAAGGACGCGGAGAAATATGTGAACTAGCCGGATCACCGGCGGCTGTTGCGGGAACGGAGCGGGAAAGCGACGTGCTTCTGGCCGCCGGCCGGACAGAAGAAAGGAAGAAAGCGGAGCATGACATTACAGGAGTTTTTCCGGGATAATCCGAAGATTGCGGTGGCGTTCTCCGGCGGCGTGGATTCTACGTATCTGCTCTGGGCGGCGGTCCGTGCCGGGGCGCAGGTGAAGGCTTACTATGTGCGTTCTGCGTTTCAGCCCCGGTTCGAGTATGAGGATGCGCTGCGCGCGGCGGAGGAGACCGGCGCGGACATGCGGGTGCTGACGCTGGACGTTCTGGCGGATCCGCGCGTGCGGGCCAACCCGTCCGACCGGTGCTATTACTGTAAGCAGGCGATCTTCGGGGAGATCCTGAGGGCGGCGGCAGAGGATGGATTTCTGCTTCTGCTGGACGGGACCAACGCTTCCGACGACGCGGGGGACCGGCCCGGTATGCGGGCGCTTAAGGAGCTGAAGGTGCGGTCGCCCCTGCGGGAGTGCGGACTGACGAAGACGGAGATCCGGCGGCTTTCCCGGGAAGCGGGACTGTTCACCTGGGACAAGCCGGCCTACGCCTGCCTGGCGACCAGGATCCCGGCGGGAGAAGAGATCACCGCAGAGAAGCTGGCACGGACCGAGACCGCGGAAGGGTATCTGGCTTCCCTGGGCTTTCGGGACTTTCGGGTGCGGCTTTTGGACGGCTGCGCCAGAATCCAGGTCAAACCGGATCAGCTGGAGCTTCTGGTAAAGCGGCGGGAAGAGATCGCATCGGAGCTTGGGAAAGAGTACCGGGCGGTGCTTCTGGATCTTACGACCCGGTGAGCAGCTTGAAGGTCACTTAGAAGGAGATTAGGGATGAACAGCGAGATCAGACGCATTCTGGAAGCGGTGAGGACAGGGGATCTGCCTGTGGAAGAGGCGCTTCTGAAGATCAAGAAGGAGCCGTTTGAGGATATCGGATATGCGAAGGTGGATCTGCACCGGAAGGTGCGGCAGGGCGCGGCGGAGGTGATCTACGGCGCCGGCAAGACGCCGGAGCAGATCGTCGGGATCATTGACGTGATGAAGGGCCATGGACAGGGGAATATCCTGATCACCAGGCTGAGCGCGGAGTCGGCGGAGTTCGTGGGACAGACGCATCCCATGGACTATTATATGGACGCCCGCGTTGGGATCATCGGCGGCTTCCCCGAGCCGGACGGAATCGGACGGATCGTGGTGGCGACCGGCGGGACCAGCGACATCCCGGTGGCGGAGGAAGCGGCGCTGACCGCGCAGATCCTGGGCAATGAGGTGGTGCGCCTCTACGACGTAGGCGTGGCCGGACTTCACCGGACGCTGGCCCATCTGGACGACATCATGGGCGCCAGCGTCATTATCGCAATCGCAGGGATGGAGGGGGCTCTGGCCAGCGTCATCGGAGGACTGGCGGACTGCCCGGTGATCGCGGTGCCCACCAGCGTCGGTTACGGAGCGTCCTTCGGGGGGCTTTCCGCCCTTCTTTCCATGCTGAATTCCTGTGCCAGCGGCGTGTCTGTGGTGAATATCGACAACGGATTTGGAGCCGGATATCTGGCCGGCATGATCAATCATATGGAGAGGAAGCATTAATATTATGAAAACACTGTATCTGGACTGCGGAATGGGCGCGGCAGGCGATATGCTGACCGCTGCGCTTCTTGAGCTTCTGCCGGAGGGCGAAGCGGAGCAGTTTCTTCGGGAAATGAACGGGTTGGGACTGCCCGGCGTGCGGGTGACGAGAGAGACTTCGGTGAAGTGCGGGATCACGGGAACACACATTACGGTGACCGTGGACGGAGCCGAGGAGGAGAGCCTTGACGTGCATGAGCATGAGGAGCATGGGCATGAGCATGCAGACGATCATGATCACGAGTACCATGACCACGGCGACTGCGAGGATGAGCACAGCCATCATGACCATGAACACGGCCATGCGGCCTGTCATGACCATGGGCATGAGTATCATGATCATGCGGACGATCACGACCATGTCCATCACGACCATGACCACGGGGACGGTCATGATCACGATCATCATGGTCATCACCATCACAGCAGTATGCATGATATTGAGCATATCGTTCAGGATCATCTCTCGCTTCCCGCGTCCGTCCGGAACGCAGCGAAGGTGAAGGACGACATTCTGGCGGTTTACGGGCTGATCGCCGAGGCGGAGAGCCATGCGCACGGCATGCCGGTGACAGAGATTCATTTTCACGAGGTGGGGACGATGGACGCCATTGCAGACGTGACGGCGGTATGCCTTCTGATGGACCGGCTGGCGCCCGACGAGGTGGTGGTGTCTCCGGTCCATGTGGGAAGCGGCAAGGTGCGCTGCGCCCACGGGATCCTGCCGGTGCCTGCTCCTGCCACGGCCTATATCCTGCGGGATGTGCCGGTCTACGGAGGCAGCGTGAAGGGCGAGCTGTGCACGCCGACCGGCGCGGCGCTTCTGAAGCATTTCGCGTCCCGGTTCGGCGATATGCCGGTGATGCGCACCCGGGCCATCGGCTACGGCATGGGGAAGAAGGAGTTTGAAATGGCCAACTGCGTCCGGGCCATGCTGGGAGAGACAGAGGACCGGACCGATCTGGTTCTGGAGCTGTCCTGCAATGTGGACGATATGACAGCAGAGGCGCTGGGTTTTGCGATGGAACGCCTGCTGGAGGGCGGCGCCCTGGAGGTCTATACGATTCCCATCGGGATGAAGAAATCCCGGCCGGGGACGCTTCTGCGCGTCATGTGCCGGGAAGAGAACCGGGAGGAGCTTCTGAGGCTGATCTACCTGCATACGACGACCATCGGCGTCCGTGAGCTTAAGACCTGCCGCTACGTGCTTGACCGGAAGGAAACGGTGATTGAAACACCTTACGGAGCCGTCCGGCGCAAGGATTCGTCCGGCTACGGCGTCAGCCGTTCGAAGCTGGAATACGAGGATCTGGCCCGCATCGCCAGAGAACGGGGAATGAGTCTTGCGCAGGTGAAAGAGGAGATCGACCGGTAATCAGTCAGCAGCATTTGAATTCAGGGGGAAGACCGCCGTAAAGCAGCTTCCTCCTGTTTCTGTATCCGAGACAGAGAGACTTCCTCCGTGGAGAGCGGCCAGCTCCTTTGCGATGCTCAGGCCCAGACCGAAATGGGACTTGTCGCTGCGGGCGGAATCGGCACGGTAGAAACGGTCGAAGATATAGGGTTTGACATCGTCGGGGATGCCGGGCCCCTGGTCTGCGACATGCAAGGCGACGCCGGAGATTCTGGCCTGATGAACCGGCAAGGTGACTCCGGAGATCCCGGCCCGATGAGCCGGCAAGGCGACGCCTGGGATCCTGGCCTGGCGGGCCGGCGAGGGGATCCGAACGGATCCGGAACGCCCGGCCGGAAGCCGGCGCCGGAAACGACCGGAATGCAGGACGGACCGGCCGGGATCGGAGACGGGCTCCGCGCTGAGCAGAATATCCTTTCCCGCCGGGGTGTAGGCGGCCGCGTTATCCAGAAGGATCGCCAGGATCTGGCGGATGCGTTCCGCGTCGCCCTTAAGGACAGGAAGCGGCTCCTCGGGAAGCGCCAGCCGCAGGCCGATGCCCTTTCCGCGGCAGAGCGGGAGCCAGGCGTCATAGGTGTCGATCAGGAGCGTGTCCAGATCCACATCGGACATCGTAAGCTTCCATGTCCGGGCGTCGGCAGACGCCAGAAGGAGCATATCGTCGATGAGACGCGCCATTCGGCCGCATTCGCTGTCGAAGGTGGACAGAAGGCCGGAGACGGACGCGCCGGATGCGTCCTCCCCGGACAGAGACCGGGGAGAGGCAGAGACCTCCGCGAAGGCGCTCTGCAGCGCGGCGATCCCGGAACGCAGCACGGCCAGAGGCGAGCGCAGCTCGTGGGAGGCCGCCGCGATAAATTCCGCCTGCTTCCGCTGACTTTCCGCCACCGGGCGAAGCGACCAGCCGACGAAATACCAGCTGATCGCGGACAGGCCCGCGACGCCCAGAAGCTCCAGCGCGGCGAGCCAGATCAGCGTCGTTCTGAGAGCGTCGGTTACAGGCGGCACATAGGCGATCAGACACAGGGCGCGGACGGATCTGCCGAAGGCCGAGACAAGCACCCGGGCGCAGTAATCCTCTCCGGATTCTCCCTGAAACGTGAAAATGGAGCTGACTACGGAAGAGGCCGAGATCGGCCGCACCGTGGTAAATACGCCCTCCGCTTCGGCCAGCGCTTTCACCCGCCCGATCAGCTCCGCCCGCGGCGTCTGAGGCTGCCACGAGCCGTTATAAAGGAGAGCCGTTCCGTTTTCTTCTATATGGATGACGACCTTATGATCGGCTTCCGTCTGCGCCAGGAATCCCTGGGCGATCGTCGTATCGGATTGGAGTCGGAACTGCAGCGAATTCCACAGATCATAGAAATCCTCCATCTGTCCCTGCCTGGTTTCCCGAATGCGCATGATGAGAAACGCCGCCATGACCAGCGTCAGGATCAGGGAGGTCGTGACTGCATACAGAAGCGTCAGCCGGCGGCGCAGGACGTTCATGGAGTTGGCGGCAAAACGGCCGCCGCGGCGGCCTGCGGTCCGCGGTGCGGACGGGTTGCGTGTTTTGGAAAGGCCCGGTTTCTGACTGCCGGAGAAAGACATTTTCATAAGAAGCTCCTGTAGCGCGTAATATCTGGTTTCTCTCAGTCGGATTCCGCCGATTCCAGCAGATACCCGACTCCATGTACCGTCGTCAGCTTCGCCGGTGCGTTCACTGCGGACAGCCGGCGCCTTAGAAAATAGATGTAATTATCCAGATTCCCTTCCTCTACCTCGGCCGCGGAGCCCCAGACATAGGAGAGGATCCGCGCCCGGGCGAGCGTCTGTCCCGGATGCTTCAGGAAGCATTCCAGAAGCGAGGCTTCCCGCTTCGACAGGTTCACGCTTTTCCCTTCGCAGGAGAGAATACGCCGGTCGGGTTCCAGACAGATCCCGTAAGCCGTCAGACGGCCCGGATCCTGAAGCCTCCCCGGTCTGCGGGTAATGGCCCGGATCCGCGCCATCAGCTCCTCCACCGCGAACGGCTTTACCAGATAATCATCCGCCCCCGCGTCCAGTCCGTCGATCCGCTCGCCCAGTCCGTCCAGAGCTGTCGCCAGGATCACCGGCGTCTGCACGCCCTGACGGCGCAGGCTCAGAAGCACGGTCAGTCCGTCTACCTTAGGCAGCATCCGGTCCAGCACGATCACGTCGTAGGCCCCGCTTTTTGCGTAGAACAGCCCGTCGTCGCCGCTGTGGCAGCATTCCGTTTCATATCCGGCCGCGTTAAGCGCCAGTTTAATATTCAGGCAGAGATCTTTGTCGTCTTCAATCATTAAAATCCGCATGGAACTGTCTCCTGCAATTCTGAGTACGATCTGAACATGATACTTTCCAAAAAAATTATATCATACATATCTCTAAATAATCTTTAAAAATAACTTTCTCTTTCCAGTATTTTTAGAGAAACCCCTGTTAAAATCGGTATACAGAAGGCACGCCGGGCGAGCGGTTCGCCGAGGCGCGCCTGCAGAGGAATAGCATGAAGGAGGACGAAAATCTATGCGCAAACATCGAATGATATCCATCGTTCTCGCCGCCGCGCTTGCGGCCGGACTTCTGGCCGGCTGCGGGAACGGGGCGGGAACCGGTCAATACACGAAGGCGGGAGAGGAAAATTCCGGCGCGTCCGGCGGCGACTCCCAGTCCGGCGGCGGTTCCGCCGGGGACAGCCAGGGCGGCGGAAGCGGAGACGCATCGTCCGGCTCCGGCCTCTTCGGCGGTTCCCAGGCGTCCGCCGTGGACGGCGAGATCCCGCTGGGCCGTTATGTGGAAGAAGAATTCACCTTCCCCGACAGCGCCAGCCAATACTCCTACACCACGCTTCTGAAAGGCGAGGGCGGCCGTCTTGAGTTCTATATGTGCGACTACGAGTCCCATGACTCCGTCCGCTATCTCTACGACGGAGAATCCTGGAAGCTGGATTCCGAGTGGATGGAATGGTACCGGGACAGGCTGACCTCCGGGGATGTCTGTTCCGAGCCCTATAAGATCACCTACGGCCTGGACGGCAAATATTATTTTACCGCCATGGACGACGAAGGCTACGTGTGTCATCTGTACCAGACAGGCGGCGACGGCAGCGTAACGGAGCTGCTCTCCGATGTGTTCCTCCCGCCGGCCGGTCAGGAGTACGGTCTGATCCCCGGCCAGATCGACGTGGCAGCGGACGGCAGGATCCTGCTTCACGATATGGATTATGTCTACTGCTACCGACCCGACGGCGCGATGCTTTTCAGCATGGCACGGTTCCCGGCAGTTTCGGATTCCAGCGTCGGTTACATAGAGGGCAATGAATTCCTGACCGTCACGGAGGACGGCGTTACCCGCTACGACTTAAGCGACGGCAGGAAGATCGAGGACATCCCCTTCGACGACAGCATTGGAATCACTGAGTACGGCGAGGGCAATTATCTGTTCGGCGATGGCGAGGGCGGCGTCTATCTGGCAAGCGAGAAGGGGCTGTTCCATGTCAATAAGGGCGGAACCCTGTGGGAGCAGGTGATGGATGGAAGATTAAACTCCATGGGCCGTCAGAGCCGGTATCTGAGCGCCATCTGCGCCGGAGACGATAATGATTTCTACGGCTGCTATACGAATGGGGGATTTGCCGGATTTGTGGTCTGTCATTATACCTACGACCCGGAGATGCCCAGCGTTCCCCGCTACACGCTTACGGTCTACAGCTTAACCGACAACGCCACGGTCCGTCAGGCCGCATCCGTCTTCCAGGAGGAGAACCCGGATGTGTTCGTGGATGTGCGCTGCGCGACGGAGACGGACACCAATGTTTCCACCATCTCGGACGACACGATCCGTGCGCTGAACACGGAGATCTTAAACGGCAAAGGCGCCGACGTATTCGTTCTGGACGGCCTGCCCGCCGATTCCTATAAGGCGAAGGGCGTGCTGATGGATATGCGGGAGCTGTTCGCCCAGATCCAGCAGGAATCGCCGCTTCTGACACAGGTGGCGGAGAGCTACACCGACGCGGACGGAGGCATTTACCAGATGCCGGCCCGGATCCAGGTTCCCATCGCTCTGGGAAATGCAGACGCAGTGGAGGCGTGGAATTCTCTGGAGAGCATCCGTGATTATCGGGGAGAAAAACCACTCCAGTGGGCGGATACCTACGAATCGGTCATGCGGGAGCTGGCGGTTCTGCATTATCCGGAGCTGTTCGGCGCGGACGGCTTAAATCTCGATCATGGGACGCTTATCACGTATCTGGAGGCGGCGAAGGCCCTGGCGGAAGCCAGTGGGTCCAAAGAGACCTTTACCGATCAGGAGCAGGACGATGTCCATGTGAGCAACCGCGTGCTGCCTCTTGGCATCAAGGGCAGCGCCATCTTCTTCGACGCGGGCCTGGCGGCCAGCGGCATTGAGAGGATGGACAGTATTTCCGATTTCGGCTATCCGGTGACATTTCTGACGAACCATCCGGACGCAGCCGTGGAGCTGGTGAACGGAATCTATTTTCCGAGCGGGCTCATCGGAATCAATCAGGCGACGGCCAACCCGGACCTGGCGAAGGATTTCGTGAAATGCATCTTCTCCGCGGATGTGCAGAAGGAGAACCTCTACGACGGATTCCCGGTCAGCGTCGCGGGACTGGATGCCATGTTTGCGATAGAAGGCAATAATATTTCCTTCAGTATGGGTTTTAACAACTGGGACTACACCGCCGGCGCCAGTTATCCGGACGCGGAGAACCGGGCAAAGCTTCGCGGGCTGATCGAAGACGTCCGTCAGCCGGTGAATGTGAATCAGACGCTTCTGGGAATGGTTGTGAGCGGTTCCATGGACTGTCTTAGAGGCAAGATCTCCGTCGAACAGGCGGCGTCCGCCGTAGAGCAGCAGGTGATGCTGTACCAGGCGGAGCGAGAATGAGAAGCCAGGATCGAGGCAGAGGTTCGCGGCGGCAAAAGCACGGCATCCGCCGCCGTCAGGCGCGGACGGCCTGGTTCTTCCTGGCGCCCAGCCTGGCGGGCGTGGCGGTGTTTACCGCGGTTCCGTTCGCCGACGTGGTCCGCCGCTCCTTCTTGGACGCCATGGGGCGGACGCGGGTGGGTCTGGCAAATTACACGGCGGTCTGTCAGAACACCGCCTTCCGCCTGGCAGCGTCCAACACCGCCCGGTTCCTGACGGTATGTCTGCCGCTACTGCTGCTGGTATCCTTTGTGCTGGCCCTGCTGGTATTCCGGCGGGACGGACAGGGCAACCTGTACAAGACGACGTTGGTGCTTCCCATGGTCATCCCGGTGGCCGCCATGGTGCTGGTCTGGAAGATCCTTCTCTGCCAGGACGGACTGCTGAACGAACTGCTGAACCGGGTCTGGGGCATGACCGGGGGAATGGCCGCATCTGCGGCCAGAGGAGCCGCGGGAGGAAGTGTCTTGCCGGGCGCTGCTGCCGTGGGAGAGAGCGTTCTGTCAGGCGCTGCTGCCGTGGGAGAGAGCGTTCTGTCAGGCGCTGCAGTGGCCGGAGAAAGCGCCGTATCACAGGTTACGCGGCCGTGGAACAATGACTGGGTTAACAGCAGTACAGCGTTTCCGGTGCTTGTTATAACCTATATTTGGAAGAATGCAGGTTACGACCTGCTGCTGTGGATGGCCGGTCTGGCCTCCATCTCCGAGAGTCTTTATGACGCGGCGCGGGTGGATGGGGCAGGGGCCATGGCGCGACTCCGCTATATCACGCTGCCGGGGCTTTCCGGAACCTTCGGTCTGGTGCTGATCCTGTCGGTGGTCAATTCCTTCCGCGTCTACCGGGAGGCGTATCTGCTGGCCGGTTCCTATCCGGACATGAGTATCTATATGATCCCGCATCTGTTCAGCCACTGGTTCCTGACGCTGGACGTGCAGAATATGTGTACCGGTTCCATGCTGCTGGTTGCGGCGGCGCTGCTGATCGCGGCGGCAGCAGGTCTGATACGTTTCGTGTATCGCAGGTTCAGGAGAGGCTGACAGGGCGTTCATGCCGCAGATTTGCTCGCAGCTGACGGTGTTTGTGTTGCTGGCCGTGTGAGGCTGACGAGATGTTGTTCAGGCTTGTGTGAATCCGGCGGCTGCCTGTGCGGCAGAGGCAGGCGGTATGGATGCGGTTTTTGTTGAAATCTGCAAAGAACTGTCAGGAGTTTCATACAGCAGATGCGGATGAAACCGGTATAAGAAATGGGAAGATAAGGATGGAGCATATGAAGGAGTTCAGCGAAGAGGGCGCTGCATCGAATCAAAGAGACAGACTGTCCGGCCGCATCGGATGCACTGCACATATTACGCATATGACATATTCTGCACATGCCATGCACGCCGCACACACCGCGCATACCGGGCGGACCGCCCGTGTCCGCCTGCGCCGTCTGGCCTGCATATCCGTATGCCTCTTGGTCTGGCTCCCCATCCTTCTGATGCTGGCGGCGTCTTTCATGCCGGAGGACGAGCTGCTTTACCGGTACGCCGAGCCGTTGGGCGCGGGCCGGGAGACCGTGCATGCGGCGCTAATCCCATCTTATCCGTCTGTCAAGCCGTTTCTGGAGCTTCTGTTCCGTTCGCCTGGCTTCTACGTCATGTTCTGGAATTCCTGCATCCAGGTCATACCGGCTCTGGCGGGACAGTTCCTGGTGGGCGCGCCGGCGGCATGGGCCTTCGCCCGGTTCTCCTTTCCGGGGAAGAAGCCGCTGTTCTTCTTCTACGTGCTTCTGATGGTGCTTCCGTTTCAGGTGACCCAGGTTTCCAACTATCTGGTGCTGGACCGGCTGCATTTTCTGGACACCCATCTGGCGCTGATCCTTCCGGCCGTCTGGGCCACATTTCCGGTCTTTATCATGACGAAGTCCTTCGAGACGATTCCCGACGCCCTTCTGGAGGCGGCCTATCTGGACGGCGCGGGAGAGCTGCGGGCGTTGCTCCATGTGGGACTGCCGTCTGGCTATCCGGGGATCGTGACCGCGCTCCTTCTGGGCTTTATCGACAACTGGAACGCTCTGGAACAGCCGGTGGCTTTCCTGAAGGAGGTTTCCCGCTGGCCGCTGTCGCTGTACCTTCCCAATATCGCCCAGGAGAAGGCGGCGGTAGCCTTCGCTGCCGGCATCGTGATGATGATGCCGCCGGTTCTGCTCTATCTGAACGGACAGAGCGAACTGGAGCAGGGGATCGCCGCGTCCGGCGTGAAGGAGTAGGGGGGAAGGCGAACAGGCGCGGAAGATTTCTGGGCCGGGCGTGGAGGAGCGAACGAGTAGCAGCAGGATGCAGAGAAGCCGCCGCGTCCGGCGTGAAAGAGCAGGAAAGTGGAAAAACGGGTGGAGAAAGAAACAGCGGGGAAAATCGCGGAGGGATAATCGATGGAACACAGACGGAAATGGTATCGGAGGATTCTGATCGGATTCTTTCTTTTCATGCTATTCGGCACGCTGGTATCGCGGATCTATGACAGCGTGACGGTGCCAAAGGTGCTGACCACGTATGCGCAGCGGAAGAGCGTGGAAACCATCATCACCGGAACCGGAACCGTGAAGGAGCAGGAGGCCGTATTCTGCGATATATTGCCCGGCCTGAAGGTGGAGGCCGTTTCCGTGACTGCCGGCAGCGAGGTGAAGACCGGCGACGAGCTGTTCCGTTTTCAGATGGCTTCAATGCTTGAAGAGAAGGAGGAGCTGGAGGAACAGCTTCTAAAGGCTCAGCTTGGCCTTCAGCGCTTCGATGTGGCTTCTGAGACCTATGCGTCTGTGACGCAGACCGAGCTTGCGCAGCGGGAGCTGATGCTTGCGCAGCAGGAGCTGGAGGAAGGACAGAAGGAGCATGACGAGCTGTGGGCGGAGCATTTTGTCAACCGGAAGAACCTGGAGGCGGAATACGCGCGCAAGAAGGCGATGAATGACGACGAACTGATGCTGTCCCAGGAGCAGCAGCTGGACAGCGCTGAGAGAGAGCTGCGCAGCGCGAGAACGTCGCGAGACAGGCAGCTTCAGGAGACGCAGCAGACGATCGAAGAGCTGAAGAAGCAGATCGAAGCAGCTAAGGGCGGAAATGCGGTTCCGCCGGCGGCCAGCGGCGCCAATGCAGAGAAAGTACCGTCCGCCGGAGCGGCTGGAGCAACCGGTACAGCCGGTACAACCGACACAGTTGGTACAAGCGGTACAGCCAACACAGGCAGTACAGCCAACACAGGCAGTGCAGCCAACACAGGCAATGCAGCCAACACAGGCAGTGCAGCCAACACAGGCAGTGCAGCCAACACAGGTAGTGCAACCAACGCTGGCGGTACAGCCGCAACAGCCGGCAGCAGCGTGGCCGAGCTGGAGAAGCAGCTGAGCGCCGCCCAGAAGGAGTTGGAGGAACAGAAGGAGCAGTGGGCAGCTTCGATCAGCGAGATCCGGGACCGCTATGACATCCTTTCGATCCAGTATGACCGGCTTGCAAGCGGGGAGACCAGCGCCCAGGAGGCGCTTAAGGAAACTTACCAGGCGCAGCTTAAGCAGGAGGACGAGGCGGAGAAGGCCGAGCAGAAGGCGCTGGACGCCCTTGTAAAGAGCGTAGAAAACACCCGCTGGAACCTGGACATCGCTTCCCGGCAGGACGAACAGGCGGCGCTCACCGCGGATCAGCAGAAACGCCTGGCCCAGATCGACCGCCAGCTTCAGCAGCTGGAGATCGGGGACATCGAACGGCGGCTGGACCAGCTCGGACAGATGATCGGAGAAGAGGGCCGCGTGTGCTCGGAGGTGGACGGTACCGTGATCCTTCAGGAGGTAGCGGCCGGCCGGACCAGTACCGGCGAGGAACGTCTGTCCATCGCCTGCGGAGGCAGGCTGTTTGTGGCAGAATTCGACAAGAATGGCCAGGAGCTGTCGGTTGGCGATCTGCTGTCGGTTTCGATTCCCGGCAGTACCCGGACCGTAGAGGCGCGGGTAGGCAGCATGAACCTTCTGGGAGAGGAGACCGGGACATTCACGGCGGACCTGGCGGAGCTGAACCTGCCGATCGGCACTGTAACGTCCTATCAGTGCCGCCGGACCTCGGATACCTATCAGCAGGTGATCCCGCTGTCCGCGCTGCGCCAGGATTCCGAAGGCTATTACTGTCTGGCCGTCCGTACCCGCAGCGCCGTCATGGGACAGGAATTCAAGGCAGAGCGGGTGGGACTGACAGTTCTCGAAATGGGCAGCTCGGAGGCTGCCGTGGAAGGCGCTTTGTTTGAAACCGATCCTCTGGTCACAGCGGCAAACCAGGTGATCCTGCCCGGCAGCCGCATCCGCCCGGTAGAAAGTCTTGAGGAATAGAGAAGATGGAGCATACGACGTCCGAAAGCCGGAGCAGAATATCCGGCAGAGAAGTATGGAATCGGATCCTGGAGGCGTTCTGTGCGGCCGGGATCGCCGTTATGGCAGGTATGGCGCTCTGGACCTATATCTATGCGACGCCCTGCCGCGTCGAGACGGACTGCCGCGGAATGGGGATCGACGTGGCCCGGCTGAGGGAGTGGGAGGAACAGGAGAAGGACGCCTATAGCGGCATCCTGGATATGGCCGGATGGCGGATCGGAAAACAGCAGAACGTCCAGTCGGTCAGCACCGGCCGCCGGAAAAGCGCCGCGGTCGTGGAGGTGTACGGCAGTGCATACCTGGTATATCCCGCGAAGCTCCTGTCCGGCGACTACGTTCTTCCCCGTCCGGAGGCAGACGAAACATCCCAGACGGACGGAGCGGGAGCCGGCATGGCGTCCGGCGCCGGCGGCAGGAAAATGTGTATCCTGACGGAGGAGCTTTCGGATGCGCTGTTCGGAAGTACGGATACGGCGGGAGAGTCTGTGAAGGCAGACGGCGAGCTACTGACGGTAGCCGGCGTGATCGACAAGGAAGGACTGTATCTTCTGAAGACCGCGTCGGAGGGTACGATCGAGTACGCCGCGTTTCGCATGGCCCGCCGCTACCAGGCGGAGGCGAAGGCGCGTCAGCGCGTCGGAGGCGGTTACTGAACCGGCCGCCATTCACGGCTCCGTCCGCAGCCGCCTGTCAGCGGATTTCGTCCGCAGCCGTCATCCGCGACTCTGTCCGCGTCCGCCGGCAGCACTCTGCACGGCAGTTGTGGAGGCAGCTGTAGAAAAGATTCCTCCCCTTAGCAGAAAACAGTGGGAAAGATCTGCGAACTGTGCTAAAATAGCTGCAAAAGCAGCGAAAGTGCCGTCCGCAGATCTTTTTGTATCCGGGACAGGCGTCACATATGGAGGGAGAAGATTAGTATGCTTTCAAGGGCAGATCTGAAGCAGCGGGCTAAGGCAGGGCTGAATGCCTATTACTGGCACGCGTTTATCGTCAGCTTCATTCTCTTTGCGCTGGAGAGATGGATGAATTCCGGCACGGCGGCCAGGGGCGCGGGCGCAGTACGGGGACGCAGCGTCACAGTTCCGGATATCTCCTCCTGGATGGAGCGCATCATGGGCCGGATGAGTATGGAGATCGTTCTGGTGACGTTGGGAACACTGGTCGTTACGACCACCCTCCTGGCGCTGGTGTGGACGGCGGTGACCATTTTCATTACCAATCTGCTGAAGGTGGGAGAGGCCAGCTTCTATCTGGAAAGCCGCAGAAACAGAGCATCCGCCGGCGTCGGCCACATCCTCTGTATGTTTACCGGGGAAACGTATCTGCCGGTATTTCTGACGATGTTTCTGAGGGGGCTTTTCATCACGCTGTGGACCCTTCTTCTGATCGTACCCGGAATCATCAAGCGCTATGAATACCGGATGGTGCCGTATATTCTGGCCGAGAATCCGAGAATGCGCACCGGAGAGGTCCTGGCCCTGAGCCGGCAGATGATGAACGGCCACAAATGGGAGTGCTTCATACTGCAGCTGTCATTTGCAGGGTGGTTTCTTCTGGGAGCTCTTATGTGCGGCATGGGCGTACCGTTTGTCATCCCATATTACAACGCGACGATGACAGAATTCTATGGGGGACTGAAGCGATAAACCACACGCAGCGCCTCCGCAGCTTCATCCCTCAATGTCTGCTTCCTGCCGCAAGCTCCGTGAGAGTCCGATAGAAATCCGGATATTCCTTCGCGAGCCGTACAGGCATACCGTTCCGATCCAGAAAGCAGTGTTCCGAATGCGCCTCGCAGACCTCCTGCCCTTCCTCGTTCGTCATCCGATAATCCAGCTTCAGCTTAACGCCCTTAAACTCAGCCACCGTAACCTGAATATCGATCTCATCCGCGAACGTGGACGGCCGTCGGTAGCGGCAGCTTACGGACACGACCGGCGAAATGATGCCCATCTCTTCAAGCTTCGCATAATCCCATCCGATCTGCCCCAGAAAATGAATCCGCGCCTCCTCCATCCATCTTACATAATTGGAATGGTGGGTAATGCCCATCCGGTCGGTTTCATAGTACTGTACCACATGACGATACATGGCGTTCGCTCCTTTGCACTCTGATTATTTTTTATTATAATGAGAACGCATGTTCCTGTAAAGCGCCTTTTTCTATCATAATGCTTAACTTTTCCTTCTTCCGATGGTATACTGTTACCGTAAATACGTTTCGTCAAAGGAGTTGCTCCATGAAGACCACTATCCGCAAGATCCCTCTGCCGGCGGCTGCCGGCCGTCTGATCGCCGTAAGCGACATCCACGGCTATGTCAGCTACCTGAAAGGCCTGCTTGAAAAACTGTGCTTTTCCCTAAACGATACCCTCCTCATCATCGGCGACCTGATTGAAAAAGGCCCGGAAAGCCTGGCGACGGTCCGTTTCATCCTGAATCTGATCGACAGCGGCCACCAGGTCTTCGTCAGCATGGGCAATGTGGAAATGAGCCGTCTCGGCGATCTGATCGACAGCAGCTCCGACGCCGACCGGCGGTTCCTTCATACGCTCCAATATGCTCACAATGTATGGAAACACGGCCTGTTTCTCGATATGATGGACGAAATGGGGATTTCCATGGACAACGTGACTTATGACGGTATTTCTGTTCCCGCGTTAAAGCAGGCTCTTCTGACCCGCTATCAGCGCGAGATCGACTGGCTCTGGAATCTCCCCACGGTTCTGACCGCTGGGAATTTCATTTTCGCCCACGCCGGCGTTCCCACAGACGATCTGGCACGGCTGCGCGAGACCGACGCATGGGAATGTCTGAAGCGCGACGCATTTCTTCATGAAAATGTCCGCTTCACCCGTTATATCGTCACCGGTCACTGGCCCGTGACCCTCTACCGTTCGGACATCGACAGCATGAGCTCGATCTATGACGCAGAAAAGCGTATCGTCGCCATCGACGGCGGGTGCGCCTTAAAAGCCGGGGCACAACTCAACGCCCTGATCCTTCCGGCAGAAGCGCAGGACATGAGCCGTGCCCGATTCGAACACTATGATCCGTTTCCGGTGATCACCGCCGACCATCCCCAGAAAGGCCGTACGGCGACCATACACATGCGATATTTCGACTGCTCCGTGGACGTTCTGGAGGAAATAGACGATCTGGTGCGCCTGCGCCATCAAAGCACCGGCCGGATCTTTCTGGCCCCCAAATACCTGCTCTACTACCGTCCCGGCAAGCCGACCCAGTGCGACGATTATTCCGACGCGCTCCTGGAAGTACGTGCCGGCGACCAGCTGTCCGTCGTCCGGGAAACCTCCATCGGCAGAATCGTCAAGAAAGACGGCGAATTAGGCTGGTATCTGAATGAGGGCTGCGACGTTTCCCTGTAAAGGATGCTTGAAACCGCAGACAATAGATTTAGATGCGAAAAGCAGTTACTACCTCCGTTGGAAATTAAAAATGCTACCGGAAAGTGTGAGTTGCGCTGGTAAGCGGCAGCTTCCAGTCGGAGAGATAATGAGGACGCAACTCGGCGTTGTAGGAGGAATAATTATGATTAGCACAATACTTATAATTTCGGGTGCTATATGGTTATGCGTAGGAATTGTTGCAGTATTGATAAGACGCAATAAAGAAAAGAAAAACAAATAACTTTAGTGTTTTGATTACCTCCTTGATTACCTTGCGAAAAAACGGGATAAAGAAAGAGCCGAGAAATGACGTATTTAAACCATTTCTCAGCTCTTTTTGAAATGGAGCATATGGGATTCGAACCTGTAAAACATTCTTTTAGACAAATGGATTGAAATCGTTTCTATCAATTCTTAAGCGCCGTAATCGGCACCACAAACACGCCGTCCGGCCGCCGATAGGCGGCCTTCGACAGACCGCAGACTACGCACAGTATATCCGGCGGATGGCCCTTGGGATCCTCGGAAAACTCTTTCTGAATCTTCAGAAGGGCTTCCGCGGCACCGTCGATCTGGTTGGCCCCCAGCTTGATCTCGAAGGCACACCACCTGCCGTCTGTCAGCTCGATCACTGCGTCGATCTCCCGCCCCTGGTAATCCTGATAATGATAGAGCGAGCCGCCAAAGGACTCTGCATAGATCTTCAGATCCCGCTCACACAGCGCCTCAAAGAGGAAGCCAAGTGTATTCAGATCCCCGAGAAGTCCCTCCGCTGACACCTTAAGGAGCGCGCAGGCCAGCGACGGATCCGCAAAATGCCGCTTCGCCGCCTGCTTTACGCGCACCGACGAGCGGACATCCATGGAAAACGGAGGCTGATTGTCCGTGATGAACAGCCGATCGAATATGTCCAAATACTCCTTCACGGTTTCCACATCAATGTCCTCATCGTCAATCTCGCTGATATCGTTCTTCAGCTTCCGGTTGGTGGCCGTTGTGCTCTCATTTCGGGCCAGGGAGCGGAGCAACAGACGCATCTTCACGGTATTGCGCTTTACGCCGTCTATACGATACACATCATCGTCAATGACTGCATTCAGATATTCCGCCGGCAATAACGCCGCTCTCTCCGCAGGCAGGCCGAGGCTGCCCGGCCATCCGCCCCGGATGATTAGCCGGATCAGCTCCCTGAGATCGGTCTCTCTGGTCATGACCGACGGCAGTTCGCCGCGGCACAGCGCCTCAAGAGACACCTGTCCGGTGGAATCTCCGGATTCGTACAGGGACATGGGCCGCATCCGAATCCGGGCGATCCGTCCGGCTCCACTGTGAAGGATTCCCTTGTGATTGGGTGTGGCGGATCCGGTCAGGATGAAACAGCCTTTCTCCGCCGACTGATCCACCCGATAGCGGACCGCGTCCCAGATCGGCGGAACTTCCTGCCACTCATCGATCATCCGGGGCGCCTCACCGTCCAGAACCAGATCCGGCGACATCTCTGCCAGCTGCCGGTTCTGAAAATTCCCGGCCGGGTCGCCGATGAAGATCTCGCTTCGGCTGTGATAGGAGGATGTCCATGTCTTTCCGCACCATTTGGGACCTTCCACGCAGACCGCGCCGAAGGTCGATAAATATTCATCCAACTTTTGGTCAATAATACGTGGTATATATTCTTCCTTTTTCATATCAGCTCTCTCCTCTGACCTTATTATATAACAACCCGATAGATTTTACAAGTTCAACCCGATAGATTTTATATTTTAAATCCGATAGATTTTGACTTTTCAATCCGATACTTTTCTTAACAAGTACAACCTTGCCTCACGATACGATCATATTCCTTTAAACACTCCTGGCCGCGAACAACGGCAAAGAATCCGAAACCCAACAGCCGCAAAAGAAAAAAATGAAAAAAATAATAAATTCTACTGTACAAAATTCACTTTTTGTGGTATCCTCTTAAAGTACCGATTCCGCCGGGACTCCGGTGGGGATGTGCGTGGGGCATTAGCGCAGTTGGGAGCGCGTTTGAATGGCATTCAAAAGGTCGTGGGTTCGAATCCCATATGCTCCA
>CANQME010000008.1 GCA_947624815.1 uncultured Lachnospiraceae bacterium | reverse complement strand
AGGTAACGGATTCCCGCTCGTTCTTTCCCTTTAAGTACTTGGGGATAAATTCCATGGGACCCGGACGGTACAGGGCGATGCCGGCGATGATATCCTCCAGCGTCTCCGGCTTCAGCTCCTTCATGAAGCTTTTCATGCCGCTGCTCTCAAGCTGGAAAATGCCTTCGTCCCGGCCGCTTCCGATCAGCTCCATCACGGCTTTGTCGTTATAATCCAGGTCATGCAGGTCCAGCCGGACGCCATAGTTCTTCTCGATCTGTCCGACCGCGTTCTGAATGACCGTCAGCGTCCGAAGACCCAGGAAATCCATCTTCAGAAGTCCCAGCTCCTCCAGCGTCGTCATTGTAAACTGGGTTGTCAGAGAACCGTCGGCGGCTCTGGACAGAGGCACGTAATTATCCACGGAGGTGCGGCTGATCACGACGCCGGCGGCATGCATGGAAGCGTGCCTCGGCAGCCCCTCCAGGCGCATGGACATATCGATCAGGTACTTGACCTGCTCGTCCTCATTGTAGGCGTTTCGCAGGTCCGGACTTGCCTTCAGGGCCTTCTCCAGGGTGATCCCCAGATCTCTCGGGACCATCTTGGCGACGGCATCGCACTTGTTGAAGGGAATATCCAGGACGCGCCCCACGTCGCGGATCACGCCCCTGGCGGCCAGGGTGCCGAACGTAATGATCTGCACCACCTGGTCCTTGCCGTACTTGCGGATCACATAGTCGATGACCTCCTGACGGCGCTCGAAGCAGAAATCGATGTCGATATCCGGCATGGTGACACGCTCCGGATTCAGGAAGCGCTCGAACAGCAGATTATAGCGGATCGGATCGATATCGGTGATCTCCAGGCAGTAGGCGACGATGGAGCCGGCGGCCGAGCCGCGGCCCGGACCGACGCTGATGCCGTTTGACCGGGCGAAATGGATAAAGTCCCACACGATCAGGAAATAGTCCACATATCCCATATTCCGGATGACGCCGAGCTCATAATCGAGCCGCTTCCGCAGCGACCCGTCCGGATCCTGCGGATACCGCCGCGCCAGTCCCTCGTCGCAGAGGTGATTCAGATACGTCCAGGAATCGTAACCGTCGGGAACGGCAAACAGCGGCAGCTTCGTGACGCCGAATTCAATCTCCACATTGCACCTTCTGGAAATCTCGTATGTGTTGTCCAGGGCTTCTGGGGCGTAGGAAAACAGCTTACGCATCTCTTCCTCGGACTTGCAGTAATACTGCCCGCCCTCGTAGCGCATCCGGTTCTCGTCGGTGACCTTCTTGTTGGTCTGGATGCACAGAAGGATATCGTGGGGCACCGCGTCCTCAGCGTTGATGTAATGGATGTCATTGGTCGCCACCAGCGGCACCCCGATCTCGCCGCTCAGCTTCATAAGCGCCTGGTTCACAATCTTCTGGGCGGGAATCCCGTGATCCTGCAGCTCCAGAAAGAAATTGCCGGGCCCGAAGATATCCAGATAGCGCAGCGCCGCTTCCTTCCCCTGCTCATACTGTCCCCGTTCCAGAAACCGCTGCACCTCGCCCGCCAGGCAGGCGCTTAAGCAGATGATGCCTTCGTGATACTCACGGAGCACCTCGTAATCCACCCGCGGTTTATAATAGAAGCCGTCTACGAACCCTTTGGTCACGATCTTCATCAGGTTCTGGTAGCCGGCGTTGTTCTCGGCCAGAAGAATCAGATGGTAGTAGCGGTCCTCGCCCCTCACGCTCTCCCGGTCGAACCGGGAGCCGGGGGCCACATAGACCTCGCATCCGAGGATCGGCTTGATCCCCGCGGCCTTCGCCGCCTTATAGAAGTCGATGACGCCGTACATCACGCCGTGATCCGTGATCGCCATGCTGTCCATGCCCAGTTCCTTCGCCTTCGCCACCAGCTCGCCGATCTTGCTGGAGCCGTCCAGAAGACTGTATTCCGTATGGACGTGAAGATGTGTGAATGCCAATCCCGCCACCTCATTTCTTCTGAAAAAAACTTGCAGTCCGGCCGCCCTGCGGCACCGGAACTGCAAGATTTAAGCAAGCCTTCCGTTACTGTCTTTCTTCTCAGCCTTCAGTCAGGTACTTCTCGATGCCGGCCAGCGCCTGCTCCTCGTCGGCGCCCTCTGCCGTCACCACGATCTTCTCTCCGGGCAGCAGTCCAAGGGTCATCATACCCATGATACTCTTGGCGTTCACCCTCTTGGATTCGCTCTCCACATAGATGCTGCTGTCATACTGGCTGGCAACCTGCACCAGCATGGCTACCGGACGCGCCTCCAGACCCGGGTCCATCTCGATTGTGATAGATTTTTTCTGCATAACTTCTTCCTCCTCATTTCTCCGAATGATCCTCAGACCAATCAGATCCGCGTTTCTCCCGCAAATCTTCCGCCAGGTTACTAAGCTTCCTCAGCCGGTGGTTCACCCCCGATTTGCCCACCGGCGGGTCCAGGGACTCTCCCAGCTCCTTAAGCGTCGCTTCGGGTCTCGCCAGCCGAAGCGCCGCCATCTCGGCAAGACCTTCCGGCAATACGTCGAAGCCCACGGTATCCCTGATAAATGTGATATCCTCGATCTGCTTGACCGCAGCAGACACGGTCTTCTGAATATTCGCGGTCTCACAGTTCACCATCCGGTTGACGCTGCCGCGCATCTCCCTCACGATCCGGACGTTCTCGAACTCCATCAGAGCCTTCGGCGCCTCCATCACATTCAGAAGATCCGCGATCTGGTCCCCTTCCTTGACATAGACTACATAGTGCTTCTTCCGGGCCACGATACGCGCGTCGATGCCGAACGCCGCGATCACCTCACGTATCTGCGCTGCCTTCTCTTCAGTCAGACACGCGATCTCATAATGATAGAACCGCTCCGGATCGCTTATGGATCCTGCCGCCAGAAAAGCTCCGCGCAAAAACGCCCGCTTGCAGCAGGTATTCTGAATCACCAGATTCCGTACTACAGACAGATCCTCGCCGATCTGGCCATCCCTGTCCATCAGCTTCGTGGTCAGAAGCACCCTTCTGGCCTGTTCATCCTCTGTGATCGTGACCATATAGGCCCGGCTCCGGCGCAGGTACGTGTTCTGCCGGATGATGATATCTGTATTTATATTAAATGTTTTTTCCAATAATGTAAAGTACTTTCTTGCAACAGCTTCATTTTCCGTGGAAATCGTGATGCGGCAGCGGTCCTCCTCGTCGATCCGGATCCGGCCGCAGAGGCTTATGATCGACGCGGTCTCTGCGATCCGGCAGTGCCGGGCCGGGCTCAGCTGGGCGGACAGCTCTTCCTTCACTCCCGATGAAAACGACATGAACGATCACCTCACTTGGCCGGTTCCGCGGTCTGCTGCCGGTTCACATCCTTATCCCGGTGCTCCAGCTTAAGCCCCACCGGCCTGAGCAGCCGCATATGATGATACAGGGCCTCCGCAATCGTAACGGAACGGTGGCGTCCTCCCGTACAGCCGATGGCGATGACCAGCTGGTTCTTCCCCTCCTGCACGTAATTGGGAATCAGAAAATCGATCAGATCGCACAGCTTCTCCAGGAAACGGGCCGCCGTGCCTCCCTGCATCACATAATCCCGCACAGGAGCCTCCTCGCCCGTTTTGTGCTTCAGCTCTTCCACATAGAAGGGATTCGGCAGGAACCGGACGTCGAACACCAGATCCGCATCCGCCGGGATCCCGTACTTGAATCCGAAGGAAAGGATCGTGATGAACAGATTGTCATAGCTTCCGTTCTCCAGAAACAGCTTCTCCAGCTCATGGCGCAGATCCTTGGTCAGAAGCTTGCTGGTATCGAAAATGTAGTCCGCCCTTTCCTTCAAAAACGCCAGCCTTTCCCGCTCCCGTACGATGCCCTGGTCGATCCGGCCCGTACCGGCAAGGGGATGGCTGCGCCTGGTCTCCTTATAGCGCTTGATCAGCACCTCGTCGCTGCAGTCCAGAAACAGGATCTCACAGGACACCTCCTCCTGCTTCCAGTCCGCCAGAATGCCGTCCAGAAGCGGCAGCTCCTGTCCGCTGCGGATATCGATCCCAAGGGCGACCCTTCCGGCTCCCCGCTCCGGATTGTCCGCCAAAAGGGACACGAATTCCTTCATTAACGGAATCGGAAGATTGTCCACGCAGTAAAATCCGATATCCTCCATCATCTTAAGCGCCACGGTCTTGCCGGCACCCGACATGCCGGTCACAACGATCAGTTTCATACATTCTCACCTCGGTTATCGATTCCGGTTCAGATCCTGTCCAGGTATCTGACCTCTCTTTCCAGACGTACCCCAAATTTCTCATATACGGTCCGGCTCACCTCATCGCAGAGCGTAAGCACATCCCTCGCCGTGGCGCCGCCCCGGTTGACGACGAAGCCGCAGTGCTTCTCCGACACCTGCGCGCCGCCCACCGCAAAGCCCCGTAGCCCCGCGTCGTCGATCAGCTTCCCGGCGAAATACCCTGCCGGGCGCTTGAACATGCTCCCGGCGCTCGGGTACTCCAGCGGCTGCTTCGACCTTCTCTGATACGCCAGTTCATCCATTCTCGCCTGCACCGCCTCCGGATCACCTTCCCGAAGCCGAAGCTCCGCCTCCAGAACGATCAGTCCGCCGGTCTGGATCCGACTGGTGCGGTAGCCCAGATCAAGCTCCTCCACCGAAAGCCGATGTACCGTCCCGTCAGACGCCAGAACGGTCGCTCCGGTCAGCACATCCTTCATCTCCCCGCCGTAGGCTCCCGCGTTCATGGTCACGGCGCCTCCCAGGCTTCCGGGAATCCCGGCGGCGAATTCCAGGCCTGTAAGCGACGCCTGCTTCGCCAGCCGCGCCAGCTTCGCCAGGGAGATCCCCGCCTCCGCCGTCATACGCGTACCGTCGACGGACGCCTTCTCCGCGTTCTCCGTGGAAAGGATCACGCCCCGCACGCCCTCGTCGCTCACCAGGAGATTGCTTCCCTTTCCGACGATATAGAAAGGAACTCCCCGTTCCCGGCACAGGACGGCCGCCTGCCGGAATCGGTCCGCATCCGGCGGAACCGCGTAGACCTGGGCGGGCCCCCCGATCCGGAACGTGGTGTGAAGGGCCATCGGTTCCTCGCGCCTCACGGCGTCCTCTCCCAGAAGGCCGGTCAGTTCCTTCAGAAACAACTCATTCATACGGATTCCTCACAACTTTATTTGGCCTTCGCCAGATTCGCCTGGGCGCGGTTCAGAAGCTCGCGGGCCGCGTTGTAGCCCATCATCTTCTGTCTGTGGTTGACCGCGGCCGTCTCGATGATCAGCGCCAGGTTCCGGCCGGGCCGCAGCGGGATCGAATAGTATACCAGTTTGTTGCCGAGGATCTCCGTATAGCGGTCCTCCAGACCCATGCGGTCATACTCCGCGTCCCGGTTCCACTCCTCAAGCTTCACCACCATATCGATAGCCTGGGTGTCGATCACGCTCTCCACCCCGAACAGGCTCTTCACGTCGATGATCCCGATGCCCCTCAGCTCGATGAAATGCTTCGTGATATCCGGGGCCGTTCCAAACAATGTATCGTCGCTGACCTTGTGGATCTCCACCGCGTCGTCCGTTACCAGACGGTGGCCCCTCTTGATAAGCTCCAGGGCGGCCTCGCTCTTGCCGATGCCGCTCTCACCCATCATCAGCACCCCTACGCCGAACACGTCGACCAGGACGCCGTGGATTGTGATGCACGGCGCCAGCTTCACGTTCAGCCAGCGGATGATCTCCGCCATCTGGGCCGAAGTCGTCCTCTCGGACACCAGGCACGGCACGCCGTAGTGGTTGCACAGATCCAGCATGTCGTCGTCCGGCATGATGCTGCGGCAGTAGACCATGCAGGGGATCTTCTCCGACAGGAGCCGGTCGTATGTGGCCCTGCGCCGGGAAGGTTCCATCTGGTTAATATATTCATGCTCCACGTTGCCTATGATCTGAACGCGTTCATTGTCAAAATGATCGAAGAAGCCGGCCAGCTGCAGCGCCGGACGGTTCACATCCGGGTGGGTAAGCACCACCTTCTCCGCGTCGATCTCCGGGGTCATATTGCGAAGCTGCATCTTATCGATCAGCTCCTGAATCGTTACGCCGTACATATCGAAACTCCTTTTCCAAATTATTCAAATTATACCATATTTTCGCAGACCTGTCATCCCCAGGCGGCCCGGCTCCGGATGCGGGTCAGTGGAAGAACCGGTATACGCTCTCCGCCGCCTTCCGGTTCATCTCGGGAATCTCCAGAAGCTCCTCCACCGTCGCTTCCTTCACCGCCTCCAGCGTCTTCATCGACCGCATCAGCGCCTTGCGCCGGGCCGGACCGATGTCCGGGATGTCGTCCAGGATCGAATGAACCTGATCCTTCCCCCTGAGACTGCGGTGGTACTCGATGGCGAAGCGGTGGGCCTCGTCCTGGATCCGGGTGATCAGCTTAAAGCCCTCCGAATGGGTATCGATGGGCAGTTCCACATTATTATAATACAGGCCCCTGGTCCTGTGGCGGTCGTCCTTCACCATGCCGCAGACCGGGATCTTAAGCCCCAGCTCGTTAAGGACCTCTAAAGCGATGTTCACCTGGCCCCATCCGCCGTCCATCATCAGAAGATCCGGGAACCGGGTGAAGCTTCCGAAGGACTGGTCCTCTCCCTGCTCCTTCAGGGCTTTCGATTCCTTCACGCCGTGGCTGAAGCGCCTCGTCAGCACCTCCCGCATGGACGCGTAATCATTCGGCCCCTTGACGGACTTGATCCGAAACTTCCGGTAATCGCTGCGTTTCGGTCTCCCGTCCTCATAGACGATCATGGAACCCACCGATTCCATACCGCTGGTATTCGAGATATCGTAGGCTTCCACCCGCCGGATGCCGTCCAGGCCGATCAGCTGGCCGATCTGGTTCATGGCGCCGATGGTGCGCAGCTCCTCCCGCTTGATCTTCTCCTTGTCCTGGGAAAGCACCAGGGCGGCGTTGCGCTCCGCCAGCTCCACAAGGCGCTCCTTCTGGCCCTTCTGCGGCACTACGATGCGCACCTTCTGGCCCCTTTTTGTCTCAAGCCATTTGCTGATGATGCCGGCGTCCTCCAGCTCCGTCTGCACCCAGATCTCCCTGGGAACAAACGGCGTTCCGGAATAGAACTGCTTGACAAAGCTGGTAAGGATCTGCTTCTGATCCTCCGCCGTGGCGATGGATACGTGGAAATGATCCCGTCCGATCAGCTTGCCTTCCCTCACGAAGAACACCTGCACCACGGCGTCCGATTCGTCCCTCGCCATGGCGATCACGTCCCGGTCGTCGGTATCGTTGCCGTTGGTGATCTTCTGCTTCTGCGCCACCTTCTTCACGCTCTCCAGAAGATCCCGGTACTCGATGGCCTTCTCGAAATCCATCCGTTCCGAAGCGTCCTGCATCTTCTCCTTCAGCATGTTCAGGATCCCATCATAATGACCGTTCAGGAAATCCTGGACCTGCGCGATGGATCTTAAGTATTCCTCCCTGCCGATATAGCCCTGACACGGAGCGTCGCACTGATGGATATGATAATTCAGGCAGGGCCGTTCCTTGCCGATATCCCTGGGCAGGTTCCGGCTGCACGTTCGGATCCGGTAAAGCTTATGGATCAGCTCCAGCGTGTCCTTCACGGCTCCCGCGCTGGTATACGGCCCGAAATACTTGCTTTTGTCCTTTTTTATGGTACGCGAGATCATGACCCGGGGGAAATCCTCGCCGAGCGTCACCTTAATATAAGGATAGGTCTTGTCGTCCTTCAGCATCGTGTTATAGCGCGGACGGTGTTCCTTGATCAGATTGCACTCCAGAACCAGCGCTTCCAGCTCCGAATCCGTGATAATATATTCAAACCACGCGATCCGCGATACCATCTGTTCGATCTTGGCCGTCTTGTTCCTGCTGCTCTGGAAATACTGGCGCACCCGGTTCTTCAGGCTGATCGCCTTTCCCACATAGATGATCCGGTCACGGGAATCATGCATGATATAAACGCCCGGCTGCGCAGGCAGCTTCTTTAATTCTTCCTCCAGATTAAACATGGCATTCCTTTCTGTTCGGGATCGATCCGTTCTGCGACCGCTCGTTCCGTTTTCGC
Source organism: uncultured Lachnospiraceae bacterium (assembly GCA_947624815.1). Taxonomy (GTDB): domain Bacteria; phylum Bacillota; class Clostridia; order Lachnospirales; family Lachnospiraceae; genus UBA3402. The sequence continues at coordinate 39,424 of CANQME010000008.1, read as the reverse complement.
ATTCTATCATAATACAAATCGCGGGAAACCGCAAGCCGGAGAATCCGCGAGTGCAGATCGCAGACCGCAGACTGTCTTGCCGTCGCTACAAAAAACGCGGCTGCTTACCGCAGCCGCGTTCCGCTATATTTCAGTTGCATCTTTAAATAGGATTCGACCGAATCCGCCTGTTCCCTGATCCCGCCGCCTGACGGCTGCAGATCCAGCAGTTCGCAGATCACATCCAGATCTGCCTGCGTAACGGTCCGCCGCATCGCCGAAAAGACCTCTAGCTTCCTGCCGTAATCCTCCGCCTCAGCGAAATCCGCGATCCGCGGATTCAGTCCCGCAGATCCGGCCGCACCGGTCTGCAAACCATCTCCGGTTCCGTCCCGTCCGGACAAGCCCCCGGCCTCCGTCTCCGCGCCGCCGCTTCCGGCGTCCGGTTCCACCCGTTCGAACCGGTATGTCTGTTCCGCGTCCGGATATTTCTCCCGTTCCACCTTGCTCATGAACATGGCAAGCGGTCTGGCGTATACCCGATAAGTTCCATACATCGCCTGATAGACGACCAGCTGTTCCCCGGTCTCCGTATGCTCGGCCACCGTTACGATCTGATAAAGCTTTCCCTTAAAATGCCGGTAGAGCTCTCCCGGCCTCGGAATTCTCTCTGTCATGCCGTCCTCTTCCTCCGTTGACACTGTATCTCTGTTTCTAAACCTTCCGTTTGCCGCATTCTCATCCCACAAAGGCTCAGTTGACCGGAACCTCCGCGTCTTATCAAACCTTCAGCCTGCCGCATCATCATCCCACAGAGGCTTCGCTGTCCGGCGTTTCGGATTCTCCCTCAACGGATACGGCCTCCTCTGTCTCGGCGGGAAGTGTCTCCGCCGCGGCCGCCGACTGTTCCTGAGCAGCCCGCCTGGCTTCCAGCTCCCGCATCTCCGCCTCGCCTTCCTCCGGCGAACGCAGACCGTCCCAATGGTACCTGCACGCGGCGCTCCACAGCATCCACTCGTCATACCCGGCGTCATAAACCGCCTGGATCTGGGCGCGGATCTGCTCCGGCCCGTAACTGATGTAATTTGCCAGATACGAGGCGGTAAAATCCTGAAGCCAGGGCCGCACGACCGCCTGATGCTCGCCGTTTCGCGTGTAGCCGCTCAGGTCCGCCTTCGATCCCTGAAGCGCAGCCAGGATCGTGTCATACGGCTGGGTATCCGGATGCTCGATACCGAAATTGCCGTCCGCGTAGTGGGACGGATAGATCATCGGGCAGATATAGTCCAGACTTGCGGCCATATTGCCGTAAGACTGTCCCACATTGTCCGAATCGATGCCGCCGCCGATAATGGCTCCGAACACGTCGGCCGCCATGAAGACTCCTTCCTGAAGGCATCGCTCATAGACATACTCGACGAATTCCGTGATGATCTCCGTCTTGGAAAGCCCCAGCGTATCCGCCTCGTCGTAGACGACGTTATTGATCCCCTTCTCCGTGGAGAAACGGATGTAATCGAACTGTACCTCGTCAAAACCGGCCCTGTGGGCTTCCAGCGCCACCTCCACCAGATAGTCCCAGACCTCCCGCTTGTAGGGATTGACCCACGCCAGTCCCTTGTTGTCACGGTAGAGACTTCCGTCCGCCAGATGCAGCCCCCATTCCGGTCTCTGCTCCGGCAGATACGGGTCGCGGAACGCCACGACGCGGGCGATCGCGTAGATATTGCGTTCCTTCAGCTTCGCCATCACCGAATTGATATCCATCAGCTTCTGAACAGAGCCCACCTCATTTACGATGGGAGAATCCATCGCGAAGGTGACGCGGCCCTCGTCGTTCTTCACATCGATGACAACGGCGTTGATCTCCGTCTCGTCGATATGGCTGAGGATCTCGTCCAGCATACTCGTCGTGCCCGCCACATAGGCGGTCAGATAGACGCCCTTGACCTTCACCGGGATCCTCTCCGGAAGCGGAGGTTCGGTTTCCTCCTGGGTAGTCAGTTCCACGATCGTGGTCTCCTGCTGCGTAGTATCCGCCTCGTCTGTCTCTTCTGCCGTTTTCTCAGAATCCGATTCGTCGGAACTGCGGCTCACGACCACAGGCGCCGGCGATGTCGCTTCGATCCGCTCATAGCGCTTGCAGCCGCAAAGGCTGAACAGACACAGACACAGGCACAGCAGGCATATTTCCAATTTTTTCATATGCGCTCGTCCTTTGTGTTTCATGTACCTGATACGGTCAGTTTCCTATGGTCAGTACATTGTAACACATTTTTTACAAATTGGAAACATTATTTTACATTTTTCTCCCACAAAGTAACCGAATTTAAGCAAAAAAAGTATTTTTCAGCCCACAAACCCGCCTCAGAACCGGTCAAAACCCCTCTGTAAGCAGTTCTTCGCACTCTTTGCTCCGGTAGGCGCTGACTCCCTCCCTAAGAATCCTGATGGCATCATCATACCGGTCTTCCTCAATATAACGGCATCCTAACGTATAACAGACATCTCCGTCCGGATGCTCACGATATGCCTTTTCCAGCCAGAAGCGGGCCTTATCTGGATTTGCCCTGCCGTCCATGTTTTCATCGAGCTCATATAGAATACCCATTCGATAGGAGGCGCCCGGTACGCCGATCTTGTCGGCGGCGAGCAGACATGCTTCGGCGCGCGGATAGTCCGGAATATGATAGAACGCCTGAAATGCGTTCAGATACGCTTCCGGATGTTCGCGCCCGGCGGCTTTCGCATAGTAATAAGCAGATTTCTTTAAGTTAAGCCAGGGCTTTTTGGTGTAAAAACGGCCCACATCACAGCAGGCATCCCTGTCGCCGGCTTCCGCCGCACGCCGGGCCCAATAAAACAGGTTATCCAGCGCGCGGTCACCTGCGCCTCCCTGATTGGGATGCTCGCGGTACAGTCGATACAGGCGGGACAGAAACCGTTCATCAGGTATCCACTGTGCGCCGCGAACCAGCCATTTCTCCATAAGGCGGAGGCTTCCCCTGGATTCAAAGAAATCTGCGATCCGATTGATGCCGGGAATACACAGCTCCGGCGTCTTACCATGATCCGCCGTCACCTCTTTTTGCAGATCCAGGATCTTTTTCACCTCGGCGATCTGAGCCGCTTCCTCTTCATCCATTTCTTCTTCCTCTTCGGTGAATGCCAGCTGTGTCTGCGTCAGCCCTCTTATCTGCAGCTGCACATCCTCCATCGAAAGCTGCTTCCCTCCGTTCGATTCCAGCTGCGACATTGCGTTCTCCAGCTGATCCAGTTCGAAACTCAGTTCCTTTTCTCTTTGTGGGTCGCCAAGAACATGGTTCAGTCTCCGCAGGAGCTTCTGTTTCTCTTTCTCCAGCAAAGTCAGCTGCACATCCGGCGAGAGGGTTTCGTCGATTCCGTACCGACTCAATACTTTTATCATTCCCCGGCCTCCTCCGCTTCACGTTTTTTTGCCGCACCGGCAATACCGGTCCGATACAGAGGATAAAGCTGTTCTTTATACTCATCCCGTCCAAAATCTTCAATCGCGATTCGGTACCAGTGAATCGCGTCGAACCACATCTTCTCTGCCTCGTAAGCCTGCCCCAAAAGGCCGGCATACTCTTTCCCCCGGGTCGGTTCCAGATCCAGGCCCTGCTCCAGGTACTGCACGGCCTTCTCATAATCCGGCTCCCCCGTAGAAGTCTGACCATGCAGATAAAGCTCGCCGAGAAGGAGTTCACAAAGCGCCAGCGCATCATCATCCGGCGCATCGACTGCGGAAAGCAGTTCGCGCTCAGCCTGCGAATAGTTCTTAAGCTTAGAATACATCAAACCGGAAGCATAGCGGGCCATGGAAGCATCGCTCTTTGCGTACCATTTCAGCGATTCATCCCAATCTCTCTCAACGCCGTCGCCCATACTATAGCGATACGCCAGTTCCAGCGCGGCAAAATCTTCCGTTTCCGCTCTTCGCTTCAGAGAAGCGATTTCATCTTCGGGACCGGCGTCCTGCGGGACCGGCTGTTCAAAGAGTGTTCCCTCCGACGTTTCCGTTTCCGGCATGGGCTGATCATGCAGTGTTTCCTCCAGCATAGCGCAGCCCCCCTTCATGATCGCGCCGCTTTCGCCCTGAAAGCGCGCGCCAGTTCTATGGGGCCATCTTTTTCATAGATCAGCGCCATCAGTTCCAAAGCCTGTGCGTCATTGCTCTTGTTGAGCCAATAAAGGGCCTCCGCAACGTCCGGCTCCAGACCGTCCCTGCGCAGGTAGTACAACCCCATCCAGAGGATAGCCCGCTCGTCGCCTTTTTTTGCAAGCGCGCGCATCCTGTTCAGAGATGCCTCGTTTTTATCTTCCATACCCAGCTGCGCTAAAAGCGATCCGTCTTCTTCTGCTGCTGCATCCAGCAGAATGCCGTCATCGTATTCTGTCATGGCTGTCTCCTTCCCTACTGTGTTTATTCGAAAGGCTTTTACTGATCTCTTAATTCCCTGATGACATGCGTAACGATATTCGTCAGCCGCCGGTCGTACTGTTTCTCCTTATCTGAGTCTCCAACAGCCAGTTTCTTCAGCAAAAAGGCCGCCGGAAAACTGTTCCGTATTGACGCTCTCTCCAGGCAGGTCTCGGCAAGATCCTTATCCTTCACACCGCCGTATCCGTAGAGAGCGCAGCGGCCCACCATATAGGTACAGTATACATTCCTTTTGGCCATGCCTTCGTTGTAGACTGCCACCGCTTCTTCCGGGCCGGCAGCGATCCGCGCTTTATCCTCATCGCTCAGCAGGCAATATCCGTTGAGCAGATCAACCTGTTCGATCGTTCTTCCCACCAAACTGCATTCGCTCCAGAAATGCATCATTTCCATCAGCTTCTTTTCATACGCCGCCGCATTGCCGGGATGTCCTTCTGCAAGGGCGTGGAAAATATCCAGCCGTACCTGAATGTCCAGTTCTGTATCCTTCAGCCCGACTTTGTCGCTGCCCTGCTCTATCTGGGCAAGACGTGCGATGGCCGTGTCGAGATCACCTGCCGCTACGGCGCTGGTAGCCTCCTGCAGCATATACCTGCCCGGCGCATCCTTATCCACGCGGAAAAAGGCACGCGTGTAACAGTCGATAGCAGCCTGGACATTACCCTGCCTGCTGTACAGATGTCCCAGATCGGCATAAGCCCGCAGCATATACTCTTCCAAATCCTTAAACGAACTCTCTTTCACCCATCTACTAATCTTTTCCTGATATTTTTCCCACAAATCCCGTGCACGCGCATAAAGATGGATCGCCTTGTCGTAGTCTCGCTTCTGCGGGTAGGGCAGCCCATAGTATCCTTCCCAATTCAACGCATGGTTCCGGTCCTTCAGCCGTCGCAGAACAGCCCGTTCACTTTGATACAGGTCCGCAGGATCGGCGCTGCCGTATGCGTAAGCCTCAGCTGCAAAACAGTTACTGCGAATGATTAAGTATGCAGTCCTCTCAACAAAACTATCAACGTTAGCGGCCTTTTTCATCTGCTGATACATCTCATCACTCGCACGCTCTGCTGCCGCCAGACGTAGGAACGGATCCCAATCGCTGCTATTAAAATAATCGTAAAAGTCCTTGGTCTTAGTCGAAACAAAATATGTCTTTCCGTTAGCGCCTTTGAGCCTCTCTATAGGGCCTTCCACACCGGAAACATCCGGGACATCCGTACATTCCGTAGGCTCGCCGTCGATCAGGTGGGAATCCCGGATCTTATGTCTTTCCTCTATCTGCTGGGCAACCCTTTTTGATATCTCATCTGATCTGGCCTTCTCCGCAGCCGCTTTCTTTTTCTCCTGCTGTTTCTTATTTATGTAGGAAGCGATCATTCCAACCGCAGCAACGATCAAGATAGCCGCAACAAGTATAATGACCCAATTGTACATATTGACCTCCTCTTATGATCTGCCGTCATTTTGCCTGTGTTTTCTTCTTATTCGCCTGATCGGCACGATACCAGCCTTCCATCCAAAGGCGGAACTGCTCCGGCGTCAAGCCGTCCTGCCGCCTGGCCAGCGGATCAAATCCACTGAGACGGTTGCCGACATATCTGGTAATAAAATCAATCGTGGAAGCCCTGTCAGGCTTAAATTTACCCTCGCTGTCCGCCTGGCTGGAAAGCAATGCGACCGGAACTGCGGCGGCGGATTCGATTTCATTACTATGGGTATCGGCTATTTCCGTGATCCAGCCGTGGTAGCGCGGATCCTCCTTCCAGGTATAGCGCGAGCAGTTCATCGTGATACGGTGCAGAGGCACACGATGGTCCGTGAGCGCCACATAGAGCGTTTCTTTTAAATCACCTGTCAGCAGCATAAAGCCTTTTTCCAGAAAATGTATCTCCTTTGCGTTCACGAGCCGCAGCGCACCGTCGTCGCTGCCATTTTTAATGTCATACACATCATCATACTTCTTCTTGTCCTCAGACGCGTGGAATGTCCGGGCGCGGGTGTCCTCAACGGATGAACCGGTCACATCCAGAATGTCATCGTACTCCGGTATCCCGCTGGCGACAAATTTCATGACCGGAGACCAGCTTCTGCTGATCTCCCGGAAACATTTCTCAGGATCCAGCTCTTTGAATTTAAAGATAGCCTGATCCAGCACCGGCCACGAAGCGATATCCCATAAGCAGCTGATGACAACCTCATCGTCCGGATGTTTGCGCAAGTACGCCTCGTTCTCATACAGGCACTGATAGCCGCCCTGCTTTAAAAGCGGAAGGACCTCAGAGATCCTGCAGTGCTTACTCAGATAGAAACCGTCAAGGCGCATATAATTATATTTCGATTCTTTTGGGAGGTGGATAACGGGTAAAGACGCTCTCATGGCGTCATGCGGTTCTTCGGCCAGAGACCCTTTCCTGGCAATCGATGTATAAAACTCGATTCCGTCCTTCAGGTCCTGGTAAGTCCTGTTCCGATCAAAGGGAACCTGGAAGAAGTATTCCGGTTCGTCGTCTCCCAGCTTTGTTCCAGCCAGGTCGTTGAGTTCCTTCACCTTTTTTTCATGCAGTTTTGCGGCCTCAGCCCGATCCGCGGCGAGCTTCTCATTATACTGCTTGTTGGCCTCATATGTCTCGCTGGCTTTCAGGTCTTTTTCATCTGCCTTCATAAGGACAAAACCCAGTGCAAAGAAAGCCAGTCCGAACATCACGACCCACAACAGAATAATAAATACCCAGGGCATGAGAGCAGACCCTGACTCCGCAAGAACTGCGGCCTTATACTTACTCAGCATCGGACGCACGATCACAAACAGCAATACCACGACAACGGCAAGGATAAAACCAGTCCGCCGGTCCTTCTTTGCATCCGCGATCCGCTTTTTTGCCTCCTTCAGATCTGGAAGCTCACGCTCTTTTGTTGCCATCAGCTGTTTCCAGCGTTCCTCCAGCTCCAACAGCTCCAGACTGAGCTTCTGCAATTTTTCGTTCTCCATGTGCATGATATCTCCTCTCTCTTAGGGTTTTATTGGGAACCTGCGCTCCTGATACTGCCGGCGACAAAGACCACCAGCATAATTACCACATAGGCTGCAGTAGCCGGCATTGCGAGGCTGTCTGCATGGTTTAGCACGCTGAGCAATGCATATACGCTGAGGACGTCGATCAACAGCGTCCGTACCACTGCCCGCAGCGCGAAGAATCCCAACAGGCCGAAGTTAATCTCTCCCTTAGCCAGTTCAGCCGTCGCCTTTACAAATAAACAGAAAACCAGCAACAGTACGATCATCAAAACAACCTTGAGAAGTGTCCAGAGGATTTTTCCTCCAAAGCTCTGGTTCATATGTACCGCAATCGTTCCAAACACCTGATTGGCTACCAGGATGGTGACCACGGACGACAGAATCGAGACGGCAAGCTTCCTGGCCCCGCCATCCTCCGGGCAGAAGATAGAGGTAAGCGTACTTGCGATCCCGCTGGAACACACGATTGCGATCAGCAGTACGTTCATCTCGTCAAGCCACGAAAGTCCTGTCGCCGGGATCATGCTGATATCATACCCCAAACTGTCGGCTAAAGCTGCCGCGATCGGTTGATGAAATGGATATTGGGCGATCAGATCCCCCGCCAGATTTGCCAGGGGGCCGGCTGCTCCGATCAGACTGACGAAAAAATAGACCAGAATGGAACCGAAAATCAATACAGCGCCAAAGTTACGAATCCGCATCGTTAATCCTCCTTCAGAATGGCAGTAAATCAGATTCTGTCAAGCGTAAAAAATCCTCATCGGCAAGTACTGCGCCCTGCCGCAGCATCGCGGCAACCCGCTGATCCCGTTTACTGCATACGGCTTCAAAGAGATTTCGGACGCCGCGGCCATTGCCGAAATTCGGTGTCCTGCTCTCCTGGGCAATGCGGTCCCGCAGCGGGGGAAGAAGAGCTTCGTCCATCAGGACATTCTCCTTCTTCGCCATTCCGGCAAAGATGCTTACCATATCATCTACCGTGTAGTCCTCGAAAAACAAATCGCGGGTTACCCGGCTTCTGAGGCCCTGGTTTGCGGCAAGGAAGCGGTCGATATCATCCGTATAACCGGCCAGGATCACAACCAGGGCGTCGCGGTGGTTCTCCATCTCTGCCACCAGGGTATCTACGGCCTCCTGCCCAAAGCTGTCGCCAGAATCCTTTACCAGACTATAGGCTTCGTCGATAAAGAGCACGCCGCCCATGGCGGATCTCACCACATCCTTTACCCTGGCGGCCGTATGTCCCTGATACTGACCAACCAGATCAGCCCTCGTGACTTCCACAAAAACGTCGCCTCGCTTTAAAATTCCCATCTCGGCGAGCAGCTTCCCCAGGAGGCGGGCCACGGTGGTTTTGCCCGTTCCCGCATTGCCCTTAAACGCCATATGCAGACTTCCGGCGGAGGAGCTTCTTTTGATGCCCCGGCGTTCGGCCTCCTTCTGAACCGCAATCTGGTCCAGAAGCTCAGAAACGCTTTTCTTCACCGCCGCCAGTCCTGTCAGGGCATTCAATTCGTCGAGAAGTCCGGTAAGACCCCCGCTCTCTTTTTCCTCGGGGAAGATGTCTTCCGCTCGTAGGACGGTCAGATCCTCACGTTCAAAATTACCCATTGCAACCAGGCGGTTAGCCAGATTTTTCTCTGCATCGTTGATTACCTCGCGGATAAACCGGGCGTTGCCGAAGGTCTCATCGATCCGTTCCCGGTCGATACGCTTTCTCAGCGCATCGTAGCCTTTTTCCTCAATCCGGTAGTGATGACTTTCCGCAACGGTGGCGGCGATCTGCAGAAGCTCTTCGTCTGTGTAGTCCGGGATCACGATGTGATAGGTAAAACGGGACCGGAATCCGGGATTGGCATGATTCAGCATCTCCGTCATCTGGCTGCGATAACCCGCAAGGATTACGGAGTAGTCCGTTCGATGATCCTCCATATCCTTCAGCAGGGTATCAATTGCCTCCTGGCCAAAATCTTTGGAATCATCCTTTTTATATAGGCTGTACGCTTCGTCGATAAACAGGGTGCCGCCCTTTACCTCTTCCAGGGCTTTCTGTACATTCTTAGCCGTCTGTCCCACATATTCGCTGACCAGACGGCTTCTGTCCACCTCCATAAATTTATCCTCGGATCGGATGCCCAGCGCATAGAGCACCTTCCCGATAATGCGCGCTACCGTCGTTTTGCCTGTGCCGGGGTTTCCGTAGAGAACGAAGTTATAGGAGCGGCTTTCATTTCCGGAGACGCCAAGCTGCTGTTCCCGAAGCTTTTCCAGTCTGGCAATGTTATAGAAGCTGACCAGTTCCCGCTTCACCGACTCCATACCGATGATACCGGAGAAGGCTTCCTCGATCACGGGAGGAATGTCGTTCTTTTCCGGCCCGGCAGGAACCTTCTTCTGCGTTTCAGCCGGGAGTGCTGCAGACCTCTTCGGGGAAGCCGGTACTGCTTCATCGTCTGCCCATAGCCACTTCTTCTCCAGCTCACCGGGCAGATCCTCTCCGTCCTTCAGCAAGTCCATCGCTTCGCCTGCAAGTTCGCTGAAGGCGCCGCCGGGAAAGAACTGTTTGAGCTGCTTCAGCACGCGTCTGGCCCTGGCAGGGTAGCCGGCTTTCCAGTACCACAGGGCCCACTCGGCCATCAGGCCCTCATCGTAGGAAATCCGGCATATTTTTTCCAGAAGTGCGATCATGCTTTCCGGGTCTGCGTCCGGTTTCTTCTGCGACCGGTACGCTTCTACCAGCGCCTCGTATTCATCTTCCATGTTTTTCGTCCCACTTTCTCCCTATTGAATGACGATCCGTTCCATAAGCGTCGTCTGGGCTTCAATCTCTTCCTCTTTCAGGTTGCTTTTCCGCTCAATGGCAATCTCGCGGTAGATTTCCGGTTCCGCATGAATCCGTGCGTAGACGTGAAGCAGCTGATTTTCGTTCAGCAGCATCTCCACCGTGACCCGCGTATTCCTGGGGATCCCCGGCGGCAGCAGGATCTCCACACCGGCCAGGATACTGACGTACTCCAGATCCTCATCCTCTCCCTCCGTCACCTCCAGGAAAATCTGCTTCATGTTGTCGGCCCCGGTGTAATAGTCCTTATTCATTCGGACCGGCAGAGGGGTGTTTCTGGGGATGATGATACTGTTATATTTTCCTGACGACGCGCCGCTGCGGGAAACAATGCCCAGGCTGTGGGAGCATACGTCCTGTACCTTCTCGAACGCATCGGACGTATACAGCGCGGCGCCCAATGCCACGGCCTCGTCCGGATTCGCCTCATGGGATGGCTCCAGACCGGAAAATGCGCGCAGCCGGTCCGCAATATACGGGATTTTGCTGGAGCCGCCCACGAGCAGCAGCCGGTCAATATCCTTCCAGGTCATCCCGGCATCATCCAGCACCATCCGCACCGTACTCTCGGTGCGTGAATAGAAGCCGGCAATCATGGTCTCAAACTGCGTGCGCGTAATCTCGATCTTGTCCCGCACCTTGCCGATCTTGACGACAACCGCTGCCGAGCTGCGGCTGCTCAGCTGTATCTTGCAGTTCTCCGCCTTCAGCGACAGCTCCTGCAGCTCGTCCACATACGCATCGTCGTAAATATCCAGGTCATATTGGTTCAGTAAATAGTCCGCCACATAGTTCAGGATCAGCTGGTCGAAAAAGTGACCGCCCATCTTGCGGATGCCTCCGGTGGCGATGACCTCAGCCCGCCGGCCGTCCACCTCTACAATGGAAACATCAAAGGTCCCGCCGCCCAGATCGTAGACCAGCATCCGCCCTTTGTCCAGCTTCCCCAGCCAGGCATAGTAGAGGGCCGCCGCCGTTGGCTCATTGGGCAGCGCAAGAATATCCAGTCCGGCAATCCTCCCGGCGTCCTTGGTGGCCTGCCGTTGGGCATCGCTGAAGTAGGCGGGCACCGTAACCACCGCCTGATGGATTTCCTGCCCAAGGAAACGCTGCGCATCCTGCACAAGCTTTTTCAGGATAAAAGCCGACACCTGTTCGGGCTGATAGGTATTGCCCGAAGGCAGACAAAACGTTCGGTCGGTACCCATATCGTTCTTCACCGTAGAAATCACGGAATCACCCATGAGAACGGTGTTTTCCTTTGCATCCTCACCGATCACGATGGAACCGTCCTCGTCCTCCAGCATCACGGAGGGCGTCAGTTTTTCTCCTCGATTGTTGTCAATAAGCCGGGGGGTACCGTCGCTGTCAAGATATGCAGCCGCCGAAAAGGTTGTTCCCAAATCAATCCCTATCACCATATCATTTCACCTGCTCCCTGGCCTGGCAGTATTGCACACTGCAGTCCATTCGTTTTTTCGCAATGATTTCTATGATTATCGGAAAACATCTGCTCTTTCACAAAAATTCATTCTAACATAAATAATATGTTACGTCAAGAGAGATGCAATATTAAATATCATGCATTTCCATCCTGCGCGATATACAATAAGGCAAAGGGGGTCAGCCAATGTACGACGATTTTACGCGAAATCGCATCACACAGTTACGGATCAGAAAGGGAGTTTCGGCCCGTGACATGTCCTTAAGTCTGGGACAGAACAGCAACTATATCAATCAGATCGAAAACAGAAAGGCTCTCCCTTCGTTACCGGTCCTGTTTTATATCTGTGAATACTTCGGCATCACGCCTCAGCAGTTTTTTGACGAAGGAAATGCTTACCCGGCAGAGCTTGCGGACCTGATGGAGGAGCTGAAGAAGCTGGACGCGACAGCCCTGGCCCATATCACCGGGCTGGTCAGGGAACTCAACAGCACGAGGTAAGCCGCGTCTTTTGATAGCCCCATTTCCAGGCAGAGCGCCGAATGAAGCGATATTCCATCCAATCATCTCACCAAATAAAATACCCGACTGCCAACGAATGATTCCTGCCGCAAAAAAAGAGCCTTCATCAGAAGACTCTTAAAATGCATCCCTCAGAACCGGTCAAAACCCCATAATCTGCAGAACCTCCAGCGGATGGGCGATCAGATAGCGCGGATGAAACGCCTCCAGCTCCGCTCTCGGCCGGAAGCCCCAGGTGACGCCGGCCGTGTCCATGCCGGCCGAAGTTCCGGTGCGCATGTCCGTGTTGGTGTCTCCCAGATAGAGACACTCCGCGGGCAGCGCCCCCAGCGTCTTCGCCGCGTAAAGCGCTCCGGTCGGGTCGGGCTTACGGGGGATTCCCTCCCGCTCGCCCAGGATCAGATCGAAGTATCCGGCGCCGAAGACCGTCTCGACATTCTCCGTCGCCTGCTCCTGTCCCTTGTTGCTGACGACGGCGGTCCGGATCCCTCTTTCCTTCAGATGCGCAAGCAGCTCGCGGATCCCGTCGTAGGCGTCCACCCGGTACATGCAGTGCTCCTCAAAAAAGCGCTGGTATACCGGATAAGCCTTCCGTGCCGTGGCCTCGTCCGCGCCGCGGGACTGAAACGCCCGGTCCACAAATTTCTGGTAGCCGTCCCCGACGAAGGTCTTCGTCTCATCCTCCGTAACGGGCGGCAGGCCGAACTCCTGAAGCGTCAGATTCATGGTCTTCGCCAGAGCATGGACGGTATTTAACAGCGTTCCGTCCAGGTCAAAAATACAGCATTTGTACATGATGTGCAGCTCTCCTTCCTTATTCCCCTACTATAATGCGAAAAGGAAACGCTTGCAAGAGGAAATTGAAGATGATATACTCCACATGGAATCGATACCGCAGATGAAGTGGAAGACAATATGCTCTGCAAGGAACCGGTACCGCAGACTACCATCAGGAGGAAAGGATCGCATATGCTAACGATCGGATGTCATCTGTCGTCTTCGAAGGGCTATCTCGCCATGGGGAAGACGGCTGTTTCCATAGACGCGAATACATTTCAGTTCTTCACCCGCAACCCCCGCGGAGGCAACGCCAAAGCCCTGGACGAAGCCGATGTAGAGGATTACCTGTCCTACGCCGCGCAGCACGGCATCACGCGGATCCTGGCTCACGCCCCCTACACCTTAAACGGCTGCTCCGCCGACGAACATCTCCGGGATTTCGCCAGAAGGACCATGGCGGACGACCTGCAGCGGCTGGAGGCCACGCCGGGGAACTGCTATAATTTCCATCCCGGAAGCCATGTGGGCCAGGGCGCGGAGACCGGCATCGCCTATATCAGCGAGATGCTCAATTCCATCCTGACGCCGCAGCTTCATACGACGGTTCTTCTGGAGACCATGTCCGGCAAAGGCAGTGAAGTCGGACGGAGCTTCGAGGAGCTTAGGGAAATTCTGGACCGGGTGCAGCTCTCCGGTCAAATGGGCGTCTGCCTGGACACCTGCCATGTCTGGGACGGAGGCTACGATATCGTGAAGCACCTGGACGAGGTCCTTGATGAATTCGACCGCGTCATCGGCCTTGACCGTCTGAAGGCGGTCCATCTGAATGACAGCATGAACGATCTGGGCTCCCACAAGGACCGTCACGCGAAGCTGGGCGAAGGTAAAATCGGCCTGGAGGCGCTCACCCGGGTGGTCCGTCATCCGGCGCTGCGCGGTCTGCCTTTCTATCTGGAGACCCCCAACGAGCTGGACGGTTACGCGCGGGAGATCCGCCTGATGCGGGAGAGATCCCTTTAAGCGCTACGGCAAAAACAGCTTCAGAAGATGTCTGGCGCACCAGCTCCATGTGACCGCCGGCACATCCTCCGCCGCATACACAAAGTCGGTACGGAGCACCGTGCCGTCAAGAAGATATTCGATGCGCCCCACCGCCGTTCCCCGGCGGACCGGGGCTTTTATCGTATCCGGAAGTATCCTGCGGATCCGCACCTGCTCCCCTTCCTTCAGAAGAATCGGAAATGTCTTCTCCTCCTCCTTCAGATCCAGCGTAAGCTCCACCCGCGCCGTCTCCGACAGATCGCCGCTTTGTGGAATCCCGCCGGCCACCGCAGGCGGCGTCAGTTCCGGCTCCAAAAAGGCGTCTGTTTTCTTATATTGCCCGGTTCCGTATCCGAACAGCTCCCGGGCGTCGCTCCATTTATACGTCTTATTCGGCGGCCAGCCGCAGCCCAGCAGGGCCAGCGTATAGCGGCGACCATCGTCCTCCAGAGCGGCCACATAGCAGTAGCCCGCGCCGCCGGTGAAGCCGGTCTTGCCGGAGCAGACGCCGTCCAGCTGCGTCAGAAGTGCGTTATGGTTACAGCAGGAATAGCTGCCCTTCCCCTCCAGATCCGTGAAATAGTAATTCTGCGTTCCGGTGATCTTCAGAAATTCCTCCCATTTCGGAGACTTCCAGACACAGTAAGCCATCATCGCCGCCAGATCCCTGGCGGTGGTGCTGTGCTGCCGCTCGTTCCCATCCGCATCCTCAGACGTTCCGTCAAGGCCGTTGGGCGTCACGAACCAGGTGTCCGCACACCCCAGCTCCGCGGCCTTCCGGTTCATCAGCTCCGCAAAGCCGGCGGCGCTTCCGGCGATATGCTCGGCGATCATGACGGCGGTATCGTTATGGGATTCCAGCATCAGAGAATAAAGCAGATCCTCCAGCCGGAAGGTGCGGCCGGCCGGCGCGCCCAGGCGGACCTTCGGCTGACTGGCCGCGTAGGAGGAGACCGTGACCGCATCGTCCAAATCGCCGTACTCCAGAGCCAGGATGCAGGTCATGATCTTCGTGGTACTGGCCATGGGCCTGGGAGTATCCGCATCCTTCGCATACAGAACGCGTCCCGTATCCGCGTCCATCAAAACTGCGGACTGCGCGTACAGATTCAGGTGTTCCTCTTCCCTCTCTGCTGCTCCTGCGCAGATACACCAAAGGACCGCCAGAAGCAATGCCGCCGCTGCGGCCGTCTTCCGCCGGTCCCTTTTTCTCGTGATCCGTCTGCTCCTTTTCTCTGTTTCCACGCTGTTCTCTCCGCCATGCACTCTCTTCTATCCTATTCGGCGGTTCCGGAACATAGACATTTTTTTCGCCGGTTCATTTCCCATCTCACTCCGCCGTTCGCAGACGTTCCACCACGCTCTCGCCGCAGACAGTCCGGTACGCGGCCGTAGGGATCACGACGGAAAGCGCCGCCAGGGCAAGCGAACAGGCCAGCACCGGCAGGATCGTGAAATGATACGAAAAGATCATGGACTCCCCCATCAGCCGCCGCAGCACAAGGGTGCTGACCTCCGCCCCCAGAGCCGCCGAACACGCCGCCGCAAGCACCGCGTAGAACGCTCCTTCCCACATAAGCATCCCCTCCAGCTGACGTCCCGTCATGCCCACGGCGCTCATCATGGCCAGCTCACGCCTGCGCGAGAGGATTCCCGTCGCCACCGCGTTCACGAAATTCAGAACGCCGATCAGCGCCAGGATCCCACAGAGCGCTCCGCCGATCAGCCGGAGCATATTGGCCAGATCCTTGTATTCCGCGACGTAATCCTCTCTGCTCTTCACAATACAGTTGTCGCTGGCGCCGGTCATATAGCCGATCTTCTCCGCCACCGCGTCATACATCCCTTCCTCCGCCCGGATCATCACGTTCATCGGATTCCGGTTATCGGTAAGCGCGAAATACTCCGAATGCGGAATGATCAGCACGCCGTGAAAGCTCGTAACCCTGCTGGTGTCCAGGGCGTCCGGCATCACGCCGACGGCCATTACCTCGTATGTCTTACTGGTGCCGTCCGTAAGCTCTATGGTCACTTCATCCCCAGGCTCATACAAATCGTCAAGCGCCTCGTCCCCCTCTTTTGTCCGGATATATCTCGTATAGGCGATGGCGCAGCCTCCGCCGGCGAATTGCTCCGGATCCGCCTCGCCTCGCAGGATCTCCAGTTCATCCAGAAGCTGCGTATCGATCCCATAGATATCCGCATTCACATAGCCTTCTGCAGCTTTCTGAAACGTTCCGGGCTCTTCCGTCTCCATGTATTTTCCCAGAAACACTTCCATCCGCTCAAGAGCCGCGCCGGTCAGCTTCATGTTACCCGGCGCATAATACGTGGCGTCAAGCTCCTTTACGCCATCGATCCCGCCGAGCCAGGCAAGCTGCTCCGGCGTGACCGCATGAAAATCATAGGCCGCCATTCCGCCCGTCTCCGGCTGCCGGACGACGAAATCGCCGATCATGATGTGGCTGATATATTTATTTAAGTCCATACTGTTTAACACTGTGAACAGGCAGTTCGCCAGCACCAGGCTCAGCGTCAGCGACAGAACCACGACGGCGGTCTTTTTGCGGCTTCTTGCCATATTGCCGGACGCGATGGAAAATGGTGTCACCTGCCCGGCCGTTTTCTTCTCCTTCCGCGCCGGAATATCCGTCTCGCTGTACCTCAACGCCTCGACCGGCGATACCAGCGCCGCCATCCTGCACGGCTTGCGGCAGCTGATCAGGACGGTTGCAAAGGTAAATACGGCGGCCAGGATGCAGGCCAGGCCGACCATTCCGGCGCTGACCGTATAGGCGGCCTCCGATTCCACCACTATGATCCGCAGAACCGTCCCCAGAAGCCCTTTTCCCAGGAATACGCCTAGCAGCAGCCCCGCCGGTATTCCCGCCGCCGAGTAGAACACGGCCTGCAGCCGGACCATGCGTTTCAGCTGCGCGCTCGTTGTACCGACCGTCTTAAGGAGTCCGTAGCTGCGGATATTGGCCGACACATTGATATGGAAGATATTGTAAATGATCAGGTACCCGGCCAGAAATATCACAAGCAGAAGAACCAGGATGCCTGCCATTGTAGCCGGATCCACGTAGCTGGTCGTGTACGCCCAGTTAATGCCTGTCTCCGGAACGGCCTCCGTGTCCGGATAGAGCCGGGACAGCAGCTTTTTCAGCTTCTGCTCGATGTTCCAGCTGCCTGCGAAGTTGAAATCCACCGCCAGATACCCGTCGTAGGGCGCGTAGTCCTGCTCATAGTAGCTGACGGACGGAGTAGGGGCGACCGCATCCGCAAAGGGTCTGGATACCCAGCACTCCTGGGCCATGGCCAGCTTCTCTCCCTTCCAGTATCCGCAGAGCGTGAAGACATGTTCGGAAATGCTGCCGTTCACCTTCAGCGTGATCGGAACCGGAATCCCCAGCTCATAGGGCAGGCCCAACTCATCCAGAACCAGGGTGCTCGCCGCGATCTCGTCCGCCGCTGCCGGCATACGCCCGGTCGTGGGCTTACAGAACACGGAAGCGGCCTCCGCCTCGGCGGCGGCCATGTCTGCTGTCTCCGCCGGCGGTCCGGCGCAGTTGACTTCCACGGATATATTTTTAAATTCCTCATTCTCCGCGAATCCCACGATGCTCCGGCAGACTACGTCGCGGACCGCCGGGTCATTTTTCACCTTCTCATAATCCTCGGGAAGCACATATTTCAGGCCGGCCATCCGGTTCCCGCCCACCTGCCGCATGGTCTCCTGCTGGAAACCTTTCACCAGGCTTCCTCCAATGACCACCAATGCCGTGAACATAACGCACGTCAGGATGATCGACAGGACAATGACCACATTCATCCTTTTGCTGTTTTTAAGCTGCCGCAGGGCCAGGCGGCGCACCGGCTCCCGATTATCCACTTTAAGCATCGGCCTCACCTCCGTAGAGAATGCGGCCGTCCTCGATCCGTACGACCCGGTCGGCCATCTGCGCGATCGCATCGTTGTGAGTGATCATCACGATGGTCTGACTGAATTTCTGCCCCGTTACCTTCAGAAGGCTCAGCACATCCTGACTGGTCCGTGAATCCAGGTTCCCGGTCGGCTCATCCGCCAGGATGATCGCCGGCTTCGCAGCAAGCGCCCTGGCGATCGCCACTCTCTGCTGCTGCCCGCCTGACAGCTGGTTCGGCAGGCGCTTCTGCATCCCGTCAAGCCCCAGAAGCCGGATCACCTCGCCCACATATCCCTGATCCACACGATTCCCGTCAAGCTGAACCGGAAAAACAATGTTTTCGTACACATTCAGAGTCGGCACCAGATTGTAAGACTGGAAGACGAAACCGATCTTCCTTCTGCGAAAGATCGTCAGCGCCTCGTCCCGCAGTGAGAAAATGTCCCTGCCGTCCACGAACACCGTCCCTTCCGTGGGGCGGTCCAGCCCTCCCAGCATATGGAGAAGCGTCGATTTGCCGCTGCCCGACGTCCCCACAACGGCGACAAATTCTCCCCTCTCAACGCTCAGACTGACGTGGTTCAGCGCGATGACCCGGCTCTCGCCGGAGCCGTAAATCTTCGTAAGCTGCTGTGTCTGAAGTACAGCCATGTTCCATTTACCTCCGATTCGATGATATTCGCGGGATGCGCTGCCTGCATCATTTCCTTTCACAACGTCGTAACAAAAATGCCTGCTGTCTGTCGGCGCAGCGGTTCCCACTGTGCTGATCATAGCAGGCAATCCTTTCATGAGTCTTTCCGAAATCTAACAGTTCTGCAAGAATTCTGTCTCCTTCCGGATAGCTCCGCGAGCCGCCTTCTCCGGCAGTCTTCTTTTAGATGTAGACGTCGGTTTGCTGTATGCTTCCCTATAACAAATACCGGCGTACTCTTCTTACTGCTGCTAAGCCGGCAGAAATACCCGAAATACGCTCCCCCTGCCCGGTTCCGATTCCGCCTGGATATAACCGCCCTGTCCCTCCACGATCTGGCGGGCCAGATACAGCCCGATCCCGACGCCGCTCTCCTGGCGGACGTTCTGTCCCCGGTAGAATCGGCCGAATATCTTCGGTAGATCCTCCTCCGCAATCCCCACACCCTGATCGGCTACGCGGACACAGCGAAACATTTCATAAGAATCGATCCCGATGCTGACCACGGAATTCTCCGGCGAATACTTTATGGCGTTGTCCAGGATATTAAACAGCGCCTCGCAGGTCCATTTCCGATCGAAGCGGGCCGTGCATGCCACCGGTATCGTTCTGGCCTGACCGCCGGTACTCACTCCCAGTACTTCCGGCGCGTCTGCCGCCCTGCTGCCGGCGGTCTCCGGACCCAGTTCTTTCAGCTTATCTGCGTCTCTGCTGACGACTGCTTCTGCGCCGGCTATCTCCGAAAAAGGCAGGATCCGGATCTGTATCCCCTTCTCCTCCGCCCGCGCCGCAGCCTGCTCCGCCGCGGCCCAAACAAGCTCCTCCACATCGTTTGCCTCCGGCGTCAGTTGGAACGTCCCGGTCTCAAGCCGCGACGTCTTCACCAGAGACTGGATTAGGAACTCCAGCTTCTCCGCCTGCCCGCGGATCTCCTCCGCCAGCTGCCGGCTCTGTGCGTCCAGCTCCTGCTCCTCCAGAAGCTGGGTATACAGAAGGATATTGGCCAGCGGCGTCTTCGTCTGGTGGGAGATATCCGAAACCAGCTCCTTTAATTTCTCACGTTCCCGTTCCACATTCTGCCGCGACAGTTTCGATGCCGTCAGATACTGAAACCACCTGGACTCCAGCCGGGAAAGCTGCGATTCATCGTAATCCGATTCCGTAAACGTCCCGTTGATCCCATCCTCCAGCATCTGATCCAGCCGCGCCAACAGCTTCCTCTCTCCAATCATCCGTTCATTCACGCTCCCATATCTGATATCTCACAAAAACCGGAATCACTCCGTTAAAGGGAAATACATCCCTCTTCCCGGCAATAAACGTCATTTTCTTCTAAAGAACAGGAAATATGAAAATTCTCTTGCACTGTATCCCAAGATATGATATATTGGATTCACAGAGGGAAAGCCAGAGACACACGGCCTACCTCCAACTATTTGTAGCTTTATGACCCTTACGGGTCGGCCGTCACTAGTGTTGGTAGTGGCGGCTTATTTCTTTCCCCTGAAGATCTTATAACAAAGACCTATCAGGGCTACAATGAATAGGCCGCCTTTATGCGCTCTGGTTTCCCATACTTATGATTATATCACAGTGATTTTTAATCACATAGCACCAGGTTCGCATATATTTTCCTGTTATTATTGAATTTACAAGAAATTACAGTTCAGCAACAATTTCAGAAACCGCTACCAGGGCCGCCTCTCCGCTAATGGTGATCCGGTTCCCTTCTTCCATTCTGCAATGCAGATAACCTCCACGCTTCGATGCCTGGTACGCATATATTTCATCTTTGTTCAGCTGTCCTGCCCAGAATGCGGCAATCTGGCAATGTGCTGAACCACAAACAGGATCTTCCGCAATGCTTAACTTCGGACAGAAGCTTCGGGACACACAGTCGGTTTCTGCTCCATGTGCCGTGGCATTCTGAATCCGGCCTTCAAGGCCGGCCAAAAGCAGCTGATCCGGATTCAAATATCTTACGGTATCCTCAGAATCAAACACGCAGACTAAATCAAGCCCAAGCACCGCTTTGACCGGACGCGCGCCAAATGCCTTTTCCATCGCGTCCGTAACCGGGATTTCCTTTAGCTCGTAAGTTGGAAAATCCATCTCATACAGATTCCCCTCGCGTCGAATCGTCAGTTCCCCGCTGAGCGTGTTGAATTTCACTTCTCTGCTGTCCAGTTCGTAGAAGTTGAGAATCACAAACGATGACGCCAGTGTCGCATGGCCGCATAACTCGACTTCCGTTCCCGGCGTAAACCAGCGCAGATGATAGCCTTTTTCTTCCTTCACAATAAAAGCGGTCTCCGACAGATTGTTTTCCATAGCCAGTTTCATCATAGATTCTTCGGAAGGCCAGCTTTCCATAACACAGACAGCGGCCGGATTGCCTGCAAATGGCTTATCCGTAAATGCGTCCACAATATATTGCTTCATTATAGTTTCCTCCTCTAAATCTCCGCGACTGCTCAAAGCCCCTTCGCGCTCCATACATACCCGATCCCGTACACCGTCCGGATCACGTCTGCCGCGTCCAGCTTCCTCCGAAGCCGGTTCACCGTCACCGACAGCGCGTTCTCGTCCACATATTCCGCCCCATCCGTCCAGATCCGGTCCACCAGGAAATCTCTGGTCAGCGTCTGTTCCTTATTCTGCACCAGCAGCCGCAAAAGCTTCTGCTCCGTCTTGCTTAACTCCACCGCCGCGCTCCGGTCCGCAAACTCCATCCGGTCGAAATCGAACCGATACCGCCCGTCGGCGTACACATTCTCCTCTGCCCGCGTCCGGCGCTTCAGCGCCTTGTCGATGCGCGCCCGCAGCACCATCAGACTGAACGGCTTCGTGATATAGTCGTCAGCCCCCAGCTCCAGCCCCATGACCTCGTCGGTCTCCAGATCGTTGGCCGTCAGCACGATCACCGGAACATCCGACGATTTCCGCAGCTCCCTTAAGAAATCAAAACCGTTGCCGTCCGGAAGGTTGATATCGAGGATGATCAAATCCGTTTTCTCCGCAGGATCATACTCTTTAAGCGCGAAACACTGCCGGAATGCATACTCCGTGTTCCGAAGCGCCAGCGCGATCCCATGGTTCAGCGCTTTGTCATCTTCTATGACCGTAATATAGTTCAAACTGTCCACCGCCTGTTGTCTGCAAAATTAGCTTCTTCCATCTACGCTGTTATCGTAATCAGGCCGCAGCTTCCGTATTCCCACCATCAGTCTTCCGCAAACCCTTTGCGCACCTGCCTCACGATATGATCCACATTCGCATCGACCGGTCTGGCTCCATCGACCCGCAGAACGGGACACTGCAGCTGCGCCGCCCATTGCTCCGCCAGATCCTCCGGTCTCGATTCCACGAATGCAAAAAACTCCTCTTCTTCCCCATACAGATCCCCGCCTGGCCGCATCCTCGCGCCGAACTTTCCGAAAGACCGCTCTCTGACCCGCTGCATCCGGACCTCCTTCGGGACTTCGATCAGTACGGCGCATGTGAAATACGGATAAAGCCTCTCCCCGTAGTCACCCTTCACCGACGCCAGGACGAAATTCTCATGCGCCCGGACCTCTTCCCAGAGCAGCTGCTCCACTTCCCTTCTCGTGCGCGGAGAAGCATACTGATAGCTCGGATCCGTTTTCGGAAAATACAGGTTCTCAATATCCATAAAATGAAATCCAAGCCTGTCGGAAAGCGCCCGGCCAAGCGTGCTCTTTCCGCTCCCGTTCATGCCGCATACGATGATTCCCGTTCCCATTCTGATCTCCCTCTTCCGGTGCACGAATCCTTTTTCATTATACGTTACGCGGAATGGAAAAGCAATCCCCACCGTTCTGTCAGCGGAATAAGGTTTTCTAATCAAAAACATATATTTTTTCTAGAAATTATGTTAAATTATTATTAGCAATCAAACAGGCGGAGGTATCTCCTTATGAAAGTAACCGTAGCAATCGACTCTATGAAAGGCAGTCTCACCTCCCTGGAAGCCGGTCAGGCCATCGCCGTTGGCGTGAAGCGGGTCTATCCAGACGCGGAGGTATGCGTCCGGCCATTGGCTGACGGCGGTGAGGGCACCGTGGAGGCTCTTACCTGCGGTATGGGCGGAATCATACAACACGTTCAGGTGACGGGTCCTCTCGGAGAGCCGGTAGACTGCTCATACGGCATCATTTCTGACAGCAAAACCGCCATCATCGCAATGTCAGGAGCCGCGGGGATCACCTTGGTTCCCGACAAACTGCGGAATCCGCTGAACACCACCACCTACGGTGTCGGCGAGGTCATCCGCGACGCCATCGGTAAGGGATGCCGCCGCTTTATCGTCGGGATCGGGGGAAGCGCTACTAATGACGGAGGCATCGGAATGCTCCAGGCCCTGGGATACGGATTTCTGGATGCGGAAGGGAAACCGGTATCTCCCTACGGAAGAGGTCTCGCGGATATCGCACTGATCACCGACGGAAATGTGATGCCGGAGTTGTCCCAATGTACTTTCAAAATCGCCTGCGACGTGACTAACCCTCTCTGCGGGGAGCTGGGCTGCAGTGCGGTCTACGGCCCCCAGAAGGGCGCCACACCGGAGATGATCCGGGAAATGGACGGCTGGCTGGCTCATTATGCGGCCCTTGCCAAGGAGAAATACCCTGGCGCCGATGCTGCATATCCCGGAACGGGAGCAGCCGGCGGCCTTGGCTTCGCTTTTCTCACCTTCACCAACGCGACGCTTGAATCCGGCATCAGGATCGTTCTGGAAGAAACCCGGCTGGAAGATTACGTGAAAGACGCAGATATCGTTATAACCGGCGAAGGCCGCCTGGACGGCCAGACTATCATGGGCAAAGCGCCCATCGGTGTGGCGAAGACTGCCAAGAGATTCGGCAAGCCGGTTCTGGCGTTCGCCGGATGCGTAACAAGAGATGCCGTCGCCTGCAACGCGGAAGGAATCGATGCGTTCTTCCCCATCCTTCAGAGCGTCGTATCTCTGGAAGAGGCTATGGCGCCGGGCAACGCCAGGGCTAATATGGCCGCTGCTGTAGAGCAGGTTTTTCGGGTTGTGAAAACCTTCAGCAGAGGCTAACAGGATAAGATGCACATATTCGTGAAAGGGACGCGAGACAGGCAGGGGCCGGGACACATTCTGTGCGCTCATGACTCCGAAGGGAAGTCTTTCTAAATTCAAAAACGCCGGTTTGAGGGCAACGGCAAATTCGCGTGAACTCCTGATGAGTTCACGCTCAGGTTGCCGCTCCGCCCATGACTTGTGGTCATGGGCTCCGACCCTCAAACCCGTCGTTTTTTCATTAAGAAAGACTAACCCTTCTCCGTGAAATCGCGCCCAGAATGTGTCCCGGCCCCTGCCTGTCTCGCTGGTTTTCGCGGGCGCGACAAACTGCTTATCGACTCCTTTGCGGTGCGTAAAATACTCTTGCAGAACTATTGTATCCGAATCCCTCTATCCCTTTGAGGTGGCTTATTTCTCAACCGTCTGGAAAACAACAGCGGTAATTCGCTTTTGTCTCTAGCGCCTGCGAAGCACAGCGGTCGGAAGTCCCACCGTATGCGCGATTTCGAGGAGGAGGGTTAGAGTGTCTTAGGCAAAAAAGTGCCGGTTTGGGGGTCTGCGGCCATGACCACAAGTCATGGCCGCAGTGTCAGTCTGAGCGGGAATTTCTTCAGAAATTCCCGCGAATCTGACAGTGCCCCCAAACCGGCACTTTTTTGTCTTAGAGACTCTTCCCTCCGGAACCATGAGCGCATACGGTGGGACTTCCGACCGCGTACCCCTCGCGCCTAATCATCATCACAAAACAATCCCCACCCGGCACTCCTTCCTATAACATGCAATCCCATACCTGAGCACCCGTTTGATCCCCCTCTTGGAAAGCGCCGTGTCATAATGCCGCTCTCCAATCTGCCTAAGCGCCTGCTCCACGCCCTTCTCCAGATCGCCGTCATGGGCATACTTCACCTCGATAACGATCCCCAGTCCGTCGTCCTCCGTCTCGATCAGGATATCCCCGTAACCGTCCCCGGTCTCATAATTACTGGTCACATACCAGTTCCCTTTAAAGCTCAGAATCCCCAGAAGGATTCCATGATAGAAATTCTCCTTCAGATTCCTCCTCACAAACGTATCCCGAACTCCCACTGTTTGTCTCAGATACTGCCTGAGAAGTTCCTCTGTCTTCCCGGCGTTCCCGTCTTTCAATGCGCCGCAGAACTCCCGAACCATTGCTCCGTCCCCGGCCACCTGCTCCTTGAACAGATCCATGATCTGCGTCGTGAAAATATCGCGGATCTCCATGTTCGGAACCACCAACGGCATCATTCTTCCTTCCGCTTCTCCCCGTTTCGTCAGATATCCTGTCATATACAACAGGCTCCAGATATTCTCGATGGAGTCATACATCTCACGGTACGTCAGCTCCGGCCGGATTTCCTTCATAACCACATCGCCCGCCACCAGATTCTCCAGCTCCCTGGCCGTTACACTCACATCCAGCTTCCGAACGAATTCCCGAACCACGTCGTTCCCGCTGGAATTCGCCCAGAAATTCTCCGGCCTCGCCTTCGGATCCGCGCGGAGCAGGTCGATATAATTGAGCACATCCCAGGGACAGTATACTTCCTCACCGCCGAAGCAATATCCATCATACCAGTCCTTCACCGCTCTGTAAGTTTCCGAAAATCCGTAGTATTCCAGCATTTCATGCACTTCTTCATCCGTGAATCCGAAATATTCGTCGAAGCGGGGATCCGCGACCGTCAGAACACGCAAATTATTCATACCCGTGAAGATACTCTCCTTCGATATCCGCAGGCAGCCGGTCAGCACCGCGAACTGCAGGCTCGGATTCGTCTTCAGCGCCTTGCTGAACAAACTACGGATCAACTGCACCATCTCGTCGTAGTATCCGCCATAGAACGCCTTCTGCAGCGGAACGTCGTACTCGTCGATCAGAAGGATGACCTTCTGACCATAATGCTTCTCCAACAGTCGCGTAACGATCCTCATACTATCGCAGATCGTCTGCTCGTCCATATGCCGGTTCGTCAGCCCACGAAAGACTTCTTTATCGGATTCATCCAGAACCGCACTGTCCAACAGGAACTTAAAGGGATACACAGCATCCGCTATGACGCTTCCCATCTGCTCTTTTGCCCTTTCAAAGCTGTTCGCACCTACATCCTTCAGGGATATAAAGCATACCGGGAACTTTCCCATATATTTTCCGCACAGCTCCGTCTCATCAGCGATTGCCAGCCCTTCAAAAACAGATGGATCTCCGCCGGTTTCGAAGAAGCATTTCAGCATACTCATATTGAGCGTTTTCCCGAAACGCCTCGGACGGGTGAACAGACTCACTTGAGCCGGATTCCGCAGCAGCTCCGCGATCATTCCCGTCTTGTCCACAAAATAGAATCCTTCTTTTATAAGTTTTTCAAAATCCTCTACTCCGACAGGAAGCATCTTCTTATCCATATCTGCTGCATTCACCTCCGCACCATTTCAGTCCCGGCAGTCATTTCTGCCTGTCCACAGATACACTACTTTAAGTATACTCAAAACTGAAAGGCTATGCAAGGTATTTCTTCTATGGCATACCACGCTCCCGCAAATTCAAGATTCCTGTTTATCCCTCCGCGCTACTGTATAGTAAAAGTCACTCCCGAAGTACTCTCTCCTCCACTGCAAAACAGAACGATATAGTAATCCCCTCCATCTACCGCAACATCTGCTACATAACTGCCGTCATTTAAAACCGGAGTTATCGTTGCGGCATAAGCGCCGTCCATGGCATAGATCTTTATACGGTACGAACAGTCAGCCATCGCCGTGAAGTTTCCCTCCGGATAGTAGGTATTTGGGAAATAAACACCTCCCGCTCCGTTCCAGCTTGCCGTATATGGCAGATCGGTCACTTTAATTTCCGGCAATGTAGTTTTCTCCTTTGAAACAAGCTCCTGATCCTCGATCCATTCCGACTCGCCCTCCAGATAGAGCGATCCGATATTTGCCATTAACTTCAGCTTCGTTATTTCCGTGATCTGCTTGTTCATATCTTCATCCGTTATCCGGTTATTCTGCCCATCCAGCCATGGACAGGCGTCATAGGCAAATCCTCTTCCCGGAAATTCCAGTTCCATCAGATTATCGTCCTTTGTAAGATTTGCCTCTTCAGCCGTTTTCAGCACGGTCCCTTTGATCACCGCTGTAAAGCCCTGAATATATTTTGCTGTCACAGGGAAACAGAATATTCCAATACACAAAAGCAGCGATACAACACCAATTTCCCATCTTCTGATGGTAAAAAACGCAGTATGCTTCCTCCCGCTGCATGCCCGCATGATCCGCCTTTTCGCTTCTCCGCTCAATTGCAGTTTCTCTACAGAACTCTTTAATATTTCCTTATCAATCCAATTCTCCATATTTTAATCTCAGCGCCTCCCTTCCTCTTTGCAGCTGCTTTTTCACCGCATTTTCAGAACAATGAGTGAAACCGGCGATTTCTTTTACCGAATAACCTTCAATATAATGAAGACAGATTGGAATTTTATATTTTTGCGGCAATTCAAGAACCTCCTGTATTACGTTCTTTTGCTCATCTGTTCCCGGATACGCTTCCAAATCGTCGATATCACAGGTCGGATGACGTATCTGAAAACGCCTCATATCACGGCAGATATTCGATACCACCTTGAGAAACCATGCCTTTTCATGATCAGGATCTTGGAATACCGGGCTCTTCTGCAGATACCTCAAAAAAGTTTCCTGTACGGCATCCTCTGCGTCCTGTTGATTATTCAGTAATATAATACCGAGTCGAAACAGCATATTACCGTATCTTTCCATTTGACATTCCAGGTTCTTCTCTTTAATATTCATCTCATCCCCCTTGCTCACAGCCATTTACCGCCAAAAGTTCAAAAACATATTCCCATTAACCGTTCCCCCCTTCCCGCTGAATGCGCTCCGCAGCGAGTCTGAAACTGTCATTTCTGTCGCCGCAATCCCCTGTGACAAAATCCGAAGCAGTCTTTCATCTGCTTCTATATGGAAAACGCACACGCAGCCGGAAAAGTGACACAATAAAATCGCTTACGACAAAAAGAGGCGCCTGTTCAGGCGCCCCCTCTGCTTCTTCGGACATCCGCGTGTCCGCCATTATTCAACTGAGATAACGTAATAATAGATCGGCTGGCCTCCGAAGTTCAGCTCTACCTCGCATCCGGGGCAGACCGCCTGCGCCTTCTCAACGAACGCGCCGGCCTCTTCCTCCGTGATATCCTGGCCGTAATAGATGCTGACAAGCTCCGACTCCTCGTCGAGCATATTGCGCAACGCATCCATCGCCGTCGTCTCAACGGATTTGCCGACAGAAAGGATATGATGATCGCCAAGGCCCATGATGTCGCCCTCCTCGATCTCCTTATCCTCGATCACCGTGTGGCGGACGGCATAAGTAATCTCTGCCGTCTTGACCCGCTTCATCTCCTCGGTCATATTCGCCTCATTCTCCTCCGGCGACAGATCCGGTGCGAAATTAATGATCGCGGAAATCCCCTGGGGCACGGTCTTGGACGGAATCACAATGATCCTCTTGTCCTTCACCAGATGCGCCGCCTGCTGGGCCGCAAGAATAATATTGCCGTTATTCGGCAGGATGTAGATCGTATCGGCGTTCACCTGGTCGATGGCGTTCAGCATATCCTCCGTGCTGGGGTTCATGGTCTGACCGCCCTCGATCAGATAATCGGCGCCGATGCCTTTAAAGATCTCCGCGAATCCGTCTCCAACGGATACGGCGATAAAGCCGTAATCCTTATGCGGCTGCTCTTCCGCCGGACTCTGATCCGCCGAGTCCGCCGCGTTCTCCGCCGGCGCTGCGGCTCCTTCCGCAGAAGCGCCGCTTCTCTGCGCCGCCTTCTTCGCCGCTTCTTCCGCCTTCTGCTGCGCCGCCAGCTTCTCCGCATCCTTGATCAGACGCTCATGGTGCTCCTCTCGCATGTTGTCGACTTTGATCTTAGACAGGGATCCGTAGGTCAGCGCCTTCTGGAGCGCAAGTCCGGGATCGTTGGTATGGACGTGGACCTTCACCACTTCATCATCGGAAACCAGGACGATGGAATCACCCAGCGACTCCAGATACGATTTGAATTCCGTCTCCATATCGTCGTCGTATTCCTTCTCCAGATTCACGATAAACTCCGTGCAGTAGCCGAATTTAATGTTCGCCGTCTCCAGATTGGCCGTGTCCACATGAATGCTGCCTGGCGCGGCCGCCGGTTCCATGCCGCCGGTTCCGCCTGCCGGGCCGGCGGTCTCGTCGGTAAATTCGATCCCCCTGCCTAACAGTCCGTCGAGAGCCCCCTTCATGACCTGCATCAGACCCTGGCCGCCGGAATCCACCACGCCGGCCTGCTTCAGAATCGGAAGCAGCTCCGGAGTCTGGCTCAGGACGCGGTCTCCCTCCTCGATGACCGCTTCCGCGAATTCAATGATATCGTCCGTCTTCGCGGCCATCTCCACGGCCTTGTCCGCCATGCCGCGGGCCACGGTCAGGATCGTTCCTTCCTTCGGCTTCATGACCGCCTTATAGGCCGTCTCCTTGGCGCGGACAAAAGCGCCGGCAAGAGTCTCCGTCGTGATCACATCCAGCGTTTTGATCTCCTTCGTAAAGCCGCGGAACAGCTGGGACAGGATCACGCCGGAATTACCTCTGGCTCCCCGTAAGGATCCGGAAGAAATGGCCTTCGCCAACGATTCCATGGTCGGCTCCTCCATCGCCGCCACCTCGCGGGCCGCCGACATGATCGTCATGGTCATATTCGTACCGGTATCGCCGTCAGGGACCGGGAAAACATTTAATTCATTGATCCATTCTTTCTTTGACTCTAACTCCTTCGCCCCTGCAAGAAACGCCTTCTGCAGGGTCTTTGCGTCCATTGTATTCATAACCACGGAATGCTTCCTCCTTAATCGATCACTCTGACGCCTTCGACATAGATATTGATCTTATCCACTTCCATGCCGGTCAGTTCTTCTACTTTATATTTCACGTTCTCGATCAGATTGTCCGCTACCGCGGAAATGCTGACGCCATAGGACACGATCACATGGAAATCCAGCATAATGTGATTGTCCTCAATTCTCAGGGTAATGCCATGCGTCAGACTGTCGCGCTTTAAGAGTTTCACCAGGCCGTCCTTCATGCTGATGGCGGCCATCCCCACGATTCCGAAGCATTCCACCGCCGTCAGGCCGGCGTACTTGGCAATGACTTCGGGATTGATCCGGATCTCGCCCAGCTTGTTGTTGATTCGTCCCTTCATTCCGAAACCTCCCTTACCGATTTTATTCCTATGAAAGTATCTCCATGTTTCCTTTCACTTACACGCTGCCGTTTACCAGATGCCAGATTATGGAATTGCACATACAAAGTAAGTATAGCATATTATCGCAAATGTGTCTATTGCCAGTTATTCACAAAAAAGGCGGACGTAAAAACAGCGGAGCACACCGTTTCAGCCGTCTTTTGCAAAGTTTTTCGATTTCTGTGAAAATTCTGCTTGCAAATTCTTCCGCAATCTGGTAAGATACAATATGTTGTGGAGCCATACCTGGGTTCTAGTCGGTTATAAGGAGGTGCGATCATGGCAAAATGTGCAATCTGTGAGAGAGCCGTACACTTTGGAAACGCGGTAAGCCATTCACATAGAAGATCCAATAAGATGTGGAGAGCCAATGTGAAGTCCGTTCGAGTGAAGGTCAACGGAGGAACCAAGAAGATGTACGTATGTACTTCTTGCCTGCGTTCCGGATTAGTCGAGAGAGCCTAATCGAATAAGGATCATGAAACTCCGGAAGGGATTCCGGAGTTTTTTGCTGTCTGCCGCCGTACGCGGCCTGTGAATCATGGAGGAATATGATGACCATTCAGTCCATACTTGCATCAAGCCTTGAGAAAATCTTCCCGGACCAGACGCCCGCCGCCAGCCGGGTTCCCTTCACCATGCTGCAAAATGACACCTTCTCCTTCCAGCTGGCGCTGAGACCGGAGGCTAAAAAAGACGCTTCGCCCATCTCCCCCCGCGCTCCGTTTCAAAACGCCGAAAGTGACCGGGAAGCAGGAAACACCTGTCTTTCCGTACAGATCGAACTGGAATCTCCCATCGCCGCACAGATCACCCTGCGTCGCGTAGATCTGATGCTGTCGACTCTCCCGGTGAACGACACACGGGACGGGAATTTCATTTCCGATCAGCCGGGTCTGTACCCGGATCTTCTGTCGCCACTTATAGACGGGAAATGCTCTCTTCCCTGCGGCGTGTGGACAGCGTTCTGGATCATGATCGAAACAGACGCGAATACCCAGGCAGGCACATTTCCGGTCACGATCACCGTCAGCGCCGCGAAAGAGCACGGGCAGCTGCCGGAATCCGCGGCCGTCATTGGCAGAGAAGAGGAAACGGTCACTCTCCATACACAGATCACCGTCATAGGCGCGCCGCTCCCGAAACAGCAGCTGACCGTCACCGAATGGTTCCACGGCGACTGCATCGCGGATTATTATCATATCCCGGTCTTCTCCGAGACCCACTGGGAATATATGCGCCGCCAGATCCGTCTCGGCGTGCGGCGCGGTCTTAATATGATCCTGACGCCGGTCTTCACGCCTCCGCTGGACACCGAAGTCGGCGGCGAGCGGACCACGATCCAGCTGGTCGATATCGAACATAAGGACGGAACCTACTCCTTTGATTTTTCCAAGCTGGAACGCTGGGTCGCCATGTGCCAGGACTGCGGCATTGAATATTTTGAGATGGCGCATCTATATACCCAATGGGGCGCCGCCCACTGTCCGAAGATCATGGTCACGGAAGACGGCGTCCTGAAAAAACGCTTCGGTTGGGAACAGGATGCCCTCGGCGGGGAATACCGCCAGTTTCTGAACGCCTTTCTGCCCGCCCTGACAGAGGAGCTGCGACGGCTGGGGATTCATGAACGCACCGTTTTCCATATCTCTGATGAGCCGAACGAAGCGTGCCTGCCCCAGTACCGGGCAGCCAAAGCGCAGGTGGCCCGTCTTCTGGACGGCTTTCCAGTCATGGACGCCATGAGCCACTACCGCTATTTTACCGACGGGATCTGCCGGACGCCCATCATCGCCACCAGCGCACTGGAACCGTTTCTCACAGGAGAGCGTCCGTCGAAGCTGTGGGTCTATTATTGCTGCGCGCAGAACTATCAGGTGTCCAACCGCTTCTTCGGCCTTCCCTCCGCCCGGAACCGGATCATCGGCCTGCAGCTTTACAAGTATCAGGCGGCCGGCTTCCTGCAGTGGGGCTTTAACTTCTATAACTCGCGTCTTTCCAGACAGCACATCGACCCGTTTACCGTCACGGACGCAGACGGCGCCTTCCCGTCCGGCGACTCCTTCCTGGTCTATCCCGGACCGGACGGAGAGCCGTTGGAATCCCTTCATATGGCGGTCTTCTACGAAGCTCTCTGCGACCTGCGGGCGCTGTGCCTTCTGGAGCGGCTGACCAGCCGGGAGCATGTGATCTCTCTCATGGAAGAAGGACTTGAAGAACCTCTCACATTTACACGGTATCCCCATGACGCCGAATACCTCCTGCGTCTCAGGGAGCGGGTGAACCGTGAGATCGCGAAGTATGAATCATACTGCTAAAAAATCAGGGCTGCTGCAAAACATTTCGCTTCCGATATATTTCGCAGCAGCCCTTGTATTTCCGTGCAGGAAGGGCGCCGGTGCCGACGCCTGCCCTGTTATAGCTCCTCGTTCAAAAACTCCGTCCCCGGCACGACGAACCGCCCGCCGGAGATGATCGGCAGCTTCTCTCCCGCCGCCGTCACGCCGTAGATCTCGCCGATCTCCGGATAGGGGATCGTGATATCCGTATGACAATTAAAATACGCCTTCTCCGGCTCCGTATGGCGGAGCTGCGAGCATTCGTTCTCACGGGCGATCACTTCCTTGCCGTCGGGATTATACATGGGCGAATCCTCCGCACGGCTGTAGCAGGTGTCGCCCACGGCAAAATGCGGCCCCATCTTCTCCACGATCAGGATCGGCAGACGGTCGATGATCCCATACCTCTGCGCCATGGCGTACGCCGCCGTGTTGGTGCCGATGGCGAACTCCCCGATGGGGAGCGTGTCGTGATTCTGCAGGATCATCTGTCTTAAAAGCTTTCGGTTCTCCGCCGGGTCGTCGAAATTGGCGCAGCTGTAATCCGTGATCTTCCCGTCTGTAAATTCCATATGCAGGTTCTTAAACTGGAACTCGCCGATATAGACGCTGCTGACCTCTAAAACGCCCTCGGTTCCCTTCAGCACCGGAGAAGTAAATACCTCTCCAAGCGGAATATTCACATCCGCCACGCAGTTCTCGAAATTCGTCTGCGCCGACGGATCGGAAAGCCGGTGCAGCATCACCTTCATATGGGTATGATTGCTTCCGGCGCCGGTGACGATCACGTGCTCAGCCCTGTCCAGTCGGTCGATGATATTCTGCTGGATCCTCTTGTACCGCTCATAATCCAGCGTATTGATGCGGATGGTCTCCGCGAATATTTCCTCGAAATCCGCGCCGATGGACGGCTTCGGAAAGGCGATGATCGTAAAGCTGGTCTCGTCGCTGGGGATATACTTCTCCCGCAGCTGGGCCGCCGCTCCCGCCGCCGCAACCTTCAGCTTCTCCTGCTTCTCCGAAAGCACCCACGCTTCCGGCTTATTCACCGGCTCAAAACCGGCTTCTCCGAAGGTCTCGATGACCGCCGGTCCCGCGTAATCCGCGCACTGCTTCTGATAGGTCTCGTAGACCGTGCCCAACACCGCCTGCCTGCGGTCCGTATACGCCTTCTGGTAATAGACCGCACAGTCGAACCGGTGGTCATACTCATACTGCCGGTTGGGGGACGCCCCGCGATAGCCTGCCCTGCGGCCGCCCATCCGGTCCATGGACCAGACGCCGCCGCGGCAGAGGATCACCTCCAGACCCATGGCCGTGAAATTCCCGATAGCCTTCCTCACCATCCGCTCATAGCCCAGCTCATAGACCACCGCAACGCTTTTCTTCTTCGACAGATCCACGTTCATGACCGTAAAGCCCTTCCGGTAGCCTTCCGTGTAGGTGTCCGCCATACAGTCGATGGTCTCCTGCGGCAGGCTGTTCATAAAGCGCGCGATCTTTTGCTCCTCCTCCGACACATACTCTCCGTAGAAATAGAGATACCGAAGGTCCGACAGATCCGATTCCGTCACGATATCCTTTGCAAATGAGATCGCAGGATCCACCTGCTCCCGAAGCCGGTACTCCGCCGTCAGATCCGTGTAATCGCTGATAAACCAGTAGATGGTCTCCCGGATCCGCTCCGGCGCGGGAAGCTCCTCTTCCTCGAACATATTGTAGATCTCGATGAACAGCTCATTTAAAATGGTCAGCTCCGTAAGCCGGCACTCGTGGGCAAATACGATCTGGCCGCGGATCTCCGACAGAAGGCAGCAAAGCAGCTTTCCGTAGTCCTCGCCCAGCCGCGCGGCCGCAAAGGCCGGATTCGCGTAGCTGGCATCATAGTTTTCCGGCAGAATGTCACGGTAAAGCGCCTCATTGATCTGCTGAAGGCGCTCAACCGGCTGCTCCCGAAACGTCCCGGTGTCGTTCATCTCATACACCAGCGCGGCGTCCGTCATAAATTCCGCCGCCGCCCGGAAATACGCGCGAAACGGCTCCGGTACCGTCTCCTCCGTCCGGATCAGGCTGAGCCGCTCGACGGAAAGCTCATACCGCTCCCGCACAGATTCATTTTCCTCCTGCCAGAATTCACGATAATCCATCCTTTATTCCCCCTTCATTCCGATCATAACGACAGCCGCCCACGCCAGGAGAAGAACCGCCGTAAGAACAAGTCCGATCTTCGCAAGAATACGGTTGCTCTCATGCTCCCGCATCGCGCCGGTATGGTACGCCAGGGCCGCCAGAGCGCAGATCATGCTGCAGAGCGCTGACCCGCCTGCCGAAAACGGCACCTGCCCGTAGGTATCGTACGCCAGATAGAGGCAGTACGCGCCGAACGCGTACGCGATCAGCGTCAGGACCATGCCGACGATGCTGCGCGCGGAAACAGGCTTGCGCACATAGGATACTCTCCCGGCGGCAGCCTCCCTCTGCTCCCTGATATTCCGTTCCTTCCGTTCCTGCCTGGCCTTAAGCGCCTCCCGTTCCTTTTTGGACATGGCGCGGCTTTGCGGCCTGTACCTTCTATTCTTCTGTTCCGGCACCAGACTTCCTCCTCATCCAGATCCACAGGGCGAACTTGTGCAGCAGGTAGCCGATCAGCCCTCCCGCCGTATTCAGGATCAGATCGTCCACGTCAAAGCTTCCCACCTTCGTGACAAGCTGCGCGCATTCGATGCACAGGCTTAAAAAGAAGGTGAGAAACACCGTCTGAAAGAATCCTCCCGTCTTCTCGCTGACGACAGGAAGCAAAAAGGCAAAGGGAATAAACGCCAGGATATTCCCTGCCAGATTGACGAATACCACCCGAAATCCCAGCTGTTCGATGCTGCCGCAGAACCGTCGTATCTCCTTAAACGGCTCCAGATTATAGGCGTAACCGTCTCCGAGACTTCCTCCCCGCCTGTACGTCTCGGAAAAAAGCACCAGATAGAACAGCACGGCCAGGTACAGCAAAAATACCACAAGGACGCGCCTCTGGTTTTTCGTATATTTTAAAAACATATAGATGCTCCAGTCTAACCGTTGCGGCACACAAAGGGAACGCCCCCGCGCTCCCGTGTGCGGACGTCATCAGAACGTCAGCTCTGATTTCCTTTTCAGAAGGACTGCCCCGCTGACGATCGCCACGATCCCCGCGCCCAGTCCCGCCACGATCATGATGATGCCGACCGCGATATTTGCCGCTCCGGTATTTCTCATTGTCCGATATACCTTTTCCATGATATCTCCCTCCTGTTTGCGCGCATATCCGCCGGTTTCACCATTCGCTTTCGTTCTCCGCAGATTACGGTTCCTGCGGCTTCCCCGACGGCTCGCCCTGCTGCTTACCCTGCTGCGCCGGCTTTACTTCGCCCCGTACTGCTGATAATACGCGTCGATCGCTGTCTTGATCGCATCGTCGATCACGATCCGTCCCCGGCACTCCCGGTTATACAGATGCTCCACCACATCCGCCATGGTCACGATCGCATTGGCCTCGATGCCGTAAAGCTCCTTGATCTCCTCCAGGGCGCTTTTGTCTCCCTTGCCCCGCTCCATCCGGTTTAAGGACACCATCAGACCTATGATTTTTACATTGCCCTGCGCCTTCAGGATCGGGAACGTCTCCTCGATGGACTTGCCGGAGGTGGTCACGTCCTCGATGATGACCACGCGGTCGCCGTCCTGCAGCTTGCTGCCCAGAAGGATGCCGGTATCGCCGTGATCCTTCACTTCCTTGCGGTTGGAGCAGTAGCGGATCTCCTTCCCGTACAGCTCATGGTAGGCGATCACGGTCGCCACGCTCAGCGGAATGCCTTTATAGGCCGGCCCGAAGAGCACGTCGAAATCATCTCCGTAATGCTCGTGGATCGCCTCCGCGTAGTAACGGCCCAGACGCATCAGCTGGGAGCCGGTCACATAGGCTCCGGCGTTCATGAAAAATGGAGATTTTCTCCCACTTTTCAGGGTAAAATCACCGAATTTGAGTACATTGCTCTCCACCATGAACTCTATAAACTCCTGTTTGTACTTTTCCATTACCACAAATCTCCTTTTCCATTTTACACTGCAGCACTGTTTTTATCATTTCTGCCGTCAATCGTTTCCGTCGTTCCGTCTGTCTTTACGCGTCACCTGACCGCGCCGATCAGTTCTTTCACATCGGCGATCCCATATTTTTCCATATACTTTTCAATTCCTTCCACGATCTCCACCGTTGCGTAAGGATTGAAGAAATTCGCGGTTCCTACGGACACCGCCGTAGCTCCCGCCAGCAGGAATTCGATGGCGTCCTCCGCCGTCGCGATCCCGCCCATACCGATAATAGGAAGTTTCACCGCGTTGGCCGTCTGATAGACCATGCGTACCGCGATCGGCTTGATCGCCGGACCGGACATGCCGCCGGTCTTATTGGCCAGCGCGAACGTTCTCTTATGGATGTCGATCTTCATGCCGGTCAGCGTGTTGATCAGTGAGATCGCGTCCGCGCCGCCGGCCTCCGCCGCCTTCGCCATGACCGTAATATCGGTCACGTTGGGACTCAGCTTCATGATGATCGGCTGCTTTGCGTGATCCTTCACCTGCCGGGTGATGCTCTCCACCGCCTTTGGATCCTGGCCGAAGGCGATGCCGCCTTCCTTCACATTGGGACAGGAAATGTTGATCTCCAAAAGATCCACCGGCTGATCGCCCAGACGTTCCACCACGTCGATATAGTCTTCCGCGGTGCGTCCGCAGACATTGACTACGATCTTCGTATCGTATTTCTTTAAAAATGGAATATCGCGCCGCTCAAATACATCGATGCCCGGATTCTGCAGGCCGATGGCGTTCAGCATCCCGCCGTATACCTCGGCAACGCGGGGCGTGGGATTGCCGGGCCAGGGGACGTTGGCGACGCCCTTGGTTACCACGGCGCCCAACCGGTTTAAGTCCACAAATTCCGAATATTCTTCCCCGGAACCGAAGGTCCCGGACGCCGTCATGACCGGATTTTTCAGTTCCACGCCGGCGATGGTCACTCTCGTATCGGTCACAGCTCCACCTCCCCGGCCTCAAACACCGGTCCGTCCTTGCAGATCCGCCTGTTGTGTACGTTGGAATGGGCGTCCACCTGACCGGTCTTACAGACGCAGGCCAGGCAAGCGCCGACGCCGCAGGCCATCCGCTCTTCCAGGGACAGCCAGCATTCGATCCCCTGCTCTGCCGCAAAGGCCTTCAGCGCCCGCAGCATGGGCGTGGGACCGCAGGCCAGGATGACGGGGGAAGCAGGCTTCTGCTTCACGGCATCTCCAGCCGGCAATTTCCGGTGCCCAGTCGTATCTGCAATCAGTCCCTGCTCCCGAATCGCATCCAGTACATTTCCCTTCGTACCGACGCTGCCATCCTCGGTAGCGACGGCTACTTTCGCGTAAGATTCAAATTCCTCTTTCAGAAAAAGCTGCGCGTCCCGATAGCCCAGGACCGCCGTCTTCTCGCAGCTCAGCTCCTTCGCCAGCTCCAGCATCGGCGGAATCCCGATACCGCCGCCGATCAGAAACGCGTGCCGGCCTGCCGCGATCTCCGGGAATCCGTTGCCCAGCGGACCAAGCACCGTGACCGTATCGCCGGCCGCATATCCGGCAAACTCCTTCGTTCCACCGCCCACGATCCGGTAGACCAGGCGCAGCGCGCCCGCTTCCCGGTCGATCTCACAGATGCTGATGGGCCGCGGAAGAAGCCTTGACGCGTCCTTCGTATAGACCGACAGAAACTGCCCCGCGCGGGCCTGGGCCGCGATTTCCTCAGCCCGGATCCACAGGCTGTAGATATCGGAGCCAATCCTCTCCTGTTTTAAGACGTTCGCAGTCATTTTTATCTTAGACATTGTTACTCCTGTTTCATTCACACGAAATGCAATTCTTCACTTTTTCAGAATGTTGTTTATTCGGAACTGCGCTTACAGCGATCACTTTTTTCGGTACAAATATGCTTCATTTTGCAGAACACTACGGAAAAGCAGGATCTGCGCTGCGCTTTACAGCACGCTCCCGATATCCGCAACCATATCAATCACCGCCTGCCGGGAAGCCTCGCCGAAATGCTCCTCGCCGAATTTGTCATACGGCGCCTTCTTATAGGCCGCGATGATGCCGCGGGAGGAATTCACGATGGCGCCGAGACCGTCCTCATTGAAGCAGTATTTCAGATCCTGGGCCGTTCCGCCCTGGGCGCCGTATCCCGGCACCAGGAAGTAGGTGTTTGGCATCTGCCTGCGCAGGATCTTACTCATCTCCGGATAGGTGGCCCCGACCACCGCTCCGACGTTGCTGTAGGTTCCATCCATGGAAGCGCCGCCCCATTCCACCACCTTATCGGCTACCAGCTCATACAGGGACCGGCCGTCGATCAGCCTGTCCTGGAACTCGCCGCTGGACGGATTGGAGGTCTTCACAAGCACGAAGATCCCCTTGTCCTCGGCCGAGCACACATCCACAAACGGCTTCACGCCGTCGGTGCCCAGGTACGGGTTCACGGTCACGAAATCCGTATCGAACCCGGCCAGAACCGCCGAACCCACCTTCACATGACCCAGATGGGCCGTCGCGTAGGCCGCGGATGTAGAACCGATATCGCCGCGCTTGGCGTCGCCGATGACGATCAATCCTTTGCCGCGGCAGTAATCCACGGTTTTCTTATATACCACGAGCCCCGGTATCCCGAACTGCTCGTACATGGCGATCTGCGGCTTCACCGCCGGGATCAGATCCCAGACATTGTCCACGATTTCTTTATTAAACTGCCAGATGGCCTCGGCCGCGCCCTCCAGGGTCTCGCCGAGTTCAGCATAGGCTTTCTTTGTAATGTGTTCCGGAATGTAGCTGAGCATGGGATCCAGTCCCACGCAGATCGGTGCTTTGGTCTTCTGAATCTTCTCGATCAGTTTCTGAATCATCTCGTCCTCCTGGGCATCATGATGTAG
>CANQME010000007.1 GCA_947624815.1 uncultured Lachnospiraceae bacterium | reverse complement strand
TTTTACCACAATAGATATCCAACTTGGGACATTTTCATTTGCGGTATACTAGGACATTATCATATTTGGCTTATATAATGCAACGTTTTTTACCCCGCTCCGTTGACAAATCAGAAAAATGGAGATATACTACAGACAATTTATTTTGCAAAATGATATTTCAGCTGGATGAATGTGAATGAATCAGGCAGTAATTTTCAGGAGGAAATGATTATGTCAGATGTAGAGAAAGTATTAGAGACACCGGTTGCCGAGGAGCCGGCCAAGAAGACGAGAAAGCCGAGGGCCAAGAAGGCGGAGACGGAAGCGGCTCCGAAGAAGGCGGCGGCAGAAGCGGCCCCGAAGAAGACCGCGGCGAAGAAGGCGGCTGCGCCGAAGGCCGAGAAGGCTCCGGCTGCGAAGAAGGCGACTGCGCCGAAGGCTGCGAAGGCTCCGGCGGCAAAGAAGACCGCGGCGAAGGCTGCGACGGACGCGAACGTATATATCCAGTTCGCCGGCAATCAGGTAGCTGCGAAGGATATCCTCGAGGCTGCGAAGCAGGCGTTTGCCGAGGCGAACGAGGGCGTTGAGATCAAGACTATCGAGCTCTATGTGAAGCCGGAAGAGGGCGCTGCCTACTATGTGGTCAACGGCGTCGGCGGCGACGATATGAAGATCGAGCTGTAAGGATGTTCGTGGGGGAAGAAACGAATTGCGGGAGGAGAGATTCCTCCCGCTTTTTTTGACTTGATACTTTCCGGCTTTCTGGTATAATCGTGATAGAAGATGACATCTGCGCCGGGCGGGGACCGGGCAGAAACGGCAAATGAACGACGGGGAGGTACGGATATGTTTTACGACGGAACGATATGGATCGGGAAGAGCGACGGAGGCAGGGAATGTATTCTGCCGAAGATGGCCAACCGACACGGCCTTATCGCCGGAGCG
Source organism: uncultured Lachnospiraceae bacterium (assembly GCA_947624815.1). Classification (GTDB taxonomy): domain Bacteria; phylum Bacillota; class Clostridia; order Lachnospirales; family Lachnospiraceae; genus UBA3402. The sequence continues at coordinate 46,787 of CANQME010000007.1, read as the reverse complement.
ACCGGTACCGGCAAGACGATCACGCTGAAGGTACTGGCAGAGTCGTTCAGCGACGCGGGGGTGCCGGTATTTCTGGCGGATGTGAAGGGCGATCTGGCCGGGACCTGCCGTCCGGGTGCGGACAGCGAGGACATGCAGAAACGGATCGCGAAGTTCGGACTGGCGGAGACGGGATTTGCCTACCGCGCCTATCCGGTCTGCTTCTGGGATATCTTCGGAGAGAAGGGACTGCCGCTTCGGACCACGGTCAGCGAGATGGGGCCCACGCTTCTGGCAAGACTTATGGACCTGACGGACGCGCAGACGGAGATCATGTCCATCGTGTTTCGGATCGCGGACGAGGAGGGGCTGCTTCTGCTGGATATCAAGGATCTGCGCGCCATGCTGAATTATGTGGGGGAGAACAACAAGGAATACGGCGCCCGGTACGGCAATCTGCCGAAGCAGAGCATCAACAGCATCCTCAGGGGATTGGTGGCGCTGGAGGAGCAGGGCGGCGATCAGTTCTTCGGGGAAACGGCGCTGGATATCCACGACTGGTTTAGGACGGATTTCTCCGGGAAGGGCATGATCAATATTCTCCACAGCGAGAGTCTGATCAACAATCCGATGATGTATTCCACGTTCATGCTCTGGATGTTGTCGGAGCTGTTCGAGATCATGCCGGAGGCCGGCGACTGCGAGAGGCCAAAGATGGTGTTCTTCTTTGACGAGGCCCATCTGCTGTTCAACGATGCGCCGAAGGCGCTGCTGCAGAAGATCGAGCAGGTGGTGAAGCTGATCCGCTCGAAGGGCGTCGGCATCTATTTTATCACCCAGAGCCCGAAGGACATTCCGGACGGCGTTCTGGGGCAGCTGGGCAATAAGATCCAGCATGCGCTGCACGCCTATACGCCGGCGGATCAGAAGGCCGTGAAGGCGGCAGCGGATTCCTTCCGGATCAATCCGGATTTTGATACGAAGGAGGTCCTGACGCAGCTGGGAACCGGCGAGGCGCTGGTGTCGTTTCTGCAGGAGGACGGTTCGCCGTCCGTCGTGCAGAAGGCGAAGATCCTGCCGCCCCAGAGTCAGATGGGGCCCATTTCGGACGGCGACCGGCAGGCGGAGATCCAGAACTGTACGCTTTATTCCAAATACGGCGTGTCCGTGGACCGGGATTCGGCCTACGAATTCTTCCAGAGGAAGATGAAGCAGGACGCGCAGGCCGCTGAGGAGAAGGCGGCGCAGGAGGCGAAGCAGAAGGAGGAAGCGCTGGCGGCGAAGGAAGCGGAGAAGGAGGCCGAGCGTCAGGCGAAGGCCGCGGCCAGGGAAGCGGAGCGTCAGGCCCGCGAGGAAGCGAAAGAGGCGGAACGGAAGGCGAAGGAAGAGGCGAAGGAGAAGGAAGCGGTGGACAAAGCCCGTAAGCGGGCGGTGTCCAGCGTCGCCAGAACCGCGGCGGGAACCATCGGCCGCGAGGTGGGCAATGAACTGGGCAAGTCCATCGGCGGAAGCTTTGGAAAGCGCCTGGGCGGCAATCTGGGAGCCAGCATCGGCCGCGGTATTCTGGGAACCCTGTTCGGCAGATAACACCGCGGCGGACAGAACAGGAGAGCCTGTACATCGTGAAGAAAAAGAGTTTGCAAGTGGATCGGACAGAAGAGAATACAGAGAGTTTGAACGGAGAACCGCGGGAAGCGCAGCAGACGGCGCTTCCCGCCGCTTTCCTCGCGCGGATGCAGGACCTTCTGGGAGATGAATACGAGGCGTTTGCCGAAAGCTTTCAGAAGCCGAGAGCCTACGGATTACGGCTGAATCCGCTTAAGCCTGCGTCAGAGGAGGATATCCGCCGTCTGACGGAGCTGTTCGGGCTTCGGGACGTAGCATGGGCGCGGGACGGATATTATTACGACGGCGGAACACGGCCGGGCCGCCATCCCTACCATGAGGCGGGGCTTTACTATATCCAGGAGCCCAGCGCCATGGCGGTGGCGGAGCTTCTGGATCCGCAGCCGGGCGAGCGGATCCTGGACCTTTGCGCGGCTCCGGGCGGCAAGACGACGCAGATCGCCGGGCGGATGGGGAATAAGGGCCTTCTGGTCAGCAACGAGATCCATCCGGCGCGTGCGAGGATCCTTTCCCAGAATGTGGAGCGGTTCGGTGTCGGGAATGTGGTGGTGACGAACGAGGAGCCGGAGCGGCTTGCCGGGCGTTTCCCGGAGTATTTTGACCGGATCCTGGTGGACGCGCCCTGCTCCGGCGAGGGAATGTTCCGCAAGGATGAGACGGCAAGACGCGAGTGGACTCCGGACAGCAATGGGCTTTGCGCCCGGCGGCAGGCGGAGATCCTTGAGCAGGCGGCGCGGATGCTGCGGCCGGGCGGCAGGCTGGTTTATTCCACCTGTACCTTTGCCCCGGAGGAGGACGAGGGAACCGTTCAGGCATTTCTCGACCGGCACGGTGAGTATACGGTGGAAAAGACGGCGGCGCATGCGGGTTTCTCGCCGGGGCGTCCCGATTGGATCAGAGGAGGAAGCGACGCGATTGGCGATACCGTCCGGATCTGGCCCCATAAGGCAGACGGAGAAGGCCATTTTGCTGCGGTTCTCAGGAAAGAGCAGACCGTGCAGTCCGGGGCGGCCGACCGGCGGAGCGCCTGCCCGGAAACGGATCGTGCAGAAGGGAAAAACAGGGCTGCGTCTTCCAGGCGGTCCGGCGGCGTCGGGAAAGAAATCCCGGACGCCTGGCGGCAGTTTGTGAACGATACGTATCGGGAAGCGCCTTTGGCGGGATCGGAAGAAGAACTGCGCAGGCGGATGGTTCTCTATGGGGAGCAGCTGTATCTGCTTCCGGAAGAGATCGGACGCCTGGACGGGCTTAAGATCTTGCGGCCCGGCCTGCATCTGGGTACCGTCAGAAAGGGCCGGTTCGAGCCGTCCCATGCGCTGGCGCTGTATTCGTCCGCGCGGAGCGTGATCCGGCGCTGCGACCTGTCCGGCAGCGGCAGAGAGATCCTGGCTTATCTGCGGGGAGAGACGGTTTCGGCGGTGCAGGAGGAAGAATATCAGACAGATAATCTTTCGTCATGCGACAAATCGACCGGGAAGTCTGCGCCAGATGTGCCGAGGAAAGATGCGTCTCAGGCGGACGATCCGCAGAACGGATGGACGCTGATAACAACGGACGGGTTTTCCGTCGGCTGGGGAAAGCGCGTGGGTTCCATTATTAAAAATCATTATCCGAAAGGACTCCGGCAGGATTTAAAACGGTGATGCCGGCGGAATCAGAACCGAAGACTCCGACAGGGTTCGGCGCGGTAGGACGGCGGGATCAGAACCGGAGATTTCAACAGGTTTTGGAGCTGCGAAGCCGGCTGGCAACAGAAAACGAACGGAAAAGGCGGGCGAATGACCCATGATTACATGTGTATTATTTGACTTCGACGGCGTGATCGCCGATACGGAGATCAGCAATTTCGATTACTACCGGAAGGCGTTCCATTGCTTCGGGATCGAGCTGACGGACGAGGATATCAGCAGGCTGATCGGGACCGTGGTGCCCCAGTATGAGAAGGTGCTTCTGTCCAGGGCGCAGCAGCCGGTGACCCACGAACAGCTGGCGCAGAAGCGGGCCGAGATCGGCAATACCTACGAAAACGGCGAGCTGATCCCGTCGCCTGGCGTAAAGGAGCTGATCGTCGAGCTTCGGAGGCGGGGCGTCAGGACGGCCATCGTCTCATCCACCTATACGAAGCTGATCGTGACGGCGCTGAACCGGATGGGGATGACGGATCTGTTCGACGTGATCCTTTGCGGCGATATGTATGAGAAGGCGAAGCCAGATCCGCAGGGCTATCTGCTGGCCATGCAGTATCTGAACGCCAGGCCGGAGGAGTGCGTCGTGATCGAGGATTCGGTGAACGGGATCCAGTCCGGCAAGAGGTCCGGGGCCTACGTGATGGGATATACCGGAAGCGCAGTGAAGCAGGATGTGAGCCAGGCGGACAGGGCGGTCGCCTCCTTCGAACCGGCAGAGAAGCTGGCGGACGAGCTCCTTGCGCTTCGCGGGTAATGAAATGAGCACGAAAAGGATGGGAAAGCTGCGATGAAGAACCAGGATTCCGTCCGGACCTTGAAGGGAATCGGAGACAAATCGGGAAAGCTGTTCGAGAAGCTGGGCGTTTGCACCGTGGACGACCTGCTGCATTACTATCCGCGGGCCTACCATGCCTACGAGCCGCCGGTGCCGGTCGGCAATCTGGTGCCGGAACAGGTATTCGCGGTGGCCGGAATCCTGGCGAAGGACGCGTCCGTGCGCCGTTTCGCCCATATGCAGATCGTGACGGTGTCCCTAAAGGACGGCACCGGGAGCCTGCAGCTGACCTGGTACAATATGCCGTATCTTCGCACGACGCTCCAGGCGGGAACCTTCCATATCTTCTACGGTAGGGTCGTGAAGAAGAACAACCGGCTGACCATGGAACAGCCGGAGATCTACAGCCGCGACGCGTACGAGCAGGTTATGACGACGATGCAGCCGGTCTACAGCCAGACGAAGGGACTGGGCAATAAGGCCATCTCCAGGGCCGTGGCCCAGGCGCTGGACTGCAGGCAGCTGGAACGGGACTATATGCCGGCGGAGCTTCGCCGGAAATACGAGCTGGCCGAGTATAATTTCGCCATCGAGCATATCCATTTTCCGAAGGACCGTCAGGATCTGATCTTCGCCAGAAGACGGCTGGTGTTCGACGAATTCCTGCTTTTCATCCTGGCGGTGCGCGGACTGAAGGAGAAGCGGGCGGACCGGCAGAGCGGCTGGGTCATCAGGCTGGCGCCGGAGGTCAGAGCGCTTATGGAGCGGCTGCCGTACCGGCTGACCGGAGCCCAACAGAGGGTGATGGAAGAGATCGAACGCGATCTGTCCGGCGGACAGGTGATGAACAGGCTGATCCAGGGCGACGTGGGCTCCGGCAAGACAATCATCGCCGTGCTGGCGCTTTTGCACGTGGCTTACAACGGCTTCCAGGGCGCTCTGATGGCGCCGACCGAGGTGCTGGCGAAGCAGCATTACGAAAGCATTACCCAGCTGTTTGGCGAGTACGGCATCGACAAGACGGCGGTCCTGCTTACCGGCTCCATGACCGCCAAAGAGAAGCGAATTGCGCAGGAACAGGTGAAGAACCACGAGGCGGACATTATCATCGGAACCCACGCGCTGATCCAGGACAAGGTGGTCTATGACAATCTGGCGCTGGTCATCACCGACGAGCAGCACCGCTTCGGCGTCGGACAGCGGGAGATGCTGGGCGGAAAGGGGCGCGAGCCCCACGTCCTGGTCATGAGCGCCACGCCGATCCCAAGGACGCTGGCGATCATCCTCTACGGTGATCTGGATATTTCCGTGATCGACGAGATGCCGGCCAACCGGCTTCCGATCAAGAACTGCGTTGTCGGGACCGAATACCGGCCGAAGGCGTACGCCTTTATCGCAAAGCAGGTCGCAGCCGGCCGTCAGGCTTACGTAATCTGTCCGATGGTGGAAGAGAGCGAGATGATCGACGCGGAAAATGTGCTGGATTACACGAAGAAGCTGCGGGAGGCCCTGCCCGGCGTCGCCGTCGATTACCTTCACGGCAAGATGAAGGGCAGGGAGAAGAATCAGATCATGGAGCGGTTCCTGGCGGGAGAGATCCAGGTTCTGGTCTCCACCACCGTCGTCGAGGTGGGCGTCAATGTGCCCAACGCCACGGTCATGATGATCGAGAACGCCGAGCGTTTCGGCCTGGCCCAGCTCCATCAGCTGCGCGGGCGTGTCGGCCGCGGCCGGTACCAGTCCTACTGCATCATGGTCAACGGCGGCGACCAGGAGGGGACGCAGAAGCGGCTCGACATCCTGAACCGTTCCAACGACGGCTTCTACATCGCCTCCGAGGATCTGAAGCTGCGCGGCCCCGGCGATCTCTTCGGCCTTCGACAGAGCGGCGACATGGAATTTAAGCTGGCGGATATCTTTACTGACGCCGACATTCTGAAGACTGTCTCCGAGGAGGCGGACGCGATGCTTGCCGCCGATCCGCAGCTGCAGTCGGAGGAGCATACAGGGCTTAAGAAGCGGCTTGAGGAATACCTGGCGGCCAGCTACGACAAGCTGGCTCTGTAACACGGAAAGCGTGCCGCCGGCAACAAAGAAACCGTTGCTCCCACGATCGTCTGATCGATAGAGTAACGGTTTCTTCGCGCCTGTTACGGCATATTTTCATTTGACCGCCGGATTACTTGCCGGCCATCTGCTTCTCCTGCGCCTCGATCATCTTTTTGACCATATAGCCGCCCACAGAACCGTTCTGTGCGGAAGTCAGGTTTCCGTTGTAACCGTTGGTTAACGGCACGCCGATCTCGCTGGCCACTTCCATTTTGAACCTGTCCATAGCCTCCTTGGCTTCCGGTACATTAGTCGTGTTAGAAGAATTGCTTGACATGATTAAACGCCTCCTTCTCATCTAACGATGTGTTTTTGTGTTACAATCCTATTATGTGTTCACGAAAAAATAATACACTAGCAAAATCTGTATTTTCCTGTACAATATATTCTTAATTTCATACCTGACTTGAAATGACATTTGTATTGCACCTATCCGTAATATAAAGTATAATTTTAATAGTAATGCAAATGACAATCTCATGGAAAGGAGTTGCTTCATATGGACGCAAGGACAGTCGCCAACTATATGGTCTATATCATGAGCGATGCTTTCGATGATCTGACGAACATGAAGATAAACAAGCTGCTTTACATGGCCCAAGGACACTACCTTGCCAAGTATGGAAAGCCGCTTTTCGACGACAGGATAGAAGCGTGGGATCATGGCCCTGTTGTTCCGTCTGTATATTATTCGTACAAAAGGCTTGGAGACAGGTCCATAAAAGAATATAATCCCGACATTGTCGACCAGATTACTCCCGAAGCCGAAGAAATTCTGTATGGCGTAGCCAGAAAATATGGGGGATACACAGCAAGCTACCTGCGCAAAATGACCCATGCAGTCGGAACCCCATGGGATCAGGTGTACCATCGTGGATGTGCCAATGTAGAAATTCCATTGACTTCTATCAAAGATTACTTTTCGAACCTTGGCGATATAGAGCCGGCAACAAAGCAGTTCAAGGAGAGCGACTTTATCGGCCGTCGTGATGAAGATGGGATTCTTGTGCTGCCGAAGGATTGGGACGATGGAAAGTCATATTTGAATTTCACAAGTCTACATAGAGCCCCCGGTACGGTCGCACCGGGGGCCTTCGTCTGCATGGCTGACAGGCTGTCAGTCTGTGGTGAAAGTTCACAAGGACCGTAGTTGCCGACGAATCCCAAAGCGACTCCCGAGGCTTACACCGTGTGGTGTAAGAGGGCGGAGAAAATCCGCCCTGCTCGATTGCAGTGCGCGGCCGCCAGCTTAGACTTCAAAAAAGGTTTCAACCAGCTTAAGCGCCATATAAGAATGGAACAGCCGTATGGGATGATTGATCCGATTGGCAAGAAGTTCTGTGACGTCAACCCCGCCTTTATCCAGCTTCTCCCAGACTGAATACAGATCGCAGATCACGGCTCCATTCTTCTGGGCGGCCTGTGCGCCGCGAGAAAGGAATTCTTTCAGAACACCGCTGTTCTGTATCCTGGCGGATGTTTTGGCGAGAGCGATTAAGGACTCGTCTTTGAGATGGCAGCTCACCTTTGTATTCATATAATTCTGCGTTAAAAAGATAACCTCTGAACCGGCAGCATTCAGACGGGAAACGATCTGACCGATATTTTTAACATACTCATCAAGCGCTCCCAGTCCGCTCATGCAATCGTTCAGACCAAAGGACAGGACGACCAGATCCGGAGAATAAGACAGAATATCTCTTTCAAGCCGTCTCAGACCGTCCGCGGCGTTTCCGCCGCTGATTCCGCTGTTGATGATGTTTACCTGTACATTGGGATAGAGCAGATTCAGAATTTCTTTTAATCTCGTGCTGTAAGCGCTGCCGTAATCAAAGATCGTTTCCAGGACATGGTTCTCTTTATAATAAAGTTCATAGCATCCCTGCGTAACGCTGTCTCCCAGAAACGCTATCGTTACAGGCTTCTGACCGTACATATTCTGCTGCTTGGCATTCAGTTTTTCCAGTATCTTCATATCTTTCTTTCCCTCCCGGAAACATATATTGCAGCGAAATATCCTGGCTGCGGATTCTATTATAGATAGTCCAATGTAGGATTTCAAGCTGTGTTTTACGAATATAACCATCCGCATCCCTGTAATTAATCGATGAAATAGAAGAAAAGGTATGTTATAATCATTTTTATAGACTTCGAGATGTGGAGAAATAGAATGAAGAATTTTGATTTTTTTCTGGATCGGCTGAGCTGTTTTGCGGGAGTGGATCTGCTGTGCATTGCATGCGGACGGTTTTGGGATTACAGGGAATATGTGAATTATAATCCGGTGAGGGAGAATGCGGAATTCAGGGAGTTTCTGATTCAGGCTGCCCGAAAGCAGGAGGTGCCGCTTCTTTTTCTGGATTCTCACGATGTCGTGTTTTCCTGTGTCCGTCAGCAATTGGGGCAGGAACAGGATGCATGGTTTTTTCTGGGGCCTATGGCGCTGAAGTATAAATCCAGGGTGGAGCTGCATTCCTTTTACCGTGATTACGGTATGAAGAAGGGAACGGAGAATCCGCTGCCGGTGCTGCATCTCTCAAAGATCCTGGAGCTGACCGAGCTGACGGCAGGCATCCTGACCGAGCAGGAATACGAAGATGAGGTCCTGATCAAGAGCAATGGTCTGGACGTGCGGATGGAGAGACTTCTGGAGGAGGAGCAGAACCGGTTCCGGGTCTCCAACGACTTTATGCCGCATCACTCGTATGAAGAGGAACGTCGGATTCTGAATGCAGTAAAGGAAGGACGCACGGAAGACGCTGTGCAGCTGAGCATGGTGATTGACAGCAGCGCCGGACTGATGTCTAAAAAAGAAATACTTCAATGGCAGAAACTGGCAACGGTATCTATTGCGCTGTGTACACGGGCGGCGATCGAGGGAGGCATTTCCCCGGCGGAAGCCTACCGGATCAGCGATTTTTTCACACAGAAATGCGATACCTGCCGGAATGCGGGAGAATTGTTGGACTGCCGGAATCTGGCCATTCGGGAACTCACGGAGCAGGTACGCCGGCTGCGGGAACGGAAGCCCGATTCAAGCTATGTGGAACTGTGCCGGGATTACATCGGAAAGCATTACCGTGAAAAAATACGGCTGAAGGATATAGCGGATTCTCTCGGATTGAATCCCAGTTATCTGTCCCGTGTATTTTCTGTGGAAATGGGGATCGAAATGCAGGAATATATCGTGATGGAACGCGTGGAACGCGCTTCTAACCTGCTCCTGTATTCGGATCTGACGATATCGGCAATTGGTGATTATGCAGGATTTTCTTCACAGAGCTATTTCGGAAAAATGTTCAAAAGATATAAGGGAATGTCCCCCGGAAGGTATCGCAGCCGGTACAGGCCGAAAGAATTTATAGCAGCTGATACCGGAGAGAAATGCACCTTTTGACGGGGAGACGGAACGAAATAATAGCAGAGGCATCTGTTCTGGACGGAGCAGATGCTTTTTTTGACAGCATGATGAGTAATACGGTAAAGAAAATAACAAAAAAGTAAAAATAAGCCTATAGTTGGATATATATATTTGCTATGATATTAAAAACTGTCGAACGGCGAATCACGAGAGATATTGCATTAGAAGAAGGAGTGGAAGATGGAGCGACAGGACATTGTCAGTGTGTTTCGAAAGCCGTATCTGCTGTTTATTGCACTTATTGTTGTCATATATGGGTGCATCATCCTCATCTTTGCCACATACGCTGTGAATCAGCGGCAGGAAGAGAATGAGAATGCGCGTGCGGCTGTGAAACGAAGCGCTGATAATCTAAGCGAGCAGCTGGGAATCGTAGCGGAGCTAGAACGGAGTCTGGTCAGCGACAGCAGGATGACGGCGATCCGTCAGAATGACTTTCCTAACGAGTACGAACGCTCGGTGCAGATTCTTGAACTTTTGCGGAATATTAAAAGTTTTCGGTCGATGAACCGTATTATTGAAGATATTTCTCTTCTGTTCCCCCGTCAGAAACTGGCGCTCAGCGCGCAGGACGATCTGGTTCGGACAGAGTGTATACCCGGAATTCGCACAGAAGGAGATACTGCACGCAGTCTGCTCTGGGCTGGAGGACAGATGCATATGGAACTATGGTATCCCCTGACGCGTTCGACGGAGGAAGATTATCAACCGGATTTTGGAGTGCGCGTTACGCTTTCGCGGGAATATCTGGAAGAATTGCTGGAGCCCTTTAAGGAGGAGCAAAGGTCTGGCGCTTTCTGTATGCTTCAGACAGGAACAGGACTGCAGCTGTTGTTTCAGGAAGACACAGAAGGCGGTCTTGCGGAAATCTGGCAGCATGGATGGGAAGAAGCCGGGGAAACGAGAAGCTATCAGGGAAGAGGGAGATTTAAGGGGCAACGGTATCTGTTTCTATCGGAACAACTGCCGGAATATGGCGTTATTCTCGTAACATACCGGAATGGAGGATGGATGGGAAGACCTATGGTAAGAGCGGTGCTTCTTATGGGCTGCATTCTGATCCTGTTCGGAGCCATGTTCCTTCTGGTACTTCGTCAGACAGATCTGACAGTGAATAAGCCGCTGCAGCAGATCGTTCAGGCTTTTGAAAAGGTTCAGAACGGCGATCTGACGGTACGGATCTCTCATCAGCGACAGGATGAATTCCGGTATATTTATTCCGCATTTAACCGGATGGCAGAGCGCATCAGTCAGCTCATAGAGAATGTAAAGGAGCAGGGCCGGCTATTGCAGAATGCGGAGCTGATGCAGCTTCAGTCGCAGATCAATCCCCATTTTCTTTACAACAGCTTTTATCTGATCCGTATTATGGCGAAGAATGAGTCCTATGAGCAGATTAACCGGTTTTCCACGTCTCTGGCGAAATATTATCGATTTCTGAATAAAGAGGTAGAGCAGAATATTCCGCTGGAAAAGGAAGTGGAGCATATGCGCAATTATATCGACATCCAGCAGATGCGGTTTGGGGATAAAATTACAGTATATCTGGGAGAGATTCCGGAAGAAACGGCCGAATTTCGCGTTCCAAAGCTGATCCTTCAGCCAATCGTTGAAAATGCGTATAACTATGGTGTTAAAAATCTTCTGCAGGATGGCCGCATAACGGTTATATTTGAAAAAAAGGAAGGATTTCTGTTCATCTGCATAGAAGATAACGGCGAAGGCGGCAATGAGGCAAACCTGGTACGAATGCGCGAGGCCATTCGGGATTATCAGGGGAGCGCGGCCGGTCACGCCCTGCCTAATATTGACAGGAGGCTTCATCTGGCTTTCGGAGATGACAGCGGGCTTTCTGTAGAATGCGGCCAGTGGGGTGGTCTGAGAGTTGTTATGAAAATGAATCTGTCAGTATGTCTTTAAATCAGAAGGAGAGAAAGCTATGTGGAAGGATGCTATGTGGCTGGGGATACCCAGGGAAGAGATTGAGGAGAAAAAGATTTATCAGGGAGACATGAACGGCCGGTTCGTCTGGTACCGTCTGACTGTGCTGCTTGACAGGGAGGCAAAGCTTAAAGCGGATATCTCCGCCAACTCCCGCTACCGGCTCTGGGTCAACGGCGAACCGGTACTTTCCGGCCCCTGCAGAAGCGACCGCTACCGGCAGTATTATGAAACGGTGGAACTGGGAGAGTACCTGCGGCCGGGGAAAAACGTGTTGGCAGTGCAGGTGCTTTTATGCGACAGTATGTATACCTCTGGAGGCCCAAATGATGTCAGAATGCCAATCCACAGCGTGGATACACTTCCGGCGGGACACCGGCTGGCGATGGAGGGTGAGATCACGGATGCTGACGGCCAGGTTCTCGCGGATGTGACGACCGGAAAGGCGCCCTGGAAGATATGGCTTGACAATACTTATTATCTGCGGAAGGAACCTGTGGTAAACGGCAATATGGGAGCCATTACGGAGCAGATCGACTATCGGATTACGGCCCCCGGATGGAAGCGGGCGGCGTTTGACGACAGCGCCTGGCGGCCGGGCGAGCCGCTGGAGCCGGTGAAGGCCGGATTTGAGATGATGTTCGGCATTCTTAAAAACTTTGTGATGGAGGAACGTCCTATTCCGTTGGCATATGAACGGGAAGAAGTCCTTCACAAGGAACTTGGGACGCCGGTGATGGGGGATGAGGACTTTATCACGGTGGATCCGGGAGAGTGTCGAAAACTGTTATTTGATGGGGAAACGCTGTATAATGCTTTCCCGCGGTATCGGATCGAGGGCGGGAAAGATGCCCTGGTTGCCTTTACGTATTTTGAAAAATTCACGAAAGAGAACGAAGATATTCGGCGCGATGATTATATTAACGGAGAGATTGGAAGAAACGGGCAGACAGATCGGATCGTTCTGAACGGGGAAAACATGATTTATGAGCCGTTCTGGTACCGTACCATGCGTTTTCTGCAGGTCGAGATCCGGGCCGCAGGCGAGACAGTGCGCATTTATCGCCCGCGGATGAGAAAGACCGGGTATCCTTTAAATCCCGCATCCTGGGTGCGTTCTACCGCCTCCTGGGTGGAACCGGTGTACGAAATGTGCGTCCGTACCCTGCAGAACTGCATGGTGGAAAGCTATATGGACTGTCCGTTCTGGGAGCAGATGCAGTATCCCATGGATACCAGACTTCAGGCTTTGTTTACCTATGTATGCAGCACGGATACAAAGATGGCGAGGAAGGCGCTTATGGATTTCCATGATTCCATGCTGCCGGAAGGACTGATCCAGGGGCGTGCTCCCAGTAATCCGAAGCAGATCATCTCCACGTTTTCCCTGCATTATATTTTCATGATCCTGGAGTATTACAGGCGAACCGGGGATCGTGAAATTCTCAGGCGCTATCGGGCGGACGCAGATCAGATCCTGGAATACTATGACCGGCATATTGGAGAAACAGGGCTTGTGGAAGATCTGGGCTATTGGGATTTCGTGGACTGGCAGGCATCCTGGAAGCGAAGCTTCGGCCGTCCCGCGGCAGCAGATAAAGGGCCGTCGGCCATCATCAATCTGATGTACGGCTATGCGCTTCTTTGCAGCGCGCAGATTAACGAGTTGACCGGAAGACCGGGGATGGCGCAGGAGTATCGGACGCGGCAGAAGGCCATAACGGACCGGATACAGGAGCTGTGCTGGGATGAAAAACGGGGAATGTACCGGGAAGGCCCGGACTATACGGAGTTTTCCCAGCATACCCAGAGCTGGGCGGTGCTGAACGGTATGCTGTCACATGAAGAGGCAGGAAATGTGATGCGTAGGGCTTTTGAGGAAAAAGACGTGCTCCGATGCTGTTTTTCGACTTCCTATGAACTGTTTCGGGCCTGCGAGAAAGCCGGCTGCTATGCTTTAACCGGGCAGCAGATGGAATGGTGGATCAGTCTGCTGGACAAGCACTGTACGACCTGCCCGGAGACCCCATCCGATTCCAGAAGCGAGTGTCACGCCTGGAGCGCGCTGCCCATGTATGAGCTGATCAGCGTCATAGCCGGAATCCGCCGGGAATCAGGCAGACTGGATATGGTGGAAATCTGTCCCCATATGGATTATCTGCCGGATCTGGAAGGAAGCGTATGTACAGAATATGGCGGGATTCAATTCCGCTATACGCCTGTGGGGAGCGAAATGCGTTATGAGGTCACGCTTCCGGAAGGCATGCAGGGGATCTTCCATGAGAAAAACGGCAGGACGGCAGAGCTGACAAGCGGATATAACGTAATCATGGAACATGTCAATTTTTGAATCATCATATCAAGAAAGTCCAATTGTTGGAACCGGAAAACTCCTTTATAGTGATTTTAGCAAATAAAACAACTCCGCGGGGCGGAGGATTAAAAAGGAGGATGCGATATGAAAAAGAAACTGGCACTTTTGCTGGCAGCAGCGATGGTGATGGGAAGTCTGACGGGCTGCGGCGGTTCCGGCTCCGGCAGCGACTCTTCCGGCGCAGCGTCGGATAGCGGACAGGCGGCTGCGGCAGAGGACGAGGAGGTAGATCCCCGCTTCAAATACGATGAGCCGGTGACACTTACTTCTTACTTTGAGATTTCTCCCGCTATCATGAACGATTGGGATCAGGAAGAAGCCATGAACAGCGTGTATTATCAGAGGATGACGGAGGAGACCAACATCTCGATTGACTGGCTCTGGTTCGCGGCAAATACTGCCGATGATTCCCAACAGAAGAAAAGCGTTGCGATCGCTTCCGGCGAGATCCCGGATTTTATGATAGTCAACAGTTCCCAGCTTTCCCTGCTGGCCAAGAGCGATCTGATCAACCGGGACATCGGCAAAATCTTTGAAAAGTATGCGACAGAAGAATTGATGTCCTGGACGACAGGCGAGGGAGACGCGGCTCTGGAGTCTGCAAGCTATGACGGACAGACCATCGCCATTCCGTTAGTAGATTCTTCCATTGATGCAGCTCCTATGATGTGGATCCGCAGGGACTGGATCGAGAAGCTGAATCTGGAAATGCCGAAAACCATGGAAGACCTCTATAACGTGATGATCGCTTTCCGGGATCAGGATCCGGACGGCAACGGTCAGGATGATACCATCGGCATGGTGTTCCACAATAATTTCCTGTCTGCTGGTCTGGGCGATGCGGTCGGTCTGTTCGATGCGTTCGGCGCGTATCCCACCATCTGGGTGCAGGACGGAAACGGCGGCCTGAAATACGGTTCCATCATGGAAGAGAATAAGGACGCCCTGAATTACATTGCGAAGATGTATCAGGAGGGACTGATCGATCAGGATTTCTCCTCAAACGACGAAGTAAAAGCATCCGAAGCGGCGGCTTCCGGGCGCGCAGGCATCCAGTATGGCCTCATGTGGAATGCGAACTGGCCGTTGAACTCTACTGTTCAGAACGACATTAATGCGGATTGGGTCGCGATTCCGCTTCCGTCCGCTACCGGAGAAGAGGCAAGACCTCAGATTTCTCCTGTAATCAACGGATATGTAGTGGTAAGTAAAAAATGCGAGCATCCCGAGGCTGTGGTACGGCTGCTGAGCTTCTGGGTCGATAAATTCGGCTATTCCGGTGATGAGTATAATGATTATCTGGTAGAGGATGCCAACGGCGTCCTGAACTTCCCGCAGCACTGGGTGATGTTAAAGACCTGGTTCCCGTTAAAGAACCTGACGGCGGCCCAGAGCATCTGGGAAGCGATGGACAGCGGAGATTCCTCCAAGCTGAACGCGGAGCAGCTGGCGTATTACAACGATATTCAGACCTATTTAGGCGGCGATGTGGTAACGGGATACGGCAGTATGAAGACATTCGGCAACGATATGTCTGCATTCCAGACCATTGAACATTATTATAATGATGATCTGTTCATGGTCAATGAGTTTACGACAGGTCCTACGCCGACTATGGGACAGAAGATGTCTACCATAACGGATAAGGTGATGGAGTATTATACCAAAGTTATCATGGGAATCGAGACTACCGACAGCTTCGACGACTTTGTAAATGAAGTGAACGCGCTGGGTCTGGAGAAGATCACAGAAGAACTGAACGAATGGTATACCAGCAAATAAGCAGGCGGCCTTTTGGGGAGTGAAGCGAAAAAGGCTTCACTCCCTTCCGCAATCTATGGAGGAGGAAAGGTTAACGTGGAAAAGAAAAAGAAAAAAAGTATAAGCACTATTATGAAAACCGAATGGCCGCTGCATGTGCTGCTGCTGCCTGCGATGATCCTGCTGATCATCTTTGCCTATCTGCCGATGGTAGGTATCGTCATTTCCTTCCAGGATTTTGTGCCGTCGGGCGGCATGAAAGGTTTCTTTACCTCGGAATGGGTGGGACTTGAGAACTTCAGGTATATTTTTGCGATGAAGGATTTCCGGCAGGTTCTGGTCAATACATTGGTCATCGCAATCCTAAAGATCGCCGCAGGGATTATCGTTCCGCTGATTCTTGCTCTTCTGCTGAACGAGGTAAATAACCGGGCATTTAAAAAGGCGACGCAGACCATCATCTATGTGCCGTATTTCCTGTCCTGGGTCGTGCTTGGGGGAATCCTGGTGGATATTCTTTCTCCCACAAGCGGTATTGTGAACAGTGCGCTTAAGGCTCTGGGCCATGAACCGGTCTATTTCCTGGGCAATCCCGATACGATCCGGGGTACGCTGATCGTTTCCGACGTGTGGAAGGGCTGCGGCTACAATATGGTAATTTTCCTGGCGGCTCTGACCGGCATTGACCAGAGTCAGTACGAAGCGGCCAAGGTGGACGGAGCCGGCTATTTCAAGCAGATGCTGTACATAACCCTGCCCGGTATTCTGCCTCAGATCATACTGGTAACCGTCCTGGGACTGGGCAATATCCTGAATGCCGGCTTTGACCAGGTATTCAATCTTTACAGTCCTATCGTATACGAGAAGGCGGACATTATCGACACGTTCGTGTACCGGCTGGGCATGCTGAACCTGCAGTATAGCGTTTCAACGGCGGTGGGACTGTTCAAGTCCGTGATTTCCTTTGTACTGATCACATCATCCTTTGCACTGGCGAAGAAATTTGCCAACTACCAGATTTTCTAGGAGGGCGCTATGAAGGTAAAATCATCTCCTGCAAGAAAAGTATTCGTGGTCATCAACTATATCGTTCTGACCCTGGTGATGTTCATATCCCTGTTCCCGCTGGTTCATATCTTTGCGTTGTCTTTAAGCTCCAATTCGGCGGCGCAGGCAGGCTGGGTTACGGTATTGCCCGTGAATTTCACACTGGATTCTTATAAATATATTCTGGAAAAGCCGGAAGTGTTTAAGGCATTCGGAATCTCTGTCCTGAGGGTAGTGCTGGGAACGATCATCAGCGTGGGACTGACCATTATCAGCGCTTACGCCATGTCGCAGCCGGATGAACGGTTCCATGCAAGAAAATATTATGTATGGGTATTCCTGATCACGATGATCTTCTCCGGCGGTCTGATCCCGCAGTTTATCGTTGTGAAATCCGTGGGAATCTATAACACCATCTGGGCGCTGATCCTGCCCACAGCGGTACAGACATTCAACGTGATCCTGATGCTGAACTTTTTCCGGGGGCTTCCCTATGCGCTGACGGAATCGGCCCTGATCGACGGCGCCAATCATTTCCAGATCATGGCCAGGATCGTGGTGCCCATTTCCAAGCCATCTCTGGCAACGGTGGGTCTGTTTACCATGGTAAACCACTGGAATTCCTGGTTTGACGGTATGATCTATCTGAGTGATACGTCCAAGTATCCTCTGCAGACTTATCTGCGCAATGTGATCCAGTCCGTGGATGTGGCCAGTCTGGATTTGAACAGCGTGGGGGCAATGACCAACGTTTCTCAGAAAACGGTTACTGCTGCACAGATCTTTGTCGCCATTATTCCGATTTTGATGGTGTATCCGCTTCTGCAGAAATACTTCATTTCCGGCATGACGCTGGGAAGTGTCAAAGAGTAAAACGTACATAACGCCCCGGCCTGCATTCCGGCCGGGGCGCTGATGCAAAGAAATGGCGATATAAAAGAAGCGATCTGCCCCAAAAAGAGAATAGAAAGGGAAACCGCATGTACAGTGTGTTGATCGTGGATGACGAGAAAATGATCCGGGACGATGTGTACGAGCTGCTGACCATGGAGGAGGATCTGGAACTGGATCTGGTTACCAGCGCCTGCGCCGCACAAGCGCAGCAGATCATGGAAGAGCGAAAGATCGATATTGCCATTATGGATATCGATATGCCACAGATGTCGGGACTGGAACTGTTCGATATCGTTCGGGAACGCTGGCCTCACTGCAAGGTGATCTTTTTGACCGGCTATTCGGATTTTTCCTTTATCTATAGAGTGCATAAGCATGCTAAATACGTCCTGAAGGGGGAGGAAGATGAGAATATTCTGACCGCTGTCAGGGAGACCATCGCGGAGCTGGAAAATGACCTTCTGCTGGAACGGCTGAGCGGTATGCGCCAGAAAGAACCTTCCGTACAGTATGAAAGGGAGGTCTTTCTGCGGGATGTTTTTAACGGTTACCGAGAGGTGAATCAGCTGACTCCGGAGACTGAGGAGCTTCTTGATATTCCGCTGGAGCTTTCCAAGCCGATATTTTATGTGCTGCTGCGGCATGAACAATGGTATCAGTGGAGCTACAGGGAGCAGAAGGAACGTTATCTTGATTTCTGTCAGCTGGTAGAACGATATTTTCTGGATTCCATGCAGGGTGTTTTCTTCGAATATGACCTGTATCATATCATTCTTCTCCTGCAGCCGAAGAAGCTGATCCAGCAGACAAGTGTGATCCGGATGCTGACAGGTGCAGGAGAACTGTTCCAGAAGGCTTTGAAAATGAACCTCTCTGTTTCTGTGGCTGTGTTGATCGGTGCGGAGCCTCTTCTGGCAGGACAATTGGTATCCGGATTTAAAGGAATCCGTGACCGTGCCGTGCAGCTGGACGGCGAGGAATTAACTTTATACGAATCGAAAATGGATACGCCGGGGTCAGAGAGTCTTCCGGAGAGCAGGAAGCAGGAGCTTTTACAGCAGGTCTGGAAGCTGGAATATTATCTGGAGGGCATGGACGAGAAGGCAGCGCTTGATCTGTTGCGCAGGCTGCAGGAGGAGGTGCAGGGAATCCACAGCATGCATGATCTGTTCGTACTGGAAATCTACTGTACCATCAGTTCCCGGCTGATCGGATGGATCAAACGTCTGGGACTGGATCAGGAGATGGCGTTTCGTGTCGGCACCATGAAGCTTTATAATGTTTCCCAGCATGCCGGCTGGAAGGATGCTTTTGGTTATCTGTATCATGTGGCGGAAAATATTTTTGCACTGAAAAACCGGAATGCGGAGAAGCAGACTGAAGATGCGGTAAACCGTGTAAAAAAATACATTGTGGAGCATCTGGCAGAGGATACGTCGCTGTACACGCTGGCTGAACAGGTACATTTCAGCCAGGAGTATCTCCTGCGTATCTTCAAAAAGAGGGAAGGAGTTACCATCCTTCAGTATATCAATGATCTGAAGCTTTCCGCGGCGAAACAGCTTCTGACAGACTCGGAGCTGACGGCAAAGGAGATCGCGGACCGGCTGGGATTTGCCAGCCAGGGATATTTCGGCAGGTTCTTCCGCAGCAAGACGGGTATGACGCCTAACGCCTGGCGGGAAGCAAGGCAGAGGGGCGGCGGAGAATCATAAACGGCGGGCGTCCCGGGTACGGATGCCCGTAAGTGTCAGGAAGAAAAGAAAAGAAAAAGAACCGAAAAGAAAGGAATCGGAAAATATGGAACGCAGAAAACGGATCAGAACATACAGCGGAACGACGGACAACGCACCCTCAGAGCGGGAGGAAAGGAACCGCAGGTTCGCCAGGCGGGCAGCGGCGGAAGGCATGGTGCTCCTGAAAAACGAGGGGGTACTGCCTCTTGGGCCGGAGAAAAAGGCGGCGGTCTTCGGAGGCGGTGCGGTCAGCACCGTCAAGGGTGGAACCGGTTCCGGCGATGTCAACGAGCGGGAAGTGGTCAGCGTTTATCAGGGCTTTACGGATGCCGGGATTGAACTGACCAACCGGGACTGGCTGGAGGAATACAGAAGGATCTATGCGAAGGCCAGAGAAGACTGGAGGCAGGAGATCCTGGACGAGGTGAAAAGACGGGAGGGCGCCCGGTTTTTTGAGATTTATTCCACGCATGTCTTTCGTATGCCCGCAGGAAGTCCGATACAAAAAAGCCACACGGCCGGGGCGGATGTTGTCTTTTATGTGATCAGCCGGACGGCCGGGGAGGATGCGGACCGTTTTCTTCAGCCGGGGGACTATTATCTGACGGAAGCTGAAGAGGCGGAGCTTTCGCTCCTGGATGGCCAGTGTGAAAATCTGGTCGTGATCCTGAATACAGGCGGAGCCATAGACCTTAATGTTATCCTTGGCCTGCAGCATTTAAAGGGCCTTATGTCTATCGTGCAGCCGGGCATGGAGGGAGGACACGCTCTGGCGGACGTGGTGACGGGAAGAGTGACACCGTGTGGAAAGCTGACCGATACCTGGGCGCGGCGCTATGAGGATATCCCTTTTTCCGAAGAGTACAGCCATAATAACGGTGATCTTAAAAAGGCGTTTTACCGGGAAGGCATATATGTGGGATACCGCTATTTTGACAGCTTTGAAAAGGAAACGGCCTTTCCTTTCGGTTTCGGCCTTTCCTATACGGATTTTTCCACACAGGTGGATCGGATCGTGCCCGACAAAGCGGGCGGCGTGACGGTGGAGGCGAAGGTGAAAAACGTGGGCGGGACATGGCCCGGCAGGGAAGTGGTGCAGATTTACGTTTCCTGTCCTCAGACGGGTCTGGCCAAGGAACGCCGCAGACTATGCGGCTTTGCCAAGACCGGAACGCTTTCGCCGGGAGCATGGGAATCGGTGAGGATTGAGATCCCCGCAAAGAACCTGGCTTCCTTTGACGAGGCCAGATCCGCCTGGGTGGCGCAGGCCGGCCGGTACGGGATCTGGGCAGGAAATTCCATCGCCTCTCTTGAGCTGGCCGGTGTGCTGGAGGTGCGGGAGGATGTGATCGTGGATGCAGTCTCCCATATTCTGCCGGCAAAGGAGCTGCCGGAAGAACTGGCCTGTCCCGAAGAACTGCGTCTGGCCCAGGAAACGGCCTGGCAGGAGGAAGCGGAACAGAAGGGCCTTGTTCCGATCCTCTGGACGCCGGGAAAAGAGACACAAAGAGTGTCAGAGGAGTCCGAGGCAGAAAAAGATGCCCGGAGCCTGGCAGCAGGGCTCACTGCGGAACAGATGATCTCCATGGTTGTTGGGGAAATCAGCCGGGGACAGGGACAGGCGCTGGGCAGTGCGGGCATTATGGTGCCGGGGGCCGCCGGAGAGACCGGCAGCTGTCTGGAAGAGAGTTACGGCGTGCCGGGCGTGCCCATGGCGGACGGCCCCGCTGGCTTGCGGCTGATGAAATCCTATGAGGTGGATGAGGAAACGGGGGAGATCGATAACAGGGGTATTTTTGGTGCGGTAGAGGGCGGTATTTTTGCCGAACGGACAGAGCGGGAAAATGCTGTAACCTATTATCAGTATGCGACGGCGATACCCGTGGGAACGCTGCTGGCCCAGACCTGGGATACGGCGCTTCTGGAAGAGGCGGGCAGGGCTGTTGCCGATGAGATGGAAGAGTTCGGGGTCGGCTGGTGGCTGGCGCCGGGTATGAACATTCACCGCAATCCTCTCTGCGGGCGGAATTTTGAATATTTTTCCGAAGATCCGCTGGTTTCCGGATGTATGGCTGCGGCCATCACCCGGGGCATACAGAGCAGAAACGGCGTCGGTACCACCATCAAGCATTTTGCCTGCAACAATCAGGAGGATAACCGGATGGGCTGCGACAGCATTGTTTCCGAACGGACCCTGCGGGAGATCTACCTGCGGGGCTTTGAAATCGCCGTCAAGACCGCCCAGCCCATGGCGATCATGACCTCCTATAATCTGATCAACGGCATACACACGGCCAACAGCAGGGACCTGTGCACGGTCGTGGCAAGGCAGGAGTGGAATTTTGCGGGCATTATCATGACGGACTGGACCACCACCACGCCCAGAGGCGGCAGCAGCGCCTGGGGATGTATTGCCGCAGGAAATGATCTGATCATGCCAGGCAGTGAGGGCGATAAGGAAAACATCCGAAAGGCGCTGGCGGACGGTACATTGTCTGTTGATGATCTGCGCAGCTGTGTTGAACGTCTGTTGACCGTCATTTTCCAGACCAACGCCTATGAGGACAGCGTGCCCTATGGGTCGCAATGGTAAACAACATGCCGGAATTCCCGGGAAACGAAAGGAGAAAAAATGGATTCCTGTATTGTGAGGACAACTTCTGGACTGATCAGAGGATATGAACGGGACGGGCGGATCGAATATCTGGGAATTCCGTATGCCGAGCCGCCGGCAGGGAAACTGCGCTTAAAGCGCGCCGTTCCCGTAAAGCACTGGGAGGGCGTGCTGGATGCAAAGGCTTACGGGCCCTGCGCTGTGCAGAAGATGGGAGATCAGCTCTGCGGCAGCGAGGACTGTCTGACGCTGAACATCAAATGCCCCCTGGAGGGGGAAAAGATGCCGGTGCTGGTCTACGTTCACGGCGGCGGTTATAATACCGGAAGCGCTTCTGATCCGCTGCTTTCCGGAGATTCCTTTGTGAAAAATGGGATTGTCTACGTCACCTTTCAGTACCGGCTGAATGTGTGGGGCTTTTATGATTTTACCGGCTATCCGGGATGTGAGAATTTTGAAAGCAGCTGCGGAATCTCCGACCATATCGCTGCCATGAAATGGATCCATGAAAACATTGCGTCGTTCGGCGGGGATCCGGAGCGGGTGACCATCGCCGGGGAATCGGCGGGGGGCACCTCTGTGATCCTGATGATGGCGATTCCGGCCCTGCGGGGAACCTTTCAGCAGGTGATCGCTTCCAGTGGTCTGCCTGAGGGCGTTTTTTCACATGAGATGAACCGAAAGCATATCGGACTTTTTCTGGAAGGTATGGGTTGGACGGAAAAGGATCTGTACAAGTTGGCGGATATCGATCCTTTTGCGGTCTTAAAAGGCAATGATTTTGTCTCAGCCATGCATCAGTACCGTTATCCGGGCATCAATCTTCCATCCCCGGTGGTGGACGATCTGCTGCCGGAACGCCCGATCGAAGCCATAAAGAAAGGCTGTGCGAAAGGCGTGCGTCTGATGATCGGCAATAATCTCAACGAGGGTACTTTCTTCGTCCGCCCGGAGGGCACTTTCTTCCCCAATTCCTGGGAGATGATCCGGACGCTCTGTAAGAATAACGGGATGGAGGAAACGTTTTCCCAGATAAAGGAATACTACGAGGGTACGAGTCATGGTATGATAAACGGGGTGGACGAGGCGTTCGTCAATTTTGGGACGGATCTTGCCTTCCAGGTGCCGGCTATCCGGACGGCGCAGGCCCAGATGGAGCATGGACCCGTGTGGATGTACCGGTTTGAGTTCATCTCGCAGTTTGCGAAAAAAACGGGGATGCTCTGCAGCCACGCCATGGATCTGCCCTGCGATTTTAACTTTTACAAGGAAGGCTTTCCGAAGATCCAGTTTGAGGGAGAACCGGAGAAAATGGTGGAGGAGCTGGTCGGCAGCGTGCACGGCGCATGGGTGGATTTTGTGAAATGCGGCGTGCCTGCAGGTGACGCCTGGCCCTGCTATGAGGGATACGATTCATTGGTGCGCATTTATGACAGGCGGACCGAAACAAGGCGACTGGACCGCAGCGTGCTGATGAAGGTATGGGAAGGGGTGCATGTATATGACGATTGAACGGATCCGGATCAATGGAATTGAAAATCCCGTCGGATTCTGGATGGAGGATGTCAGGGTATCCTTTGTCGTGAAAGGCAGCGCCGGGAAAAAGGCGGAAAAGGTCTGCGTACAGATTGGCGACACGCCGGATTTTTCTCATATATGCGCGGAAAAATCCGGTGCGGATCTGGACAGCGCCTGCGTGCCGTTTCCCTTCTCTTTCCTGCCCTTTACACGGTATTACGTGCGGGTTTTCGTAAGGAGCGATATCGGGGAAGAGGCATGGAGCGATGGAACGGCCTTTTTTGAAACGGCCAGGGGAGAAGAACCATGGGCGGGGACCTGGATCTCCCCGCAGGAAGAGGATACATTTCATCCGGTGTTTGTGAAAACCTTCCGCACGCCGGGAGCAGTGCGGTGCGCCAGACTCTATATATCCGGCCTGGGTCTGTATTCGGCGCAGGTCAACGGCAGGAAGGTGGGCATGGAAGTTCTGACGCCGTATTACAGCGAGTATCGTTCCCGGATCCAGTATCAGACCTTCGATATCACGGGACTGCTCATGCCGGAAAATGAGCTGGAGGTACGGCTGGGAAACGGTTGGTACAAGGGCAAATTCGGTCTTGGGAGCAGGCCCGACAACTTTGGAGATCGTTTTGCCCTGTTGGCGGAAATACGCTTTTTCATGGAGGACGGTTCGACGTTCGTGTTGGGTACGGACGAGAGCTGGCTCTATCGTGGCAGCGATGTGGAAGACAGCGGCATTTACGATGGGGAAATCCTGAACCGTCTTTTGTGGTCCGGACGGGAAAATCCGTTCAGAACGCCTGTGCGGATAAAGCTGGAAGGAAAGCCGGCGGCCCGCTACAGCCTTCCGGTAAAGGAAGAGGAATATCTTCCCGTCAGGGAAGTGATCCATACTCCGGCAGGGGAGCAGGTGCTGGATTTTGGCCAGAATTTTGCCGGCTATGTGCAGTTTCGCTTCTCCGGGAAAGCGGGTACAAGAGTGGTGCTGGATTTCGGGGAAATTCTGCAGGAGGGCAATTTCTACCGGGACAATTATCGTTCCGCCAGGTCGCAGTTCGTTTATACGGCGGACGGCCGGACGGAGCTGGTGAAGCCGGAGTTTACCTATTTCGGATTCCGTTATGTCCGCGTCAGCGGCTGGGGCGGCGAGGTGGATCCGAAGGATTTTACGGGCGTGGTTCTGCATTCTGATATGGAGCGAACCGGCTTTCTTGAGACAGGGCATGAGAAGGTCAACCGCCTGTTTCAGAACGCCTTGTGGGGGCAGAAGTCCAATTCCATTGATTTTCCGACGGACTGTCCGCAGCGGGACGAACGGCTGGGATGGACGGGAGATGCGCAGGTGTTTTCCGGGACGGCCAGCTATAATATGGATACCGCGGCCTTTTACCGCAAATTCCTGCGTGATCTGCGCATGGAGCAGAAAAAATATGACGGCGTCGTGCCGGGAGTAATTCCGGTGCTGAGTCCCGGCGGGCCGATCTTTTCCAGTGTATGGGGCGATATCGCCACGATTCTGCCCATGGTGCTCTATGAGCATTTCGGGGATATCTGCGCGCTTGCGGCCGATTATCCCATGATGAAGGAATGGGTGGATAAGATCGACAGGGAGGATCAGGCCCGGGGACGGCGCTGGCTATATGATTTCGGTGATCAGCTGGGCGACTGGCTGGCGCTGGACGGCAGGACTTCTCAGAGCATGCAGGGCGGCACGGACGAATATTTCATCGGCTCCTGCTACTGGGCCGCCTCGGCCAGGCGAACGGCAGATGCCGCGAAGGCCCTGGGAAAAAAAGAAGAAGAGGCCCATTACCGTCAGCTGCATGCTAAGATCCGGGAAGCAATCTTAAAGGAATATTTTACGGAGAGCGGCAGGCTCTGCATCGACACACAGACAGGCTATATCGTGGCGCTGCATACGGGGATCTGGCGCGATAAACAGAAACTGCTGGACGCCCTCACCCGGCGGCTGTATAAGGACTGTTACCGGCTGACCGGCGGCTTCGTGGGCGCACCGCTTTTATGCCGGGTGCTGGCGGAAAACGGGATGGAAGAGGAAGCCTTTCATTTTCTCTTACAGGAGGAGTATCCGGGCTGGCTGCACTGTGTGAACCTGGGAGCAACCACGATATGGGAACGGTGGAACTCGGTTCTGGAGGATGGGCGGATCAGCGGCACCGGCATGAATTCCCTGAACCATTACGCTTACGGCGCCGTCGTGGAATTCCTGTATCGCTGCGTGGCGGGCCTTACGGCTCTGAAACCGGGGTTCAGGGAGGCAAAGATCGCGCCCCTTCTGAATATCCGTCTGAAATTCGTGCGGCTGCGCTACGAGTCCGTTTACGGAACCTACCGGGTGGAATGGGAGATTCGGCCGAACGGCGAGGTGCATCTGTTGGTGGAGGTTCCTTTCGGCTGCAAGGCTCAGGTGACGCTGTCCTGCGATCCTGAGGGCAGAACGTTTCTTCTGACGGCGGGCGTTCGTGAGTTTACCTGGACGCCAGACCGGGATGTGCGGTGTCCATACACGGAAAAGACTCTGTTTGGAGAGATGATGAAGGATGAGCGGGCCGTGGAGATCATTGCCAGGATCTGTCCCAGATTACTGTTTTTCCTGAAGCAGGGGGACGAGGATTTCCTGAACGACAGTCTTAAGACCCTGTCAGGTAAAGGCTTTCTGGGATTCGGACCGCAGGATGTAAAGCGGCTTGCAGAGGCACTTTCGAGTCTGGTACAGGAAGACAGCACCGGGGCGCCGGCGGATGCGGTCGCAGCGAAAAGTACTGACAAAGAAGTAGGAGGCGAATGACATGTTTACATATAAGACGGAAAAACTTTCAGAGCATATTACGCAGATCACCGATCCTTCCGGCGTTTATTTTTTCCTGGTGCAAGGGGAAAGACAGGCTGCGCTGGTGGATACGGGAGTAGGCTTTGCAGGGCTTAAGGAAACGGTGGAGGCGCTGACGACGCTTCCCGTGACGGTGATCCTGACCCACGGGCATGGGGATCATGCCGGCGGCGTTTCACCCTTTGAGAGGGTCTGTCTGCATCCGGCGGATCTTCCTCTTTTGTCGGAGCATGGGATGGAAATGCGCATGGGTTATGCGGCTTCCTGCATGCCGCCGGGGACAGAACTGACGAAAGCAGATTTTCTGCCGGCTCCGGCGCCGGATAGGAGTTATCTGCCCCTTGAGGACGGTCAGGTGTTTGATCTGGGAGGGATATCCCTGGAGATCATTCATGTTCCGGGCCATACGAAGGGTTCCTGCAGCGTGTTGTTTGTGGAAGAACGATCAATCCTGTTCGGAGACGCCTGCAACGCCAACACACTCCTGTTTGGGGGAACGACCGTGGGCGAATACAGAAGGAGTCTGCAGCGGCTGCAGACCTTCCGGAACCGTTTTGACAAGGTGTATTATTCGCATGGTCCTGCACCGGAAGGACCGGAGCGTGCGTTAGAGGACAATATCGAGCTCTGCGGCCGGATTCTGGAGAGGACAGATGATGCCGTGCCCTGTGATTTTATGGGGAGAGAAGCGCTCCGCGCCGCGGCCATCGGTCCGCATTTTGACCGGTTGGACGGAAAATACGGGAATATCGTTTATACGGAAGATCTGAGGAGGAAAGACTATGTATGAAAAGTATCTGATTCACATGAATGATCCGAAGGACTGGCTGCGTCACTGGGATGAAGGGACGCAGGTTGTCAATGATTTCATCCTGCCCAGAGGCCCGAAGGAAAAGGATGAAATGAGCGATACGATTTATCACAAGGATGCTACTGTGCCGTATCATCAGCACAGAAAAGGTTTTGAGACCTTTGAGATCGCGGCAGGCAGCGTGGAGTGTTTTATGCGGGGCAAACGTTTTGTGGCGCACGCCGGGGATATCATCCATATCATGCCCTGGACACCTCACGGATTTCACTTTCTGGAGGAGGGCACGATCTGGCGGGAACTGTTCCAGGAGATCGATATGTCCGGCGGGATCTGGGAGAAAAATACGGTGAATCAGAATTTCCCGCAGTATAAAGAGGATCCGGAATTTATGCGCATCTATCGTGGAGATCCGCTGAATCTGACCAGGGAAACGCCGGTCTGCATCGATGTGGACAAACGGGAAATGCATGAAGTGAGGACGCCGGATTTTTCCTATGCTACCTGGCAGGGCGACGGCTATGAGATTCGGCTGAAGGTTGGAAAATGGGAGACCAACGGCGTCAAGGAGATCTGGCATGCCAGTCTGAAAAAGGGTCTGGTAGTGGAATATGCCTTCCCGCATTGTAACTGGGAGCTGTACTATATCAAGGAGGGCAGCCTTGAAGTGGAAGTTATGGGTGAAAGGTTCGTGGCCGGGCCGGACTGTCTGGTGCATATTCCCAATTTTCATCCGCATACCATCCGGGTGCTGGAGGATACGAAGCTTTATGACTATGGCGGGGAAACAGACTTGATGGCAATGATGGAGGATCTGGAATCCGTACGGAAATACCATTCCGAGTGGTTGGAGGATCCGGATCGTATGACCGCATTCCGCCATAAATATAAATGCTTTGTGACCGGTATTTATATGGGGAAATAGCAGATTGTAGAATGGATGAGCTGGATAAGATGTCAGGTTGAAATACCTGTTATCTTATCCGGCTTTTCATCTGATCGGCAAAACCTTCCGCGGATCGGTTGAGAAAGTTTTTTATGTATACATGGATTGGTTCCGATAAAATACTTGCCGGGAGAGTGTTTTCATATTATACTTAGGACGACTCTGCCGCAGGGCGGCGCGATACGGTTCTGCGTTTGGAACGAGACGGGTGGTGCGGCAGGGGACGGAGAGGAAACGTATGTTGGGAAAGGAGCGGCCCTATGCGGGTGATAGCGGGAACGGCCAGGAGGCTGCAGCTTAAGACGCCGGCAGGCATGGATACGAGGCCGACGACTGACCGGATCAAGGAGACGCTGTTCAATATGATCTGGCAGGATGTGGTCGGGACGGGCTTTCTGGACTGCTTCGCGGGCAGCGGCGCCATCGGGATCGAAGCGCTGAGCCGCGGAGCCGCGGACGCCGTCTTTATCGAGAAGGATCCCAGGGCGGCGGCCTGCATCCGGGAGAACCTTACGACCACCCGGCTTCAGGATCGGGGACGCATCCTGACGTGCGATATCCTGAGCGGCCTGCGCCGCATCGAGGGAAGGAACGCGGCGTTCGGCGTCATTTTCATGGACCCGCCCTATGACCATGGGTGGGAGCGGCTGGTGCTTGCGTATCTCAGGGATTCCCGGCTGGCGGATCCGGATACGCTGATCATCGTCGAGGCGTCTCTGGACACGGATTTCTCCTACGCGGCGTCTCTGGGGTATGAGACCGTCAGGGAGAAGCTCTATAAGACGAACAAACACATTTTCTTTCAAAAACAGACAGAACAGGAGCGGTGAATATGGCAGTAGGCGTTTATCCGGGCAGCTTTGACCCGGTTACATACGGACATTTCGATATTATCGAGCGCGGATCGGCGATCATGGATCATCTGATCGTGGCAGTTTTGAATAATTCTTCAAAATCGCCGTTGTTTTCTGTGAAAGAACGTGTTAATATGTTAATAGATGTCACAAAACATCTTCCCAATGTGGAGATCAGGTCCTTTGACGGACTCCTGGTGGACTTTGTAAAGGCGAACCATGCGGACGTTATCATTCGCGGACTGCGCGCCGTGACGGATTTTGAATATGAATTGCAGCTTTCCCAGACCAATCGTGTCATTGCGCCTCAGGTGGATACGATATTTTTGACGACGAATTTGAAATATTCATATTTAAGCTCCAGTATCGTGAAGGAGATCGCCATGTACGGCGGCGATATCAGCGCGTTTGTCCATCCGTCCATTGCAGAGAAGATACGGACCAAATTCGCGGGGGAACAGACGAATAGAAGGGAGAGTACATGAGCATGAGCAGAATCGAGCAGCTGATCGAGGAGATTGAGGAATATATTGACGGGTGCAAACCGGCCCCGCTTTCGAATAATAAGATCCTTGTGAACAGGGAAGAGCTGGAGGAGCTTCTGGTGGAGCTCCGCCTTCGCGTACCGGATGAGATCAAGCAGTACCAGCGCGTCATCAGCAATCAGGAAGCCATCATGAACGACGCCCGCACCCAGGCGGACGCCATGCTTCAGGAGGCCAAAAGCCAGACCAATGAGATGGTGAACGATCATGAGATCACCCAGGCGGCGTATCAGGCGGCCAACCAGATCATCGACGACGCCAATGTACAGGCCCAGGCGATCCTGGACGCCGCGGTCAACGACGCCAACAATATCCGTCAGGGCGCGATCCAGTACACGGACGACGCGCTTCGGAATCTCCAGGGGATCATCGCCCACACAGTGGAGACGGCTCAGAACAAGTTCGATGCATATATGAATTCCATGAAGAGCGCGTTCGACGTGGTGACCAATAACCGCAACGAGCTGCATATGCCCGCACAGTCTCAGGACAGTTCCGCTCTCAGCGAGGGAGACGGACAGGAAGGCTATGGAGGAAACGATACAGAAGACATGCGGTAACCGTGTGAAGCAGCTTCCACAGGATATAATGCCGGATGGACAATCCGGCATTTTTCGCGGGCGGCGGTCCGGAGGGCGTACCGTCAGGCGACAGAACGCTCTTTGTCTGCAGAACGCCGGACAGTCCGCCGAAGGCCGTGACGGCGGTCAGCCAGAAGCCTTTTGAAAAGCCGGACATCGTCTCTGAAACGGCGCGGATCCCGGTGGTGATCTCCGCCGCGCCGAGAAGCAGCGCTTTGGGGGCGTCCGGGAGAAACGGAACCTGCCGGATGAAGGCGGCCAGGACGGAGAACAGCATGAGATAGCCGCCGATCCGGACCATGACCTCAGCGGAGCGCATCATGACGGCGTCGAAGTCAAGAACGGTATCCGGCCCGGCCGGATGGGGGACCGTTCCTTCTTCATCCTGCATACGCGTGCTTCGGGAGGGCAGATAGAGCCTCCGTGCCAGCGCGGACAGCAGGAAGACAGGCAGGTAGAGGCTTGCCAGGACCGGGGCGACCGGGATCCCGCCCAGATTGGCGGCCAGGTAGCCCAGCAGGAACATGGGGCTCGGATGGTTGCTGATCGCCAGAAGATATCTGGCTTCTTCGGGGGAGATCTTTCCCTGCGCAAGAAATTCCGCGCAGGTTTTGGCTCCCATGGGGAAGCCGCAGAGCAGGCCGGACACCAGAACGTAGCCTCCGGCCTCGGAGAGAGAAAGCATTTTCGTAAACGGACGCAGGGGAGCCATCAGGACCGGCAGCCCTCCGGCGGATACGATTACATTGGAACAGATCATGAACGGCAGGAGCGTGGGCAGCACGGTATCGGCCCACAGCATAAGGCCGTTTCTGGCGCCTGCCAGAGCCGCTGCAGGATGGGTGAGCAGCAGAATCAGGATAAGGACGGACAGGCCCCCGGCGACGGGAGGACGGGCCGCGGCGGGATCGCGGCGAAAGGCTTCGGAATGTTCCATTTTGTCCCGAATACAATGTTTTGTAGCAATGTATGAGACAGAGGGGAACCGATATGCGGATTTTTCTGCTGATTCTGCTGGCGCTTGTCAACGTGTGCATGCGCGGCTATCTGACCTCCAATCCTGACTTCTACCAGCTGGACGCCTACACGTGGGAGAGCGACCGCTTTCGGGCCATGGCTCTGGGGGAAGCGGCGGCAGACGCCGATCAGCTGGACGCGGACGGAGTCGCGGCGGCCATGCTCCGGATGGAATTCGATCTGACGGACGCATCGGAGGAGGATCTGCGGCCCCCGGCCGTCAATATGGCGCTGAAGCGCCGCCCGGCCGAATACCGGAAGCTGAGAAACGCCTATGAGACGGTGATCGCGGACCTGAAATATTTCCCCGTACCGGACAGCAGCCGGTCTGAGACGCCCCGGGTGAACTACGAAAATGACTGGCTTGACCGGCGTTCCTACGGCGGAGAGAGAGGTCACGAGGGGTGCGACATCATGGGGACGGGTTTGCCCCGCGGTTCCTATCCGGTGGTCAGCATGACGGACGGCGTGGTGGAGAAGGCGGGCTGGCTGGAGCTGGGCGGATGGCGGATCGGGATCCGCTCGCCTTCCGGGCTGTACCTCTACTATGCCCATCTCTATGACTACGCCCGGGACTGGCAGGAGGGCGACGTGGTGCAGGCGGGGCAGCTTCTGGGATTTATGGGAGATTCGGGCTATTCCGCGGTGCCCGGCACGGTCGGGAATTTCGAGATACATCTTCATATCGGCATGTATCTGCGGACGGATCACTATGAGGAACTGAGCGTGAATCCGTACTGGCTTCTCCGTTATCTGGAAAAATACCGGTTAACCTATTATTACTGAGATCAGGAGACTTCATGAGACAGAATCTGCCGGAATCATTTCAAATACAGATGCAGGCGCTTCTGGGAGACGAATATGGCGCCTACCTGGAAAGCTTTGACGTTCCTCCAGGCGTTGGACTGCGCGTCAATACTGCGAAATGGAGTCCGGCGGATGCGGCCGGGCATCTGAACGTTCCGCTTCGGCCCGTTCCGTGGACGGACAACGGTTTTTACTGCGACGGCCGGGAGCGTCTTGCAAAGGATCCGTACTATTACGCGGGACTCTATTATCTGCAGGAACCCAGCGCCATGGCGCCGGCCCGGTTCCTTCCGGTGAAGCCGGGGGACCGGGTGCTGGATCTGTGCGCGGCCCCGGGAGGCAAGAGCACAGAGCTGGGCGTCAGACTGCGGGGCGAGGGCCTTCTGTGGGCCAACGATATCAGCAGCTCCCGGGCGAAGGCCCTGCTTAAGAACCTGGAACGGTTCGGCGTCGCCAATCTCTGCGTGAGCAGCGAGACGCCTGAGAGGCTGGCGGAGCGGTATCCGGGCTTTTTCGACAGCGTCCTGGTGGATGCCCCCTGCTCCGGAGAGGGGATGTTCCGCCGGGATCCGGATATGGTGAAGGACTGGGAGAAGCGGGGGCCGGCGTATTATGCGCCTCTTCAGCGGGAAATCCTCAGGCAGGCGGCCGCGCTTCTGCGGCCGGGCGGGTATCTGATGTATTCCACCTGTACATTTTCCGAGCTTGAGGATGAGGGGAATGTGCGGTGGCTTCTGAAATGTGTACCAGAGATGGAAATTGCGCCGCTGGAAGTCTTTCCAGGCGCCGTGGGCGGAAAGGGACTGACAGGCTGCCTGCGGCTGTTCCCCCATAAGGTGGAGGGGGAAGGGCATTTCCTGGCGCTGATGCGGAAGAAGCCGGCGGACGCGGGGGGATGCGGCCGCTCGGAGGAGACGGCGGACGCTGCGGCCGGAGAGCGGGCCGAAATGACGGTATCCGGCGTGGCTGACGATAGAAAGTCAGGAGGCGTGCCGAAGAAGGCCGGGCGGGCGGACGACAGAAAGTCCGGACAGACAGCGAAGGAATTTACGGGGGCGGGCAGCCGCGCAGGCGGCCCGGCTGCCGAAGCGGTTCCGTTTCTTGATAAGTGCAGGATGGACTGGGACGCGAAGCGCTTCCTGCTTAACGGGGATACGCTGTATTATCTGCCGGAGGATTTCGTTCCTGCGCCGGGACTGCGCTATCTGCGGACCGGGCTCTGCGTTGGGACCGTCCGAAAGGGCAGGTTTGAACCGTCCCAGGCCATGGCCATGGCGCTGAATCAGGATACGTTTGCCGACTGCATCTCCTTTGCGCACGGGGATGAGAGGCTGGTACGGTATTTAAAGGGAGAGACGGTATTTCTGAATGAGAATGAAGCGGAGCGGCAGGGATGGCAGCTGCTCTGCGTGGACGGCTTCGGACTGGGATTTGTGAAAGCGTCCGGCCGGACGCTGAAGAATCAGTATTCCCCGGGCTGGCGGTGGATGTAGTCCGGCCTAATGCCGGGAGAGAAGAAAAGCACGGTTGTGGGGAGACAGCGCCAGGGAAGAAGGAAAGCCCGGTTGCGGTGGACGGTAACGGAAAGGAGCAGGCCGGATGGCAGGAAAAAGCGGAGATACGATGCGTCTGGACCGTTTCCTTGCGGAGATGGGCGAGGGGACGCGGGCCCGGATCCGGGATATGGCGAAAAACGGCCGGATCACGGTCAACGGCGTCATCGAGAAGAAGACGGACCGGAAGATCGACCCGGAAGCGGATCAGGTGGCCGTCGACGGCAGGCCGGTCCGGTACGCGGCATTCGAATACTATATGCTGAATAAACCGCAGGGCGTGGTGTCAGCTACGGAGGACCGGCTGCATACGACAGTGGTGGAGCTGATTACAGAGCGGAAGCGGGGCGATCTGTTCCCTGTGGGCCGTCTGGATATCGATACGGAGGGCCTTCTGCTGATCACCAACGACGGGGATCTGGCCCACCGGCTGCTGTCGCCGAAAAAGCATGTGGACAAGCGGTACCTGGCGGTTCTGGAAGGGAAGCTTCCGGAAAACGCGGCGTTACGGCTTCGGGAGGGGATCCTTTTGGAGGACGGCACGATGACGCTCCCGGCGGAGCTTACGGCGGCGGAATATGCGGGTGCGAACGCGTATGTCCTGACGATCCATGAGGGAAAGTTCCATCAGGTGAAGCGGATGTTCGAGGCGCTGGGCTGCCGTGTGACCTATCTGAAGCGGCTTTCCATGGGGAGCCTTGCGCTGGACGGGGGTCTGGCGCCGGGACAGTACCGGCCGCTGACGGACGAGGAACTGAGAACGCTGAGGGAGAATTTCTGACAGCGGATCGTATGAAACGGAAGGCCCTGCCTGCCGGCAGGTTCTGGCAGAGAGGGTAAAATGACAGAATATAGGAGAAAATAATGACATTTGATAAGATAAAGGCGTTTATTTTTGATCTCGACGGAACACTGGTGGATTCCATGTGGATGTGGAAGACCATCGACATCGAGTTTCTGGGGCGGTACGGCTGTGAATGTCCGGACGACCTGCAGAGAGCCATCGAGGGGATGAGTTTTACAGAGACGGCGGATTATTTTTTAAAACGGTTCGCCCTGCCGCTGAGTACGGACGAGATCAAGGGGATCTGGACGGAGATGTCCATTGACAAATACCGCAGCCAGGTTCCGGTCAAGCCGGGCGTTATGAGGCTTTTGCAGTATGCTAAGGACCGCGGCATCCGCTGCGGTATCGCTACCAGCAACGGAACCGATATGGTGGACGCGGTGTTGGCGTCGCAGAATCTGAGGCCGTATTTCCAGGTAGTGACGACGGCGTGCGAAGTGAAGGAAGGCAAGCCGAGCCCGGACATCTATCTGAAGGTGGCGGAGACGCTGGGCGTCAGACCGGAGGAGTGTCTGGTCTTCGAGGACGTGCCGGCGGGTGCGACGGCCGGCAAAAGGGCCGGAATGACGGTATGCGGCGTGGCGGACGCGGATGCGGACGCCCGGAACCTGCGGGACGAGATGCTTGAGATCACGGATTTCTTCATCGAGGATTTCCGGCAGCTGTTTGACGAAAACGGAGAGGTGCGCCTATGAGGATCGCGATCGTGACGGGAGCGTCGTCCGGGATGGGCCGCGAGGCGGTCTTCCAGATCGGCGACCGGTTCCCGGGAATTGACGAGGTCTGGATCGTCGCCCGAAGAGAGAGAAGGCTTCGCGAGCTGGAAGGACCGGCCGCATCGGAAGACGGGCAGAAACGCCGGTGGCCCGGCGCCTGTATCCCGGCGCGGGTGCGCGTCTTCCCCGCGGATGTAACGGATCCGGCGGGGCGGGAGACGATCCGGTCGGCTCTGCGGGAGACGAAGCCGGAGGTGAAGCTTCTGGTGAACGCAGCCGGCTTCGGCGTGACCGGACGGGTCGGCTCGCAGCCGGAGGAAACCGAGTGCGGGATGGTACGGCTCAACTGCGAAGCGCTGTGCGCCGTCACGGCAATGGTTCTTCCCTATATGGGAGCCAACAGCCGGATCCTGCAGTTTGCGTCCGCGGCGGCGTTTCTGCCGCAGCCGGATTTCGCGATCTACGCGGCCTCGAAGGCATTCGTGCTCAGCTACAGCCGGGCGCTGGGAGCGGAGCTTAAGGACCGGGGAATCTGCGTGACGGCGGTATGCCCCGGGCCGGTAAAGACAGAATTCTTCGATACCGCGTTGGGAAACCGTCCGCTTCCGTTCTACAAAAGACTGGTGATGGCGGATCCGAAGCGGGTGGTAACAAAAGCGCTTAAGGACAGCATGGCGGGGCGGCCCGTGTCGGTATACGGGATCACGATGAAGCTGTTTGCCGCTGCGGCGAAGCTTCTTCCCCACGGTCTGATCCTTGCGCTTATGAGAAGGTTCGGAGGCTGAGCGGAACAGGAATGGAGGAACACAACCAATGAAGAAGCAGAAAGGGGAATACGGCTATCGGAACTACCGGAAGGCCGTACAGTTCGGCGAGGTCCTGTTCGGTGCGGCGGCCATTATCATTCAGCTGCTGGCCAGAAATTTCACGGACAGCCAGGCGGCGAAGAATGTGCTGACGCTGATGGCGATCCTGTCGGTACTGCCGACGGCCAATGTGGCTTCGCCGCTTCTGGCGTCGCTGCGCTACCGGACGCCCGGAGAGGACTTCCACCGGAAAGCGGAGGAATATGCGCCGAAGGGCGTTCTTCTGTATGATCTGGTGGTGACGACGAAGGAGCAGATCCTGCCGTTCGACACGGTGATGGTCCATCCCATGGGGGTGTTCGCCTACTGTACGGCGGAGAAGACGGATGTCAGGAAGGCGGAAAAGACGCTGAACGATTCCTTTAAGAGCCAGAAGCTGGATCCGAATATAAAGATCATAACGGATGAGAGACAGTTTTTCAACCGGTTAAAAGGACTGAAGCCGGCCGCGGAATACGAGGACGACGGAAGCGTGGATTATGCGGCGCGTGTTATCAAGAGCATGTCGATGTAGAAGACGGCGCCGCGGGATGAGAACCGGAGGCAGTGGTGCGCGGGTCTATGCGCCGCAGTCTGTAAGAGGAGGCCGGACGGGGCCGCGGCGGTCTGCGGACGGAGCCTGACAGACGGCGGATCGGATTCGGATGCAGGGGAGGTGCGAAGCGTATGCAGAGCCTGGTGATCTCGGAAAAGGAAGCCGGACAGCGTCTGGACAAGCTCCTGGCGAAATATATGAGCCTTGCGCCGAAGAGCTTTCTGTATAAAATGATGCGCAAGAAGAACATCACGCTCAACGGGAAACGCTGCGACGGTTCGGAGCGGCTGACGGTGGGGGACGAGGTGAAGCTGTTTCTGTCGGACGAGACGGTCGAAAAGTTCTCGGCTCCCGTCCGCACGAAGAATAAAAACGGAAGCGGCCCGGTCAGTCAGGGCGCCTCGGCCGCAGGGGAAATACCTCTGGACATCCTCTATGAGGACGGTCATATCCTTCTGATCAACAAGCCGGCGGGCGTGCTGTCCCAAAAGGCGAAGGATGATGATGTTTCGCTTGTGGAATCCGTGACCGCCTATCTGCTGAACAGCGGCTTTCTGACAGAGGAAGAGCTTCGGACCTTTCGGTCTTCCGTATGCAACAGGCTCGATCGCAACACCAGCGGTCTGGTCGTGGCGGGGAAGTCCCTGGCCGGACTTCAGATCATGTCCCAGGTCTTCCGGGACCGGAGCATTCATAAATATTACCTCTGTGTGGTGAAGGGGAGGGTTGCGGAAGCGAGGCGGATCACCGGTTTTCTGGTCAAGGATGAGAGATCGAACCGGGTGACGGTGAGCGCGGCTCCGGCTCCCGGCAGCGCGCCGATTACGACGGAATATGAACCGCTCCGCTTCGGCAGAGACGCGGCGGGCGCGTATACGCTTCTGCGGGTGGCGCTGATCACCGGCCGGACTCACCAGATCCGCGCGCATCTGGCGTCTATCGGCCATCCGGTGGCCGGAGACGTCAAATACGGCGACCCGAAGCTGAACGAACGGCTGCGGAAGGAGTACGGGATCCGCCGTCAGCTGCTGCATTCGTATCAGATCGTCTTCCCACAGCTTCCCGGGCCGATGGAGTATCTGAGCGGAAAGACCTTCACGGCGCCGGCGCCGGAAGAATTCGGAAGGCTGTCGTGGAAGCCGGCGGGAGAGAAGCAGGGCGGATGAAGCGGCAGGAGAAGAGCGGGACGAATGAAGCCGGCGGGAGAGAAGCAGGACGGATGAAGGCGGCAGGAGCCGCAGGAGGAAACGCATGAGTACCTGGAATTCCAGAGGGCTTCGGGGGTCGACCCTGGAGGATATGATCAACCATACGAATGACGTGTACCGGGAGAGAAAGCTGGCGCTGATCCAGAAGGTGCCGACGCCGATCACGCCGATCACAATTGACAAGGAGACCCGCCATATCACGCTGGCGTATTTCGACCAGAAGAGCACGGTGGATTATATCGGGGCGGTGCAGGGACTGCCGGTGTGCTTCGACGCCAAGGAGTGCGCGGTCAGCACGTTCCCGCTGCAGAACGTCCATGAGCATCAGGTCCGGTTCATGCAGGAGTTTGAGGAGCAGGGAGGCGTGGCGTTTATCATTCTTCACTGGACGGCCGTCGACGAAATCTACTATATCCCGTTCGACGAGCTCTTCGGCTTCTGGCAGCGGATGCAGCAGGGCGGCCGGAAGAGCTTCACCTATGAGGAGATCGACCGTTCCTGGCGGATCGGGCATCAACGGGACGTGCTGGTCCATTACCTGGAAATGCTCCAGAAGGACCTGGACCGGCGCGTTCATACCGAGGAGAATGCATAAATATAAATTTCGGTACAAACAAAAAACTGTAATGAAAAATAGCTTTTTTGTCAATTCTGTGAGAAATCTCTCAGATGAATGATTAAATATAGAAAAAATTACAAACCCGGCAAAGCGGCCCAAAATGAATTGAGGCCGCTTTTTGTCGTCATTTTCACTCGATACAACAAAATACCTGTGGATTCCACATAGTTACCATTGTTTTCTTGCTTGACAAACCGGATTTTGTCAGTTATAATGCATTGCATCACAGTGATGAAGTCATTTTCCGGTGATGCAGAATCAGGTTTGCGCATGTGTCGGCAGGATGACCCACTCAAAAGGAGGATATATCATGGCAGACAACAAGACAAAGAAGAAAAGCGGCGGAGGGGCGCTGCTGGGGGCGGCATTTATCATGGCAACATCGGCGATCGGACCGGGCTTTCTGACACAGACGGCAAGCTTCACCGGTACCCATAAGGCCAGCTTCGGGTTCGTGATCCTGGCTTCCATCGTTCTGGCGGCCATCGCGCAGATCAACATCTGGAGAGTGCTGTGCGTATCGGGCCTGCGCGGACAGGATGTGGCCAATAAGATCCTTCCCGGACTTGGCTATGTGGTTTCCATACTGGTCGCGTTCGGCGGACTGGTATTCAACATCGGCAACGTCGGCGGCGGCGGCCTGGGCTTCAATACGCTTCTGGGTCTTCCGACCAAGGCGGGCTGCGCGCTGGCAAGCATCATCGCGATCGCGGTATTCCTGATCAAGGACGCCAAGGCGGCGATGGATAACCTGGCGAAGGTCCTGGGCGGTATCATGATCGTGGTCATCTTCATTATCATTATCATCGTGAAGCCTCCGGTTGGCGAAGCGCTTGTGAACACGGTCGTTCCTTCCACCGGATACGGCGCTCTGGTTCCGGCGATCATCACCCTTCTGGGCGGCACTGTAGGCGGCTACATCACCTTCTCCGGCGCCCACCGTCTGATCGACGCGGGTATCACCGGCGAGAAGAATCTGAAGGAGATCAATAAGAGCTCCGTTATGGGAATCGGAATCGCAACCATCGTCCGGATCTTCCTCTTCCTGGCGGTTCTGGGCGTCGTCGTGAAGCTGGCCGGCGGAGACGCGCTGGATGCTTCGAACCCGGCGGCGGATGCGTTCAGGCGCGGCGCCGGCGAGATCGGCTACCGCTTCGCGGGTCTGGTGATCCTGTGCGCGGCCGTTACCTCCATCATCGGCGCAGCCTATACGTCGGTTTCCTTCCTTAAGACCTTCCATCCGGCGATCGCCGAGCATGAGAACTGGGTCGTGATCGGATTTATCGTGGTATCCGCGATCATCATGCTGGCAATCGGAACCACGCCGGCGACGATGCTGATCCTGGCGGGCGCGGTGAACGGCCTGATCCTGCCGATCACCCTGGGCATCTGCCTGATCGCAGCGAAGAACAAGAAGATCATGGGCGACGATTACAAGCATCCGACAGTTCTTCTGGTACTCGGCGTGATCGTAGTGGTCATCTCCGCTTACCTGGGAATCACGACCTTCATGTCCAACATGGGGAGTCTGCTCGGATAATAAAACGAATCATTTCCGAAGAAGGTGCAATCTACGCAAGATCCGGTTGCGCCTTTCTTCCTATCTTGGACGCAGATGCTGCGGCGCGGCCGGATGCATTGTCCGGGCGGTTTAAGGATCGGGAAGACGGAAAGGTACGAGGAAGAAATAACTGGCAGGAACGCCGCACCGTCTGCTGGGACGGGCGCGGCGGGAGAGGAGCAAAGCGACATTTTATGCAGAACATTAAGATCCTGACCGCGGGAGACAGCTCCCTGCTGGTCGAATTCGGTTCGGAGATCAGCCCGCAGATCAACCAGAAGATCGCGGCCACCGTGAAGCTCATGCACGAGCAGAACATCGAGGGCGTGGTGGACGTGATCCCGGCATTCTGCTCCCTGCTGATCAATTACGATCCCCGCGTCATCCGCTATGAGCAGATGAAGAAGCGGATCGAGGGGATCCTGAAGGTGGAAGTCCGCGCCGGAGCCCAGATGAAGAAGATCTTCGAGATCCCGGTTCTCTACGGCGGAGAATATGGACCGGATCTGCCTTATATCGCGGAGCACGCGGGCCTTACGCAGGAGGAGGTCGTCAAGATCCATTCCTCCAGCGACTATCTGATCTATATGCTGGGATTTCTGCCCGGCTTCTGTTACCTGGGAGGTCTTGACGAGCGCATCCATACGCCGCGTCTGGCCAATCCGCGGCTGAAGATCCCGGCGGGAAGCGTCGGCATCGGCGGATCCCAGACCGGTATCTATCCCCTGGATTCTCCGGGCGGATGGCAACTGATGGGCATGACGCCGGTGAAGACCTACGATCCGGCAAGGGAGACGCCGATCATGGTGCAGGCCGGCGAATACATCCGTTTCGTTCCCATCGACGAGGCGGAATATAAGCGGATCAAAGAGCTGGTGGACCGGGGCGAGTATGAGTGTCCGGTCCGCAGAGAGGAGGCGTAGCATGGGCATCCGTATCATCAAGGCAGGTATGATGACCACCGTACAGGATCTGGGGCGAACCGGCTACCAGAGCCAGGGCTTCCCGGTGGCAGGCGTTATGGATGTGCGTTCCTTTAAGATCGCGAACCTCCTTCTGGACAATCCGGAAAATGAGGCCGTGCTGGAGTTTACGCTGATCGGCCCGACGCTGGAATTCACGGCGGACACGCTGATCGCCATTACGGGCGGCGATTTCCAGCCTACGATCAACGGGGAACCGACGCCCATGTATACGGCCATTTACATCAATAAGGGCGATGTGCTGAAATTCTCCAGCGCCCGCACCGGAAGCAGGGGGTATGTGGCGTTTTCCAGCTACTTAAAGGTTCCGGTGGTCATGGGCAGCCGCTGTACGAACATGAAGAGCTCCATCGGCGGCTTCAAGGGAAGAAAGCTCCAGGACGGAGACTATATCAATTTTCGCATTAAAAGGCGGTATCTGCCGTTTTTCCTGTCCAGAACGCTGGATCTGGACGAATTCGATCAGGAGGACGCGACTCTTCGGGTGGTCATGGGACCCCAGGACTACCTGTTCAGCAAACAGGGCATTGATACGTTCTTAAGCAGCGAATATAAGGTAACCAGCGACTTCGACCGTATGGGCTGCCGGCTGGAGGGACCGTTCATTTCCCGGAAGGAGGATAAGGACATGATCTCCGACGGCATCGCGTTCGGCTCCATCCAGGTGCCGGCTCACGGCAAGCCGATCATCCTGCTGGCCGACCGGCAGACCACCGGCGGCTATCCGAAGATCGCCACGGTGGCGTCGGTGGATATCCCGAAGCTGGTGCAGCGGAAGACCGATCACTCGATCCGGTTCAAGGCGATCTCCGTGCAGGAGGCCCAGAGGCTGTATCTGGCGGAGCTGGAGGAGTTAAACGAGATGCGCAAGAAGATCCACAGGCCGTGCAGGGAGGTTCTGGAATGCCGCCAGACGGCCAAGAGACTGAGACGGCTCTTCGAGTCGCAGATGCAGAAATGAGCGCCTGAACCGAAACGGTCGGCGGAATGAGCGCAGACCGGACAGGGCGGCAGGGACAGACGACAGGAATTAGAAAGGGGAACAAGACGATGGATCTTGAGAAGATTGCTGGGTTAGTGAAGATGATAGAGGAATCCGCGCTGACGGAGTTTACCTATAAAGAGGGCGATGTGAAGATCACGATGAGCAAGCTGGATCATCCGCCGGTTGTGGCGGCCGGAATGCCGGCCATGCCTTCAGGCGGCCCGGTGGTGGGTGCCGCAGCTCCTGCTCCGGCAGCAGCGCCTGCGGAGGAGGACGAGGTCCTCTTCATCACGGCGCCGATCGTGGGCACATTCTATTCGGCGGCGGGTCCGGATATCCCGGCTTACGTGCGCGTGGGCGACCGGATCAAGGAAGGACAGACGGTCTGTATTCTGGAGGCCATGAAGCTGATGAATGAGATCCAGTGCGAGTTTGACTGCGAGATCGAAGCGGTTCTGGTCAGCAACGAGCAGAAGGTAGAGTACGGACAGCCTCTGTTCCGCGTCAAGAAGATCTGACGCACGGAGGTGGGCATATGATTAATAAGGTTCTGATCGCCAACCGCGGCGAGATCGCCGTCCGCATCATCCGCGCGTGCCGGTGCATGGGCATCCAGAGCGTGGCGATCTATTCGAAGGAGGACGCAAGCAGCCTCCACGTGCAGCTGGCAGACCAGCGGGTCTGTATCGGCGAGGGCCCGGCCAGGGACAGCTATCTGAACATGGATCATATCATCGCCGCCGCGGAGAACGTGCAGGCGGACGCGATCCATCCCGGCTTCGGCTTTCTGTCGGAAAACAGCACCTTCGCCCGTAAATGCCAGGAGAACGGCATCATTTTCATCGGTCCGGATCCGGATGTGATCGACCGGATGGGTAACAAATCCGAGGCCCGCAAGACCATGATGGACGCAGGCGTGCCGGTGGTGCCCGGCTCCCGGGAGGCGGTCTATGATGTGGAAGAGGCGAAGAAGGAAGCGGAGCGTATCGGCTATCCGATCATGATCAAGGCGTCTTCCGGCGGAGGCGGCAAGGGAATGCGCGTGGCGAATTCACCGGAGGATTTCGAGGTTCAGTTTAACATGGCGCAGCGGGAATCGGCCAACGCTTTCGGCGACGACGCCATGTATCTGGAGCGCTGTATCGTGAATCCGCGTCATGTGGAGATTCAGATCATGGCGGATTCCCACGGAAATGTAGTAGCGCTGGGGGAGCGCGACTGTTCCGTGCAGCGCAACCATCAGAAGCTGATCGAGGAGTCGCCGTCGCCGGCCATCGATGATGCGACGCGAAGGAAGATGAACGAATACGCGGTTCTGGCCGCAAAGACGGTGGGATATACCAACGCGGGCACGATCGAATACATCGTAAGTCCCGCGGGCGAGTTCTATTTTATGGAAATGAATACGCGGATCCAGGTGGAGCACGGCGTTACGGAGATGGTGACCGGCACGGACCTGATCATCGAGCAGATCCGGGCAGCGATGGGAGAGCCGCTCAGCTTTACGCAGGACGACATTCGTCCAACGGGGCACGCCATCGAGTGCCGCATCAACGCGGAGATCCCGGAGAAGAATTTCATGCCCAGCCCCGGCCTGGTGCAGTTCGTGCATCTGCCGGCCGGCAACGGCGTCCGGGTGGATACCGGACTTTACAGTGGTTATCAGATCCCGTCGCTTTATGATTCCATGATCGCCAAGATCATCGTCCATGCGCCTACGCGGGAGGCGGCGCTTCTGAAGATGCGCGCGGCGCTGGATGAGATGGTGGTCATCGGCGTGGAGACGAATCTGGACTTCCAGTACCAGATCATCCGCCATCCGACGTTTATCGAGGGGAAGGCGGATACCGGGTTTATCGAGAGCTTCATGAAGCTGAAGGGGCAGTAAGAGGGCTGATTCCGGTATGTGTGTCCGGCGTTTGGGCTGTATCTGGAAGATGACGGCGGCTGCCGGACAGAAGGAAAAGGAGTGGAGAGATATGTATCGTGTTGACTTAAACAGCGACCTGGGGGAGAGCTTCGGACGTTATACACTGGGAAATGACGATAAGATCATCCCGCTGGTGACGTCCGCCAATGTGGCCTGCGGCTTTCACGCCTCGGACCCGGTGGTGATGGATAAGACCATTGCGATGGCGGCTGCCGCAGGCATCCGTGTGGGAGCGCATCCCGGTTTTCCGGATCTGATGGGATTCGGACGCAGGAACATGGTGGTATCGCCGGAGGAGGCGAAGGCGTATACGCTGTATCAGCTGGGCGCTCTGGACGCATTCCTGTGGGCTCACGGCATGAAGATGCAGCATGTGAAGCCGCATGGAGCGTTCTATAATATGGCGGCTAAGGATTATACGCTGTCGAAGGCGATCTGCGAGGCGGTGAA
The DNA here is from genome assembly GCA_947624815.1 of uncultured Lachnospiraceae bacterium. Lineage (GTDB taxonomy): Bacteria > Bacillota > Clostridia > Lachnospirales > Lachnospiraceae > UBA3402. The sequence continues at coordinate 2,639 of CANQME010000007.1, read as the reverse complement.
GACGTATGACGCGAACCTGATCGTGCTGGCCTTATCGGGCGGCGAGCTGGCCCACGCGGCCATGGATCTGGGGCTCCGCACGGCGCAGGAGGTTTTCGCGGACCGGGCATATGAAGAGGACGGGACGCTGGTGAACCGCCGCAAGGAAGGGGCTATGATCACGGATGAGGATGAGGCCATCGCGCGGGTGATCCGTATGGTGAAGGAGCAGAAGGTGACGGCGATCACCGGGAAGGATATTCCGATCCGGGCGGATTCCGTCTGTGTCCATGGGGACGGCGCGAAGGCGCTGGCGTTCGTGGAGAAGATCCGCGGGGCGCTGACGGAGGAAGGTGTGGAAATTCGGGCGCTGGAGGAGATCGTGTAGGCGAGTGGGGGCTGATTCGCTGGGGAAATGGATGCGTGCAGAGGCGCGATGGGTATGATACGCGAGGGGTACGCGGTCGGAAGTCCCACCGTATGCGCTCATGGTTCCGGAGGGAAGAGTCTCTAAGACAAAAAAGTGCCGGTTTGGGGGCACTGTCAGATTCGCGGGAATTTCTGAAGAAATTCCCGCTCAGACTGACACTGCGTCCATGACTTGTGGTCATGGCCGCAGACCCCCAAACCGGCACTTTTTTGCCTAAGACACTCTAACCCTCCTCCTCGAAATCGCGCATACGGTGGGACTTCCGACCGCTGTGCTTCGCAGGCGCTAGAGACAAAAGCGAATTACCGCTGTTGTTTTCCAGACGGTTGAGAAATAAGCCACCTCAAAGGGATAGAGGGATTCGGATACAATAGTTCTGCAAGAGTATTTTACGCACCGCAAAGGAGTCGATAAGCAGTTTGTCGCGCCCGCGAAAACCAGCGAGACAGGCAGGGGCCGGGACACATTCTGGGCGCGATTTCACGGAGAAGGGTTAGTCTTTCTTAATGAAAAAACGACGGGTTTGAGGGTCGGAGCCCATGACCACAAGTCATGGGCGGAGCGGCAACCTGAGCGTGAACTCATCAGGAGTTCACGCGAATTTGCCGTTGCCCTCAAACTGGCGTTTTTGAATCTAGAAAGACTTCCCTTCGGAGTCATGAGCGCACAGGATATGTCCCGGCCCCTGCCTGTCTCGCGTAACTGTCTCGCGTAACTGTCTCGCGTAACTGTCTCGCGTAACTGTCTCGTGTAACTGTCACGCTTATCCTTCCCGACCACCGTTCATCAGCAGATCTTATGAATCCATCCCTCCGGCGCGTCTACGGTACCCAGCTGGATGCCGGTCAGCGTATCGTAGAGCTTCTGGATCACCGGTCCCATATGTTCCATACCGCTGGGGAAGCAGATCTCGCGTCCGTGATCCACAACCTTGCCCACCGGGGAAATGACGGCTGCGGTACCGCAGAGGCCGCACTCCGCGAAGTCGCCGATCTCGTCTAAGCGAACCTGACGCTGGGTCACCTTCATGCCCAGATAGTGCTCGGCCACATGGAGCATGGAACGTCTCGTGATGGAGGGCAGGATCGAGTCGGATTTGGGGGTCACGATTTCATTGTCCTTCGTGACGAAGAGGAAGTTGGCTCCGCCGGTTTCCTCCACGTAGGTCCTTGTGCCCGGATCCAGGAACATATTCTCATCGAAGCCTCTCTTGTGGGCTTCCACATGGGCATGCAGGCTCATGGCGTAGTTCAGACCGGCCTTGATATGTCCGGTGCCGTGAGGAGCTGCGCGGTCGAAATCGCTGACGCACAGGGTCAGGGGCTTGGCGCCGCCTTTGAAGTACGGCCCGACCGGGGTGCAGAAGGTACGGAACTGATATTCCTCAGCCGGTTTCACGCCGATAACAGGGGAGGAGGCGAACATATAGGGACGAATGTAAAGGGAAGCGCCGCTGCCGTAGGGCGGTACCCAGTCCGCGTTGGCCTTCACGACCTGCTCAATGGCGTCGAGGAAACGCTCCTTCGGGAAGGGCGGCATCTCCATCCGCCTGGCGGAATCCATCATGCGCTCCGCGTTTAAGTCGGGGCGGAAGGTGACGATATCGCCGTTGACTGTTGTGTATGCCTTCAGTCCCTCGAAGACCTCCTGGCAGTACTGCAGGATTCCGGCGCACTCATTGAGTACGATGTTGGCGTCAGCGGTCAGCCCGCCTTCGTCCCAGGCACCGTTTTTATAATTGGAAACATAACGCATATTTGTTACATGATAGGCAAATCCGATCTCACTCCAGTTTAAGTCTTTCTTTTCCATGGTTTCGCACTCCTTAGCATAGATTATTTCGCCGGTGGGCTCCGATATGCCGGACGACGGCGGCGTATTGCTTTCGGCTGTCAAAGCGGTATTTTCCGCGCCTGCCCCCGCAACTTTCCTTATTTTATGATATTCATCCGGATATTTCAAGTATGCAGAGGCGAAAATGGTAAATTTCTTCGATCCGCGATTATGGGAGGTATGAACTGTATTTATAATAAACCATGGCTTTACCGAAAATAGTGCTTTTCAAACAGGAGTTATTCTGTTAGAATGCTCTTAACATGTTTCAATTCTTACATAAAAGGAGAATCGGCAGTATGAAAGCACTGGAGGAGAGGATCCGCAGGGACGGTATCCTGGCGGAGGGCGATGTACTGAAGGTAGACTGTTTTCTGAATCATCTGATGGATGTGGA
>CANQME010000006.1 GCA_947624815.1 uncultured Lachnospiraceae bacterium | reverse complement strand
GAGGAAAGTCCGGGCTTCACAGGGCAGGATACCAGATAACGTCTGGCGGAGGCGACTCCAGAGACAGTGCAACAGAAATATACCGCCGGCATCCGCCGGTAAGGGTGGAAGGGCAGTGTAAGAGACTACCGCCCGGGTGGTAACATCCGGGGCACATGTAAACCTTATCCGAAGCAAGACCGAACAGAAAGCATAAGGCGGCCCGTCTGCTTTCGGGTAGGTCGCTCGAGCCCGGCGGCGACGCCGGGCCTAGATAGATGATCACCCACGACATAACCCGGCTTATCGTCTTGCTCATTTTCTGTCAATTATCCTTATGAACCGATACGGCTAAGAGCCGCACGAAAGGGGGATTTATTATGAAACGAATGAAACAGCTGGCAGCGCTGGCGCTGGGATGCATCCTGAGCGTTACGGCCGTGGAACCGGCCGCGGCGGCGGGGACGGTGGACGCAGTCTACCTGGGACTGGTCACGGAGGAGGATCTGTTGCATCTTATGCCGGGAGACTCTCTCGATTACACGACCCCGGTAGAGGACGGAGGGAGTTATTACATCGACGATACGGAGATCACCCAGAATTCGTCCTCGGGAGCGCTTCTTTATACGATGGAGATTTACGCCGCGGATGGAGCGAGCTTCAACAATAACACGCTGGTATCCGTCTACGGTGCCTATGATATCTCCGTCACGATCCGGTCGACGAACCATATGCGGGTGACGGCCCGCGCCTACCCGTTCCAGGTGCTGAGCGAGGTGAGCGGGCTGGCCATTGACGGAGACGGGAAGAAGGCGACATGGAATAAGGTAGACAATGCCAGATCCTATTCGGTGATCATCTTCTATGCCGACAACCACGGCAATACGCACCGTGTCAAGAAGACGACGAAGGTTGAATCAATCGATATCAGCAGCTACATCAACAAATACGATTTTGTGGATGTTGCGGTACGGCCGGAGAAGGGGACGGGGACGAAGGACCGGTATATCGCGGTGCCCAACTACGCCAGCATCTCGGGATCCATCGATGATGAGAGTTATGTGGATTACTATACGTTCAATCTTCCTACGGCTACGAACAGCACTTCCGGAAGCTCCGTGGGAAGCAATCCGTTCGCATCCGGCAGCTCCTCTTCCGGCAGCTCCAGTGGGAGTTCCAGCAGCTCCACGAGCGGAAGCTATGCGGGAAGCGGTCCCATGTCCGGCTCCGGGTACGGGAATTCTACGGGAAGCCAGTCGTCCGGCAGCGGCCCGATGGGCAGCGGTTCCGGTTCTTCTTCAACAGGCGGAAGTCCTTCGGTGACCGGATGGATGGGCAGCGGGAATACCTGGTATTATCTGGTTAACGGCACCCGTACCACCGGATGGTATTCCGTGACGCCGGAGGAATGGTATTTCTTCGACAACAGCGGCCTGATGTGCGCAGGATGGTTCAATGACGGTACGGAGGCGTATCTGCTGAATCCGAACCATGACGGAACCTACGGAAAGATGATGACCGGATACCAGACCTATAACGGTCTTCTGTACTATTTCAACCAGTCTCATGACGGCACCTTCGGAGCGGTCTATAAGAACCGCGCGACGCCGGACGGACGCTGGGCGGATGCCAACGGCGTCGTCCGCTGAGCCGGGCGCGGGAACGAGCCGGCCTGAGCCCTTCGGACGGATGAGGCGTCCGGCAGAAGGGACAGAGAAGCTTCATAAGGACAGGAATCGAACAGAAAGATAGAACAGAAAGCCCCGGGAATCCCGACAGAGCGGATTCCCGGGGCTTTTCGCCATGGAATGCGGCTTTATTTGCCGTATTTCTCGTCGCAGTACAGGCAGCGGTAGGTCTCGGTCTTCGCGTCGGACAGATAGAAGATGTCCGGCAGCTCCTGCTCGATAGAGGTGATGCAGCGGGGATTCTTGCAGTGGATCACGTTGGTGATCTTCTGCGGAAGGCTCAGCCGCTTCTTCTCCACGATCTTGTCGTCGCGGATGATATTGACCGTGATGTTGTGATCGATGTAGCCAAGGATGTCCAGGTTCAGATTCTCCATGGGGCCTTCGATCTTGATGATATCCTTGCGGCCCATCTTGTTGCTGCGGGCGTTTTTGATGATGGCCACCTGGCATTCCAGCTGGTCGAGCCCCAGGTGGTAGTAGATCTCCAGGCTTCTTCCGGCCTGGATATGGTCAAGGACGATGCCCTCGTTTAATCCGCTGATATTCAGCATGGCTTTTCCACCTCCAGTAAAGTCATAATCAACGCCATCCGTACATACACTCCGTATTGGACCTGCTTAAAGTAGGCCGCCCGGGGATCCTTGTCCACCTCCACGGAGATCTCGTTGACGCGGGGAAGGGGATGGAGCACGAACATGTCTTCTTTGGCGAGCTTCATCTTGGCCCGGTCGAGGATATAGGAGTCCTTCAGGCGGATGTAATCCTCTTCGTTGAAGAAACGTTCCCTCTGCACGCGGGTCATATAGAGGATGTCCAGCTCCGGCATGGCCTCGTCCAGGTTCCAGACCTCCTTATACTCAATCCCTTTCGCGTCCAGCACGTCCTTGCGGATGTAGCCGGGAACCCGAAGCTCGGGCGGGGAGATCAGGATGAAGCGGATGCCCGGATAGCGGACCAGGGCGTTGATCAGGGAATGGACGGTGCGTCCGAACTTCAGATCGCCGCAGAGACCTACGGTCATGTGATCCAGTCTTCCCTTCAGGGAGCGGATGGTCATCAGATCGGTCAGCGTCTGGGTCGGATGCTGATGGCCGCCGTCTCCGGCGTTGATGACCGGGATGGAGGAGTGATTGGCCGCAACCAGCGGCGCGCCCTCTTTGGGATGGCGCATGGCGCAGATATCGGCGTAGCAGGAAATGATCCGGATCGTGTCCGCTACGCTTTCCCCCTTGGCAGCGGAGCTCGAATCGGCAGAAGAAAAGCCAAGAACACTTCCGCCCAGGGATAACATGGCGGATTCGAAACTCAGACGAGTTCTGGTGCTTGGCTCATAAAACAGGGTGGCTATTTTCTTGCCGTCGCAGACATGCGCGTATTTGGGAAGATCATGCTCGATGTCTACGGCGAGGTCCAGCAGCTGGTCGATCTCCTCGACGGAGAAATCCAGCGGGTTAAGAAGGTGTCTCATAGGTCTCTCCTTTAGATCAGATGTAATTACCGCTCCCTATTATAGCGGATTTCTGAGAGGATTGCTACTCTTTTTTGGAAAAGTTGAAAGGGAAACAGGCTGATTAAGGAAATCGTAATAAACATTAAGAATATAAATATAGGAAAAACCCCGAAAGCCATGTAAACTGTTATCATATGAAAGTAGCAGGTTTGGAGGCGCGTTTTGATTGACAGAGGAAACCCGATCATTCAGGTGAAAAACCTGTACAAAATATACCGAGTCGGTGAGACCAGAGTCCACGCCCTGGACGGTGTGGATTTTACCGTGTATAAGGGGGAATTCTGCGCGATCGTCGGCCCTTCCGGATCCGGGAAGTCGACGCTTCTCAATATGCTTGCGGGGCTTGAGAAGCCGACGAAGGGACAGATCGTTATCGATCGGATCCATATTGAGAATATGACGGAGAATCAGCTGGTGGAGTTCAGACGCAAGAGGGTGGGGTTCATTTTCCAGTCCTATAATCTGCTCCAGACGCTGAACGCCGTGGAGAATGTGGCGCTGCCCCTGTCGTTTCGGGGCGTGCCGAAGAGGAAGCGGAACGAGATCGCGGCCCGGTACCTGAAGCTGGTGGGGCTGGAGAAGCAGATGAAGCATATGGCCAACGCCATGTCCGGCGGCCAGCAGCAGCGGGTCGGCATCGCCAGGGCTTTGGCCGTGAATCCGAAGATCATTTTCGCGGACGAGCCTACCGGGAACCTGGATTCGAAGACGACGCTGGAGATCTTGAAGCTGATGCAGCGGATCGTGCGGGAGCAGAACCAGACGCTGGTGATGGTCACGCATGACAATCATCTGGCTTCCTATGCGGACCGGCAATTCCATATTGTGGACGGGAAGATCGTGAAGATCGTGGAGAAGGAGCAGTTCACAGAGCAGGATGTAGAGGGAGCATGGGCAGATGCAGCTGCGGAGGCGGCAGCGGGAGAGACGGAGGCGGCGGAGAAAGAGCCGAAAACGGCGGGGCTGCTAATGGAGAAAGAGCCGAAAACGGCGAAACCGCCGGCAGGAGAAGAAGCGGCAGCGGTGGAAGAGCCGAAAGCGGCGGAACCGCTGGCCGGAAGAGAATCGGCTGCAGCGGCAGAAGCGGCAGCGAAAGAGCCGTCAGAGGGAACCAGGACAGGTAAAGTCGCGGAAGTGCCGCCGGCGGACGGGGAACCGGAAGCGGCAGGAGACACCGGAATTGAGAAGCGGAGGGAGAAATGATGAAAGGCTGGGGAAAGAGAATCGCGCCGTTTATGATGGCGGCGCTGTTTGTGATATCGGCGGCGGCGACGGCAAGGGCGGATCTGTGGGATACCTCCAGAAACGAGACGGTAAAGCAGAATTCCGTTTCCAGGGGCAAGATCGGCAGAAGCATGAATATCCCGGTGACGATCTATAACTATTCGGGAGAAACATGGGAAGACGTCTACGTGAAGGTGGAGAATTCGGACGCTTCCTATGGCTATATGCCGAGCCCTGACAACGCCGACGGCTGGCAGGTGTATCCGTTTGAGATGAGCGCAGGCCGCAGCGTCGCCGGAGGAATCGCATCGGGCAAGCAGAAAAGCGTCACGATCCCGGCCAAGGTCCGCGCCGACCTGAAGGAAGGCTACTATGTTGTCGACGTGACGGTATATAAAAACTGGAATTCCAGCGAGCAGTCCGGCGACCAGGTAGCCAGCGATCCGATCAATATCTATGTGGCTCCTCCCGGCGCCAACGATACGGAGGACACCGAGGACGCCAACAAGCAGATCGCCTTCTCGCTTGGCGAGGGACAGTCGACGCCGTACGGCGTCTATCCGAATGTTCTGAATTTCAGCATCAATATGCGCAATTCCGGTCTGTCGGACGCGCGGGACGTGACCGTGGAGATGGTGCTCAGCGCGAAAAGCGAGGAATTTCCGTTCGATATCAACGACGGCAGCTATGACCGGTATTTCGAGACGATCGCAGCCGGGGAGACCGTGGAGGTGCCGTACAGCATGGCGATCCGCGAGGATACATACAGCGGGTTCTATGAGCTGAAATTCAATATCTATTACCGCGAGACGGCGACCGGTGACCTGCAGAAGCAGGAGGATTCCTACTGGGTGCGGATCAAGAACAAGGAGCTGGAGGAGGAGAAGCCGGGCAGCTCCGGCGAGAATAACCAGCCTTACGCCCGGATCGTGGTGGACAGCTTCGAGACGGTGCCGGAAACGATCATCGCCGGCGAGCCGTTTTCCCTGATTTTGCGGATGAAGAATGCATCCTCCGATATTTCCGCATCCAACATCCTGCTGGATCTGGAGTCGGAGACCGCATCGTCCGGAGGCGGCGCCGTATTCACGACCCTGTCCGGGTCGTCGTCCTACGTGATCAATTCCCTGCAGCCGGGGGAGGTCTCTGAGATCACGCTGGATATGCAGTCGGCGGCAGGGATCGACCAGCGGCCCTATTACCTGAAGATCAAGGAGACGTATGACAGCCCCGAGAAGAAGAACGCGGTGGCGGAAACCAGCATCAACATCCAGGTCCGGCAGATCGCCCGCCTGAATACCGGGACCATCGACGTGATGCCGGGCGACATTACGGTAGGCGCCGAGAGCAATATCATGTTCCCCATCAATAACACGGGCAAGGTTCAGCTTTACAATGTGACCGTCGCCTTTGAGGCGGATTCCATCGTTCCCACCGAGACCTATGTGGGCAATATCAAGCCGGGCGAGACGGGGAATGTGGATACGATGCTGACGGGAGCCGCGGCCACCATGGACGACGGCAAGGTGAAGATCATCATCACCTATGAGGACGATTACGGCGAGGTGCAGGAGCCGGTGGAGAAGGAACTGACTCTGATCGTGACGGAGATGGCCGAGGAGAATTTCGAGGATGTGTTCGCGGGACAGGATTTCGACGTGATGCCGCAGGAGGAGCTTTCCCCGATCCAGAAGTATCTGAAATATCTGATCGCGGCGGCGGTGATCGTGGCCGTGATCCTGGCGGTGAGTCTGGTAGTGATCAGGCGGAAGCGGAAGGCGAAGAAGAAGGAACTGGAGGAGCTAGAGGGATCGGAAGATGAGATTTCTTGATCTGCTCGGTATGAGCGTAAATAACCTGAAACGCAGGAAGATGCGGACCTTCCTGACCGTACTGGGCGTTATCATCGGCACGGCCTCGGTGGTCATCATGGTGTCCCTGGGGATCGGGCTGAACGGCCTGATGATGGAGCAGTATTCCTCCTACGGGGATATGACGATGATCACGGTCTACTCCAACAGCTATTACGGAGGCGGCCAGGAGGCGGACGAAAGTACGTTCTTGACGGACGATACGATGAAGCAGTTCGCCGTCCTCGATCACGTGACCGGCGTGTCGCCGGTGCTGAGGGCCGACGTGGTCCTGAAGCAGGGAGCGTATTACTGCAGCACGAACATCACCGGCGTGTCCAGGGAATATCTGGAGAAGATCCCGCTGGGAGAAGGCGGGCTTGCGGCGGAGAACGATGATCAGCTGAAATTCTATTACGGCAATAAGGTGGTCATCTGGTTCAGCAACGAGAAGACCGGCGCCGGATACTGGGATAATGAAGAGCCGCCGCCGATCGATTTCATGGGAAAGCCCATGTTCGTGGTTTTTGATACCGACGCTTACTGGCAGACCCGGTGGAACAACGCGGAGACGACGGCCAAACCTCCGAAGAAATACATGATCGAGACCGGCGGTATGGTCGAGGGCGCGTTTGAGGATTACAACAATTATTCCTATGACATATACTGCGACGTGGAGCTGCTGAAGCAGCAGCTGAAGATGGTCTTTAAGAAGAAGGCGATTCCCAGGCAGCCAACCAACAGCAAGGGAAAGCCGTATTCGTATTTTGTATATGATCAGATGATGGTGTTTGTAGACGATATGGAGAATGTCACCACGGTTCAGCAGCAGCTTTCCGATATGGGCTATCAGGCCAACAGCCAGATGGAATGGATCGAGCAGGCCCAGCAGACCTACGGCATCGTGCAGCTGGTCCTGGGCGGCATCGGCGCGGTCAGTCTGTTTGTGGCGGCCATCGGCATCGCCAACACGATGATGATGTCCATCTACGAGCGGACCAAGGAGATCGGCGTGATTAAGGTTCTGGGCTGCGATATGCGCAACATCCGGAACATGTTCCTTCTGGAGTCCGGCTTTATCGGCTTTATGGGAGGCGTCGCCGGGCTGATCATCAGCTACGGCGTCGGCTACGCCATGAACCATTTCCTGTCCCTGGGGCAGATGATGATGGGCATGGACGGGGACATCTCCCGGATCCCGTTCTGGCTCGCCGGGGGCGCCATTATCTTCGCGATCCTGGTGGGTATGGCGGCCGGATTTTTCCCGTCGCTGCGCGCCATGCACTTAAGTCCGCTGGCGGCGATACGCAACGAATAATGAAACGGACGGCCGCATGGCTCAGGAAACGGAGCCGATGCGATGGACGCCGGCAGACGGCAGGCGACCGGATGGGCTGCGGAGGAACCGGAGGATACAGTGCCGGAATACGGCATGCGATGCAGTACGGAATACAACACGGAGTGCAGCATGAAATGCAACACGCAAAAGAAAAAGTCCCGAATATTCGGGACTTTTTATCTGCAGAAGATGGGAGTCGAACCCACAAGGTATTGCTACCACACGGACCTGAACCGTGCGCGTCTGCCAATTCCGCCACTTCTGCAAGAACAATAGCGATTATAACCCACTTTAACGTGTCTGTCAACACTTTTTTGAAAAAATCGCGCGCCTTTTTTGAAAAAATCGCGCGCCTTTTTTTGAAAAATCGCGCGCGCCTTTTTTGAAAAAGCTCGCGCCAAAAAACTCGCGCCGGGTTCTTACGCGGGCTGCCGCTTCAGACGGCTGAAGAGATGCAGGTAGACAAGCAGCAGGACGGACGTCACCGTCCACGTCAGCGGATAACTGAAGATGATGGTCTGCATCTCGCGGCGGAGAGGAACCGCGGCCAGTACCCAGACGACGCGCAGGACGCAGACGCCGAGCATCGTGAAAATCATCGGGATCCACACGTCGCCGACGCCGCGGAGGGCTCCGGAGTAGATTTCGACGATCACGTAGGTGATGTAGGTGGGCACCAGGAAGTGCATGATGCCGACGCCGATCTGAAGCACCTGGGGATCCGTCGTGAAGATGCCAAGGATCGAAGACGCCGCGGAATAGAGCGCCGCAGACAGAAGCAGCGTGGTGACGGCGGCCATGGCCAGGCAGGTATACAGGGCCCGGTGGACCCGTTCGGTCCGTCCCGCCCCGTAGTTCTGTCCTACGAAGGTGGTGATGGCGATGCCGAAGGCGCTGACCGTCATCCAGAAGAGAACGTCCACCTTGCCGTAGGCGGTCCAGGCAGCCACCGTATCGGTGCCCAGGCTGTTGACGCTGGACTGGATGATCACGTTGGAGACCGAGTACATCGTGGACTGAAGTCCGGCGGGAAGGCCGATCCGGATGATGCGGTGCAGCATGCGGCGGTCCAGGGTAATCCTGGAGATTGTGAGCCGGTACATTTCCCTGGTACGGGTGAGTACGGCGGCGACCAGGACGGCGCTGACCGTCTGGGAGGCGATGGTAGCCAGGGCCGCGCCGGCTACGCCCATTTTCAGAACGACCACGAACAGCAGGTCCAGCACGATGTTGGACAGGCAGCAGGCAATCAAAAAATACAGGGGCCTTCTGGAGTCTCCGACGGCCCGCAGGACGGCGGAGCCGATGTTATAGATCAGGTTGGGGATCATTCCGAGGAAATAGATCCGCATATAAAGGACCGCAAATTCCATGATATCGTCCGGCGTCCCCATGGCCGTCAGCGCGAAGGGCGTGATGATCAGGCCCGTCACCGTCAGGAACGCTCCTGCCGCCAGGGCGAACGCCGCGGAGGTGTGGACCGCGTAGAACACCTTGTCTTCCCGCCCTGCGCCGTAGTACTGGGAGATAATGACCGTGGCGCCGGAGGAAATGCCCACGAAAAAGCCCACCAGCAGGTTGATGATGGTGCCGGTAGGCCCTCCGACCGATGCCAGGGCCTCCTTGCCCACGAACTGACCCACCACGATGGCGTCCACCGTGTTGTACAGCTGTTGGAAGAAGGTGCCGAACAGGATCGGGAAGAAGAACAGAAGGAGCTGCTTCCAGATGACTCCTTCCGTGATCTGGTTTTTATGTTCCGCGCCGGGTTCGCCGGCAGCTTTTGCTTTGCTCAGACTCATGACAGGCTTCCTCTTAAGCGTTTTCATTTCCGTTTTTTCCGGATGCGAAGTCACTATAACATAACCGGGAAAGGAATACAATAGAAAGATTCTTACTATTTTACCCGCGCTTTGGACACGGCGGTTTCAATCGCCCCCAGCACCGCCTGGGAGGTGTAGCGGGTTTCCATGGAATAGGAGAGATCCTCGAGGGACTGGCTGCTTAGGATCTGCTCCGCCAGATCGTTCATGACCGGCTGCATCAGCGGGTACATGGTGGCGACGGAGTCGTCCAGGGAGACGAAGGAGATGGAATTGATCCGTTCTTCGTCGACGGCCACTTCCACGTTGACGTTCTGGCTCCCTACGGTCAGGGAGGCGGTATAGACTCCGGGAACGAACGCGGCAGACGAAGAGACGGCGCTTTCTTCGCGCTTCGGACGGAACATGATCATCAGAAGCGTGACCAGAAGTATGGCAAACCCGATAAAGATCGCGGTGTAGATGATCTCCTTCATTTTCAGTACGACGATTTTGGTTTTGGAGCTCATGGCTGACCTCCGTGAAAATGGATTTGCTACAATCTATTACGGACCTGCGGAAAATATGCCGCGCCAAAAGAATGAAAAAGGAATGGCGGCGGGGAGGCATCTGATGTATAATAGAAGAAATTCCGCGAAAGGACGGAGGAAGGGTTTATGTCGCTTCAGTTTATAATCGGAAGCTCCGGCTCCGGAAAGACGCACAGACTTTATGAGGATCTGATCGCAAGGTCCCTTCTGGAGCCGCGGTCTTCTTTTATTGCCGTGGTGCCGGAGCAGTTCACGATGCAGACCCAGAAGCAGATCGTCGCCATGCATCCGGATCACGGGACCATGAACATTGACGTCGTCAGCTTCAACCGGCTGGCTTACCGGGTGTTTGAGGAGCTGGCCGTGGAGCATCCGGCGGTGCTGGACGATATGGGCAAGTCCATGGTGCTTCGGAAGGTGGCGGCGGAGCAGAGGAAGAATCTGAAGCTTTACGGGGGACATCTGAACCAGACGGGATTCATCAACCAGCTGAAATCCATGCTGTCCGAGCTGTACCAGTACGGAGTCGGTCCCGAGGAGCTTGACGAGGTGGCAGGGGAGACGGAGAGCGCCCTTCTGCAGGCGAAATGCAGCGATCTGGCGGTGATCTTCCGTTCCTTTCAGGAAGCGATCGAGAAGCGTTTTATCACGGCGGAGGAGATCCTGGACGTCCTCTGCCGGGTGCTTCCGGAGTCGGAGCTGATTAAGCGCAGTGTGATCACGCTGGACGGATATACGGGATTTACGCCGGTACAGTACCGGATCCTGGAGCTGCTGATGATTCACGCGAAGCAGGTGATCGTGACCGTCTGCATGGATCCGGCGGCGGGGCCCTACCGGCGCGGAAGATACCAGAATCTGTTCTACATGGGGAAGGAAATGATCGCCAGGCTGACGGATCTGGCTTCCGCGCGGGGAGTGGAGAGGGAGGACGACGTGCTTCTGGGCGCGGAACCGGCGGCGGAAGCACAGGCAGCCGCGGCGCCCTGGCGTTTTCAGACCAGCCCTTCCATCGCCTATATCGAGAAACATCTCTACCGCTACGACGGACCGGCCGGCTGGGAGCCGCAGGAGGTGGAGGTCTGGCAGGCGTCGGGACCGTCGGACGAGGTGGCGGCCGTGGCGACGCGGATCTGCGCCCTGGTGCGGCGCGAGGGGGTCCGTTTTCGTGAAATCGCCGTGATCACGGGAGATCTGGCCGGGTACCGTCACGAGATCGTCAACCGGTTCCGGATGGAAGACATTCCGTTTTTCATGGACAGCAAGAAAAGCATACTGGAAAATGTCATGGTGGAATTCATCCGCGCAGGACTAGCGGCCGTGCGGAAGGATTTTGATTATGAGAGCGTGTTCCGGTACCTGAAGACCGGTCTGGCGGTTCCCGGCGGCGGTCTGCAGAACCGGGAATGGGAAGAGCGGGAGGAGCTTGACCGGCTGGAAAACTACTGCATGGCGCTGGGTATCCGGGGGTTTAAGAGGTGGAACGAGACCTGGGAGTCTACATACCGGGGCGCGAAGAGCCTGAATCTGGATCAGCTGAACGTGTTCCGCCGGGAGGTCTTAAGACCGCTGGCGGCGCTTCGGGAGGCCATGCGACTGGAGGACAGGACCGTGCGGACGATGAACGAAGCGGTCGCAGCCTGGCTTCGGGAGTGCCGCGTGGAGGAGAAGCTGGACCGTTACCGGGAAGGCTTCGAGAGAGACGGACAGTTCGTCCTGGCGAAGGAGTACAGCCAGGTCTTCGAACGGGTGACGGAGCTTCTTAACCGGCTGACGGAGCTTCTGGGGGACGAGAAGCTGAGCCTTCGGGAATATATGGAGATCCTGGACGCCGGTTTTGAGGAGATCCGGGTTGGCGTGATCCCGGCCACGGTGGACCGGGTGACGGTAGGGGATATCACGAGGACCAGGCTGGAGGGGATCCGGATCCTGTTCTTCGTGGGCGTCAATGAAGGAGTGGTTCCTTCCCGCAAGGACGCGCATAGCCTTCTGACGGATATGGACCGGGAGGTATTTGAGCAGCTTTCGATCCAGCTGGCGCCGACGTCGAAGGAGGACAGCTTCATGCAGAGGTATTATCTGTATCTGATGCTGACGAAGCCGTCGGAGAGGCTGATCCTGTCGTACTCGCTTCTGGACGGGGCGGGGAAGAGCCGCAGGCCGTCGGGACTGATCGGGGAGCTTGCCCGGATGTTCCCGCTCCTTAAGGTGAGGGAGACGAGGGATAATTCGGATCTGATCGTGTCGAAGACCGGCGGCAGGGAGCAGCTGATCGCCGGCCTTCGGGCGTATGCGTCGTCCGGAACAGAAGAGACCGGGGAAGCCGGACGGGCGGACGGCGAGCGGTTTCTGGCGCTGTACCGGTGGCTTGCCGCAAGCCCGGAATATGCGGAGACCGTCCGCAGGCTGACCGAGGCGGCGTTTTATTCCTACGAGAAACGGGGCGTCAGCAAGGCGGCGGCCCAGGCGCTTTACGGCGCGGTGATGCAGGGCAGCGTTACGAGGCTGGAGCAGTACGCGGCGTGCGCCTACGCCCATTTCCTGAACTACGGGCTGGAGCTGATGGAGCGGCAGGAGTATCAGCTGGCTGCGGTGGACATGGGCAATCTCTTTCACGGCGCCATCGACCTCTGTTTTAAGGAAATGGAGGCGAGAGGGATCCGCGCGGTTCAGCTGGACGGGGAACAGAGAAGGTCCCTGGTGGAGGAATGCGTGGCGAAGGTGACGTCGGAATACGGCAATACGATCCTTTTAAGCTCCGCCCGCAACCGGTATCTGGCGGAGCGGATCGGACGGATGACGGAGAGGACCGTCTGGGCGCTGACGGAGCAGCTGAAGAAGGGGGATTTCGAGCCGGCGGGGTACGAGGTGTCATTTTCCGCCATCGATAATCTGAAGGCGATGAAGATCCGCCTCTCGGACGAGGAGGCGCTGCACCTTCGGGGCCGCATCGACCGGCTGGATCTGTGCGAAAGCGGAGAGCAGGTATATGTGAAGATCATCGACTATAAATCGGGCGGAACCCAGTTCGACCTGGCGGCAGTGTACTACGGGCTGCAGCTGCAGCTGGTGGTCTATATGGACGCGGTTATGGAGCTGACCGGGCGCAGCCATCCCGGGAAGGAAGTGGTGCCCGCGGGGATCTTCTATTATAATATCAGGGATCCGCTTGCGGAGCGGGAGGCGGGGCAGACGCCGGAGGACATCGACAGCGAGATCCTTAGGCAGCTTCGGATGAACGGGCTGGTCAACAGCGATCTGGAGGCCATCCGCCACCTGGACAGCGGGATCCGGCAGAAATCCGACGTGATCCCGGTGGCGGTAAAGGACGGTCTGGTCCAGGAGAGCCAGTCGTCGGTGGCCAGCGGCAGGAGGTTCGAGCTTCTGCGGCGGTACGTGAGGGAGCAGCTTAAGAAGGACGGCCGCGAGATCCTTGACGGCCGGATCGGCGCGGAGCCTCAGAAGAGCGGAGGACGCACGGCCTGCGATTCCTGTCCCTATCACGGCGTCTGCGGATTCGATACGCGGATCGCCGGCTGCCGTTACCGGAGATTCGCGCCGGTGTCCCCGCAGCAGGCGTGGGAGGAAATGGAACGAACGGAAGGAGGTACGGCGGATGCAGTGGACTGAGACGCAGAAGCAGGTCATCGAGACCAGAGGCTGCAATCTGCTGGTCTCCGCGGCGGCCGGCAGCGGCAAGACGGCGGTTCTGGTGGAACGCATCGTCCGCCTGATCAGCGAAGGTCCCCGGCCCCTGGATATCGACCGTCTCCTGGTGATGACATTTACCAACGCCGCCGCGGCGGAGATGCGGGAACGGATCGCTGCGGCCATCGAGAAGAAGCTTTCCGAGGAGCCGGACAACGAGCACCTTCAGGCGCAGGCGGCTCTGGTTCCCTATGCCCGCATCACGACCATCGACAGCTTCTGCCTGAGCCTGATCCGGGAGCATTTTAACCTGCTGGATATCGATCCGGCGTTTCGGATCGGCGACGAGGGGGAGCTGAAGCTTCTGCGCACGGATGTGTTAAAGGACATGCTGGAGGAGTATTACGCTGCCGGGGATCCGGCGTTTGAGAAGTTCGTGGACACCTATGCGTCCGGCCGGACGGACAGCGGGATCGAGGACTACATCCTGCAGGTGTATACCTTTGCCCAGAGCAATCCGTTCCCGGACCGGTGGTTTCGCCGGCAGCGCAGGGAAGCCGGACAGGCGGAGACGGGGGAACTCGGAGACACCGGGTGGATGCGCTTCCTGGTGGAGGATGTCAGACGGCAGCTGGCGGAGCTGGCGGAGCAGTATGAGGACGCGGTAAAGCTCTGCCGTGAGCCGGACGGGCCGGAGGCGTATCTGCCGGCACTTCTTAAGGAGCTTCAGATGCTTCGGTCGCTGGCGGCCGCACAGACGTACGGGGAGCTGTATGGGGGGCTTAAGGGCGCGGAATTCGGGAGACTGAAGGCGGTGCGCGGCGGCCAGACCGATCCGGTGAAAAAGGATCTGGTCACGGAATGCAGGAACCGGGTCAAGAAGGCTGTAAGCGGCCTGAAGGCGACCTGCGGAACGCAGACGGAGGCGGAGGCTGCGGCGGATCTTAGGTCGACGCGGGATGTGACGGTGAAGCTTCTGGAGCTGGCGGAGATATTCTCCGAGCGGTACCGGGAGGCGAAGCAGGACAAGAACCTGGTCGATTTTAACGACCTTGAGCATTATGCGCTTAAGATCCTGGTGGAGGATCCGGGGGAGTCCGAAGACGAACCGCCGCTCCTTTCGTACACGGAGACTGCCGACCGTCTGAGCCGCCAGTACGCGGAGATCCTGGTGGACGAGTACCAGGACAGCAACTACGTGCAGGAGACGCTGATCCGGGCGCTGTCCGGAGAGCGGTTCGGCCGGCCGGATGTGTTCATGGTGGGCGACGTCAAGCAGAGCATCTATAAGTTCCGCCTGGCCCGGCCGGAGCTTTTCATGGAGAAATATGAGACCTATACGGAGGGGCAGGGCGACAGCCGGCTGATCGAGCTTCGGCAGAACTTCCGCAGCCGCGGCTCCGTCCTGGAGAGCGTGAATCAGCTCTTCTACCAGATCATGACGAAGAATCTGGGCAATGTTGATTATACGGAAAAGACCGCCCTTCATCCGGGTGCCGTCTTCGCCGCGGGAGAGCGCTGCGGGACGCCGACGGAGCTGCTTCTTCTGGATACCGGGAAGGACTCCGCGGGGGTCGCGGATGAGGAAGCCGCGGACTATACGGCAAGGGAGCTGGAAGCGAAAATGATCGCCCGGCGGATGCGGCATCTTACGGACCCGGAGAACGGTCTTCAGGTCTGGGATAAGGAGAAAGCGTGCTACCGGCCCGCCGGATACGGCGATATGGTGATCCTTCTGCGGAGCATGGCCGGCTGGAGCGAGACGGTGCTGCAGGTACTGACCCGGGAAGGGATCCCCGCCTATGCGGAGACGGGAACGGGGTATTTCGATACGGTAGAGGTGGAGACGGTGCTGGCGATGCTGGCGGTCATCGACAATCCGATCCAGGATATTCCGCTGGCGGCTGTGCTGCGCTCGCCGATGGTGGGACTTGACGAGGAGGAGCTGGCCTGGATGACGGCCGCGTATAAGAAGGCGGCGGAGCACCGGCAGGATCGGGGGATCTACGGAGCGCTTCGGTATCTGACCGGGACGGACGGCGCGGATGTTGACGGCAGTCAGACTGCCGGGGGCCTTCCTTCGGGTCTGCCCGCGGAGTTTGCGAAGCGGCTGCGGGATGCGGCGCCGAAGCTTGAGAGGTTCGTGCGCATGCTTGAGGGGCTTCGCATGCAGGCCACGTACCTGCCGATCCACGAGCTGGTATACCAGGTCTACGAGCAGACCGGATATTACGACTATGTGTCCGCGATGCCGGCAGGACAGACCCGCAGGGCCAATCTGGACATGCTGGTGGAGAAGGCGTCGGCCTTCGAGAAGACGAGCTATCAGGGACTGTTCCAGTTTATCCGCTATATCACGCAGCTTCGGAAGTACGAGACGGACTTCGGAGAGGCGCCGGCCGGACAGTATGAGAATATGGTGCGCGTCATGAGTATCCACAAGAGCAAGGGGCTGGAATTCCCCGTTGTATTCCTGGCGGGACTGGGGAAGCAGTTTAACCGGCAGGATGTGCGGGGAAAGCTGCTGATCGATTCGGACCTGGGGATCGCTACGGATTTTCTGGACACGGAGCTGAGGATCAAGGGGCCGACCCTTAAGAAGAACGTGCTGAAGCGGAAGATGGAGCTGGACAACCTGGGCGAGGAGCTGCGCGTGCTCTATGTGGCCATGACCAGGGCAAAGGAGAAGCTGATCCTGACCGGAACGGACCGGTCGCTGGATAAGAAGCTGGAGCGGTGGGAGAATGTGGAATGGGGAAGCGGCCCGGAGACGGGAGGAAGACCCGCCCGGATCCCCTATACCGTCCTGACCCTGGCCGGTTCCTGCCTGGACTGGATCCTGATGGCGCAGCCAGGCCGGAGCGGCAGCATTGAGGTGAGCCGCGTCCCGGTGGAGACGCTTGTCGGCGACGAGGTGATGCGCCAGATCGGGAAGAAGGCCGGGAAGGAGGAACTGCTGCGGCTGGCGGAGGAAGCGGAGGCTGGCGTCCCCGCAGGCGGCGCGGCGTCCGGCAGGGATGTATCCGCACAGGACCGGGCCCTGTGGGAGCAGCTTGAGGACTGCTTCGGCTACCGTTACGGCTACGAGGCCGATATCGGTCTCCATACGAAGATGACGGTGTCCGAACTCAAGAAGCTGGGTCAGGAGATCGATGATTTCACCGGTCCGGTCCAGGCGGCCCCGGCGGATTACCTGGACGACGAAAGCATCCGGCGGATATCCGCGGAGACGGTTGAGAGAGGTCGGACCGAGACGGAGAAGGAGTCTGCCGGTCAGCAGGAGAAAGCAGAGAAGGGACCTGCCGGTCAGCAGGAGAAAGCAGAGAAGGGATCTGCCGGGCGGCAGGCGGGAGCAGCGGAAGCGCCTGCCGCCGAACCCTCAGGCGGACCGGGAGCGGAAAGCGGCGGCCCGGACGCGGAAGGAGAACGGAGGACGGCCATGGAGCGGGCGGCCCGCCGCGGGACGGCTTATCACCGGGTGCTGGAGCTTCTGGACTTCACCAGAGCGAGGTCATATCCGGAGGTGGAGTCCCAGATCAGGGAAATGGCGGAGCGTCGCCGTATCGGCGAGGAGGCCGCGGCCCTGGTACGGCCTTATCCCATCTGGCGTTTCGCGGCTTCGCCCCTGGGAGAGCGGGTGCGCCGTGCCCAGGAGACTGGCCGTCTCCACCGGGAGCAGCAGTTTATTCTCGGGATTCCGGCCCGGGAGATGGGACTGGGAGATTCGGACGAGCTGGTCCTGATCCAGGGAATTATCGACGCCTATCTGGAGGAGGACGACGGAGTGGTGCTTCTGGATTATAAGACGGACCGGGTGGAGAACGGACAGGGAGAGCTGCTGGCACAGCGCTATAAGGTTCAGCTGGATTACTATCAGAAGGCGCTTTGTCAGATGACGAAACGGAATGTGAAGGAACGGTACATTTACTCTCTGCATCTGGCGGAGACGGTCCCGGTACCGGAATAAGCGGCAGACGGCCGGACGACGGCCCTGCGGCGCGGAAAGGCGGATATTCGGTATGTTTTTCATTATGGGAATCAATCAGGGCATGAAGGAACTGGCGTATCGCGGTTCGCTGTTCATCTGCGAGCGCTGCGGGCGCTACGGCCGGTATCAGGTCTTTATGACCTATATGTACCTGTCGCTGTTCTTTATTCCCATCTTCAAATGGGGGAAACGGTATTATGTGAAGACCAGCTGCTGCGGCGCTGTCTGCGAGCTGCAGCCGGAGATCGGGCGCAGGCTCGCCCGGGGCGAGGAAGTGACGCTGACGCCGGATATGATGACTCCGGTTTCGGCCGGAAGCGGAGGAACGGCCGCTCTGCGGCCGGCGAAGCGCTGCCCGGGCTGCGGCTATGAGACGACGGAGGATTTTGAGTACTGTCCGAAATGCGGACGGAGGTTTTGACAGAATATCGGAACAGATAGAGACGGAGCATGTCAGACCGAAATGGCTGCCATTCTGCGCGGCGCGGCACCGAAGAACCGGCGGCGGACCGCAGAGACGGCAGCCGTTGATTTCGCTACACGTTGAAGCGGAACAGGATCACATCCCCGTCCTGCACCACGTAGTCCTTACCTTCCAGCCGGACCAGGCCCTTGTCGCGGGCGGCGGCATAGGCGCCGCAGTCCAGAAGGTCCTGATAGTTGACCACCTCAGCCCGGATAAAGCCCCGCTCGAAGTCGGAATGGATCTTCCCGGCCGCCTGGGGCGCTTTCGTGCCCTTCTTGATGGTCCAGGCGCGGGTCTCGTCCTCGCCGGAGGTCAGAAAGCTTAAGAGTCCCAGCAGGTCGTAGCTGGCGGCGATCAGCTTCTCAAGGCCGGATTCCTTAAGGCCCAGATCCTCCAGGAACATGGCCTTCTCGTCGTCGTCCAGCTCTGCGATCTCCTCCTCGATCTGGGCGCAGACCACGAAGACCTGGGAACCGGTCTCGCCGGCAAACCGGCGTACCTTCTGCACATGGGGATTGGACGCGCCGTCGTCGGCCAGATCGTCCTCGCCCACATTGGCGGCGAAGATCACCGGCTTATAGGTGAGAAGGTTCAGTCCGGCCAGGATGGCCTGCTCGTCCTCGTCGACGCAGACATAGCTGCGCGCGGCTTTCCCGTCCTCCAGATGGGCCTTCAGAGCCTTCAGAAGCTCTACCTCCTTCACCAGGGATTTATCGTTGAACGCGCTCTTGGCAGTCTTGGAGAGACGCCGCTCCAGCACCTCCAGGTCTGCGAAGATCAGCTCCAGGTCGATGGTCTCGATGTCCCGAAGGGGGTCGACGCTGCCGTCTACGTGGATCACGTTGCTGTCCTCGAAGCAGCGGACCACATGGACGATGGCGTCCACCTCGCGGATATGGGAGAGGAACTGGTTGCCCAGACCCTCGCCTTTGGACGCGCCCTTGACGAGCCCGGCGATGTCCACAAACTCGATGACGGCCGGAGTCACCTTCTTCGAATGGTACAGATCGCCCAGAAGCTTCAGCCGCTCGTCCGGAACCGCCACCACTCCCACGTTCGGATCGATGGTGCAGAAGGGATAGTTGGCCGATTCCGCGCCGGCCTTCGTCAGAGAGTTGAACAGGGTGCTTTTGCCTACGTTCGGCAGGCCTACGATGCCTAATTTCATATATTATAACCTCTTTCCTGTAAAATATGCTTCCCGTTTTCACTGCATACATGGAGTATAGCACACCCTCGGACGAAAGAAAAGTCTAATTTCGCGGTCTGTGAAGGGACTGCGCAGGGTTCGCATAAAGCGCGAGGATCCCCATGTCGAAGCCTGGCGCAAACTGTCGGTCGAATAAGATTGCTTTTTTGGGTATTTGGCGGTAAAATGGAGAAAATCCCATGAGAAAGAGGGCTTCCTATGACTGCAGCAGATATCCGCTTCCCACATCTTGGCATCACGATCGAACATTTGCGGAACAGCATATCCGTATTCGGCTTCCGGATCGCCTTTTACGGCATGATCATCGGTATCGGCATGATCGCCGGCATCCTGGTGGCCCAGTCCGACGCGAAGAGAAGGGGACAGGATCCGGAGGTTTATCTGGACTTCGCCATATTCGCCATTATATTCGCCATCATCGGGGCGAGGGCCTACTATGTGATCTTCGACTGGGATCAGTATAAGAACGATCTGATCCAGATCTTCAATATCCGCGCCGGCGGTCTGGCCATCTACGGCGGCGTCATCGGCGGCGTACTGACGCTGGTATGGTTCGTGAAGACGAGAAAGCTTTCCTTTCTCTCCATGGCGGACACGGCCTGCCTCGGCCTGATCACGGGTCAGATCATCGGAAGGTGGGGGAATTTCTTCAACTGCGAGGCGTTCGGCGGCTATACGGACAGCCTCCTTGCCATGCGGATCCGCCTTGCGCTGGTCAATGAAAGCATGATCTCTCAGGAGCTTTACGATCACCTGATCGTGGAGAACGGCGTGGAATACATCCAGGTCCATCCCACCTTTTTTTATGAATCCATGTGGAATCTGGGAGTTCTGCTGTTTATGCTCTGGTACCGGAAACGAAAGAAATTCGACGGCCAGATGCTGTGTATCTATCTGTTGGGCTATGGCCTGGGAAGAACGTGGATCGAGGGTCTGCGGACGGACCAGTTAAAATTCTTTGCGACAGGCATCCCGGTGTCGCAGGCATTATCCATGGTACTGGTATTTGGCGCTGTTTTGGGTTTGGTGGTAGGTATCAGGAAAACTAGACGTGCAGAAGGAGGATGACGATGGAGAAACTTGCCAGAGACGAGCTGATCGCCAGAATCGAGTCGGCCCGGAAAAAGCTGAATCAAAGCATCGATGAGAAACGGCAGTACGAAGAGATCTACCAGGACAGTATACGTTTAGATGAGCTGATCGAACAATATATTGTGGCCGGATTTTAGAACCCATCAAGATTTTGAGGCAATTGCGAAAACCACGCAATTGCTTCATTTTTTTTGATTTTTTTTAAAAATTTCCTTGCGTTTTTCTGAATCTTGTACTAGAATAATTAATACCAGGTGGGGAAAAGTGGATGTTTGTAGGAAAGTGTGGGAGATAGTGGGTAGAGATACCGCTAAGGACTGGTTAGGAGACGGACATGGGATTCATCGGCGAATACAACCATACGGTTGATGCAAAGGGCAGAGTGATCGTCCCGTCCAAGTTCCGAGAGATACTGGGCGATGAGTTCATTGTCACGAAGGGCTTGGATCACTGTCTCTGTGCCTACGAGAATTCCGAGTGGGACAAGTTCGAGAAGAAGCTGGCGGATCTTCCTACCAATTCACGCGATACCCGGCAGCTCACCCGCTTTTTCTTATCCGGAGCCACGGCCTGCGAGGTGGACAAGCAGGGAAGGATCCTGCTTCCCGCCGTTCTGCGGACGTTTGCCCAGATCGAGAAGGACGCTGTGCTGGTCGGCAACGGCAACCGCGTCGAGATCTGGAGCAGAGACAGATGGACGGAAGCCAACAATTATGACGACATCGAGGATATCGCCGAAGGTCTGGAAGGGTTCAGCATATGATGTTCGAACATAAACCGGTTCTTCTCCATGAGACGATCGACAGCCTCCGGGTAAAGCCGGACGGGATCTACGTGGACGGCACCCTGGGCGGCGGAGGTCATGCGTACGAGCTGTGCAGCAGGCTGGGGCCGCAGGGAAGGCTGATCGGGATCGACCAGGACGATGACGCCGTCGCGGCGGCCGGGGAACGCCTGGCTGTCTATGGGGACCGGGTCGCCATCGTCCGGAGCAATTACGAGCAGATGGGCCAGGTGCTGGACGGGCTGGGGATCGGGAAGGTCGATGGGATTTACCTGGATCTGGGCGTATCTTCGTTCCAGTTCGATACGGCGGAACGCGGTTTTTCCTACCGGGAGGACGCGCCCCTCGATATGAGGATGGACAGGCGGCAGGCGCTTACGGCCGCCGACGTGGTGGGAAGCTACACGGAAGAGGAGCTTGCCCGCATCATCCGGGACTACGGCGAGGAACGGTTCGCCGGACCGATCGCGAGACAGATCGTAAAGAGACGAAAGCAAACGCCGGTAGAGACGACCGGACAGCTGGCGGAGATCATTAAGGAAGCGGTACCGATGAAGTTCCGCGCGGTGGGAGGACATCCCGCCCGAAGAACCTTCCAGGCGCTGCGGATCGAAGTGAACCGGGAGCTGGAGGTTCTGGAGAATTCCATCGACGCCATGATCGCACGTCTGGCGCCGAAAGGAAGGCTTTCCATCATCACATTCCATTCACTGGAAGACCGGATTGTGAAGAACCGTTTCCGGGAGAATGAGAACCCATGCATCTGCCCTCCGGATTTTCCGGTGTGCATGTGCGGAAGGAAAAGCAGGGGAACCGTGATCACCCGCAGGCCGATCGTGCCGGCGGAGGAGGAGATAGAAGAGAACAAGCGGTGCAGAAGCGCGAAGCTGAGAGTGTTTGAAGCGCTTTAGGACGCGGAAAGGAGACCGATATGGCAGCCACAAGAGCATCACGGGCAAGGACGGCACGGAGAAATACGGGACGGCCATCAGGGCAGGAGACGTATATTCACGGCAATACCGTGAGAAAGCTGGCGCCAGCGGAGGAACCGGTCAGAAGGCCCGACAGGGAGCCGGAGCACAGGGGCCGGCAGCGTACCGACTATACCGTCAGGAGGAACCAGGAGAAAGCGCTGCAGCTGGATCTGCCGTATCTGCTCATGCTGGTCATCGCATCCTGCATCACGTTGTATTTCTGTGTGAGTTATCTGCATCTGCAGTCCCAGATGAGCGCCCGCGTGGACAATATCAAGGCCCTGGAACAGCAGCTTGAGACATTAAAGAGCGAGAATGATGCCTTGGAGACCCGGATCAATACGAGCATTGATCTGGACCATATCTACCGTGTGGCGACCGAGGAGCTCGGCATGGTCTACGCCGGCAGAGATCAGGTGCTTCTGTATAATCGAACAGAAAGTGAGTACGTGAGGCAAAATGAAGACATCCCGCAGTACTAAGGAGGGCAGGGAACGCCGCACTCCGAAGAAGAAAATGCTAAAACGATATATGCAGGAGAAGCTGGCAGTCACGGTCATCGTGATCATGCTGGCTTTACTTGCGCTTATCGGGGTACTTTATCATATCGTGGATACCAACAACGAGGACTATACGAAGGTGGTCCTGACGCAGCGGTCCAATTTCGACAGCCGCACGATCCCTTACCGCAGGGGCGATATCGTGGACCGCAACGGCACCACCCTGGCGACAAGCGAGAAGGTATACAACGTGATCATCGACGCGAGCCAGATCTTCCACGACGAGAAGACGGAGGCCAATTATCTGGACACGACGGTAGACGCGCTGGTCCAGTGCTTCGGCTATGACAGGGCGGAGCTGTTGGAGACGTTAAGGAGCCAGAAGACCTCCCCCTATATCCGTTACGAGCGCCGTATTTCCTATGATAAGAAGGAAGAATTCGAGAATCTGAAGGATGAGATCAACAAGGCCAACGCCGACGCGGACTCAAAGGCCCGCGTCTACGGCGTCTGGTTCGAGGAGGAATACCGGAGGCTTTACCCGTACAACAGCCTGGCCTGCAACGTGATCGGCTTCGCAAGCGGCGACGGCACTACGGGAAGCGGCGGCATCGAGCAGTACTATAACGATATGCTGACCGGCAACAACGGCCGCGAATACGGGTATTTGAACGACGAGTCCAACAAGGAGATCGTCATCAAGCCGGCGCAGAACGGCTACAAGGTGGTGTCCACCATCGACGCGAACGTGCAGACCATGGTGGAGAACCGCATCGCCCAGTGGCAGACGGAGACCGGAAGCGAGCACATCGGCGTCATTGTCCTGGATCCCAATAACGGCGAGATCCTGGCCATGGCCGACGAGAAGAATTACGATCTGAACAATCCCCGCGATCTGAGCTCCCGCTATACGGAGGCGCAGCTGGCGGAGATGACCGACGAGGAGAAGGTCGACGCCATGAGTCAGATGTGGCGCAACTTCTGCGTCAGCGATACCTACGAACCCGGTTCCCCCTCCAAGATCCTGACCGTCGCGACGGCGCTGGAGGAGAACGCCGTCAGCCCGAACAATTACTTCTACTGCGACGGGTACCAGCAGGTCAGCGTGTTCAAGATCCGGTGTACGGCCTACAATAAGGGCGGACATGGGGAGCTGAGTCTGACGGAGGCCATCATGCAGTCCTGCAACGACGCGATGATGCAGATCGCCGCGCTGACCGGCAAGGAGAATTTCTACAAATACCAGGCCATGTTTAACCTTGGCTCAAAGACGGGTATCGACCTTCCGGGCGAGGCGTCGGCCTCCTCCCTGGTCTACCGCCTGGAGACGACGGAGCCTTCGGCGCTGGCGACCAACGCGTTCGGTCAGAATTTCAACTGCACGATGGTGCAGATGGCCGCGGCGTTCGCGTCCTGCATCAACGGCGGCTACTATTACGAGCCCCATGTCGTGAAGCAGATCATCAACGACAGCGGCGCCGTCGTGCAGAAGAACGACGGCGTACTGGTACGGGAGACCGTATCGGATTCCACCAGCCGTTTCCTGCGCAACGCGCTTCTCATGACGGTCGAGAAGGGGACCGGTTCCGCCGCGAAGGTGGAGGGCTACGCCATCGGCGGCAAGACCGGCACGGCCGAGAAGGTCGGACGCAACCACCAGGATTACGTGGTCTCCTTCTGCGGGATCGCTCCCACGGACGACCCGAAGGTCCTGGTCTATGTGGTCATCGATCAGCCCCATGTGGAGGATCAGGCCCACAGTACCTTTGCAAGCAACGTCTTTTCGCAGATCATGAGCGATATCCTTCCGTATCTGAACGTATTCCCCACCGGCGACGTGCAGGTGGTGACGCCGATCCGCCCGTCCGGCACGTATGTGCCGAATCCGGACGGTACGGAAGCCGGGGACCAGACGGCGGGCGCCGAAGGCGCTCCGGAAGGGGAAGGAACCGCAGGCGGCGAGAACGAAGGGGAGAGCCCGGACGGAGAGACGCAGGCGGAGGGCGGGAGCCGGGCGCCGGAGGGCGGCGGCGCGGCCGGCGGAACCATTGCCCCGTTCCCCTATGAGACGGAGGAGTATGTTCCGAAGGATTACGGCGAGGACGGCACTCCGCTTCCCTCGGATCTTCCCGATATGCTTCCGGCAGGCGGCGGGGAGGAATGATCCGCGGCGGATCCGGACAGAGAAATACCCTGCGGCGCGCTCTGGCATAAAATCCATACCGGTTCATATATTATAGCAATGATTTTGTCCCGGATGGATGATGAACCGGAATTTAAGGCGACATAAGCTCAGGACGCTGACCGTGTTTCTGACGGCCGCTCTGCTGATGCTGGCCATGGCCGGAAGACTGGATTACCTGATGCTGTATTGCGCAGACTATTACAGCCAGAAGGCCGACGACCTGCATCAGCGGGAGAGGACCATCAAGGCGGCCAGGGGCAGGATCCTGGACCGCAACGGAACCGTGATCGCCACGAACCGGACGGTCTGCACGGTTTCCGTGATCCATAATCAGATCGAGGAGCCGGACCGGGTCGTGCAGGCGCTTTCGGCCAATCTGGGTCTGACGGAGGAGACGGTCCGCAAAAAGGTGGAGACCCGCAGCTCCCGCGAGATCATAAAGACCAATATCGATAAGGAAACAGGAGACCGCATCCGCGAGCTGCGCCTGGCAGGCGTGAAGGTGGATGAAGACTATAAACGCTACTATCCGTACGACAGCCTGGCGTCGAAGGTGCTGGGCTTTACCGGAGGCGACAATCAGGGGATCATCGGCCTGGAGGTCCGCTATGAGGAGTATCTGAAGGGCCGAAACGGACTGATCCTGACGATGGCCGACGCCGCCGGCGTGGAGCTTGAGAACGCCTTCGAGGACCGGATCGAGCCTGTGGCGGGAGCGGATCTGACCGTCAGCCTGGATGTGAATATCCAGACCTACGCCCAGCAGGCGGCGCTTAAGGTCATGGAGGAGAAGAACGCCAAAAAGGTGTCCGTCATCGTCATGGATCCCCGAAACGGGGAGATCCTGGCGATGGTGAACGTGCCGGAGTTTGATCTGAACGACCCGTTTACCCTGAATACAGAGCCGGAGGAAGGCGCCGACCGGCAAAAGCTTCTGAATCAGATGTGGCGGAATCCGGCGATCAACGATACCTACGAGCCGGGTTCCACATTCAAGATCGTCACTGCCTCGGCAGGACTGGAAGCAGGAGTAGTGGGGATAGATGATCATTTCTCCTGCCCAGGATACCGCATAGTGGAGGACAGGAAGATCAGATGCCACAAAACAGCCGGACATGGTGGGGAAACCTTTCTTCAGGCCACGATGAATTCCTGCAATCCGGTCTACATCGACGTGGGGCAGAGACTGGGCGTGGACCGGTATTACGAGTATTTTACCCGGTTCGGCCTTCTGGGCAAAACCGGCGTGGATCTGCCCGGCGAGGCGGCCACCATCATGCACCAGAAGGAGAATATGGGCCTTGTGGAGCTGGCCACCGTGTCCTTCGGCCAGTCCTTCCAGATCACGCCGCTGCAGCTGATCACCACGGCGTCCGCCCTCATCAACGGCGGTACGCGGGTGACGCCCCATTTCGGGATCCGTTCCGTCAGCGCGGACGGGGAGAGCGTCCATACCTTCACCTATCCGGCGCGGGAGGGGATCGTCTCCGGGGAGACCAGCCGGACCCTGCGGTACATGCTGGAGAAGGTGGTGTCGGAGGGCGGAGGAAAGAATGCGGCTGTCGAAGGCTACCGGATCGGCGGCAAGACGGCAACCTCCGAGAAGCTTCCCAGAAGCCTTAAGAAGTACATTTCCAGCTTCCTGGGATTCGCGCCGGCCGACGACCCGCAGATCATCGCGCTGATCACCATCGACGAGCCGGAAGGCGTTTATTACGGCGGAACCATCGCCGCGCCGGTGATCGCGGATATTTTCAGGAATATCCTTCCATATCTGGGAATAGAAGAAGAGCAGTTATTTCCATCGGAAGTAGCGGTTGATTATTCCCGCAAAAAGACGTATACTAATCCGTGAGCTACATAAGAGTCCGAGGTGCGATATGATCAATGAAACCATACTGGCGATAATCATCGCCTTTGCCATCAGCGCGGTGCTGTGCCCGATCGTGATACCGTTTCTGCACAGACTGAAATTCGGCCAGCAGGTCAGGGAGGACGGCCCCCAGACCCATCTGAAGAAGGCGGGCACGCCGACCATGGGCGGTCTGATCATCCTGTCCGGAATCGTCATTACGTCGCTGTTCTATATCCCGGAGTACCCGAAGATCATCCCGGTGCTGTTCGTGACCGTTGGATTCGGCATCATCGGGTTTCTGGACGATTACATCAAGATCGTCATGAAGCGTTCCGAGGGCCTGAACCCGAAGCAGAAGATGGCGGGGCAGATCCTGATCACGGCGATCTTTACTTATTACCTGATGAATTCCGGCGATGTGGGAACCCGGATCCTGGTGCCGTTTACCGGCGGCTTCGACGGCGGGTGCTGGCTGGATCTGGGTTATCTGTACATTCCGTTCGTGTTCGTCGTGATGCTCGGCACCGACAACGGCGTGAACTTCACGGACGGTCTCGACGGCCTCTGCACCAGCGTCACGATCCTGGTGGCTACGTTTCTGACGATCATCGCGCTGGGCGAGGGAAGCGGCATCAGCCCCATCACCGGGGCGGTGGTGGGCAGCCTTCTGGGCTTTCTGCTGTTTAACGTGTATCCGGCCAAGGTGTTTATGGGGGACACGGGTTCCCTGGCCCTGGGCGGATTCGTGGCGGCCAGCGCCCTGATGATGCAGATGCCGCTCTTCATTCTGATCATCGGCTTCATTTATCTGATCGAGGTGCTGTCGGTCATCATTCAGGTAACGTATTTTAAGAAGACCGGCGGCAAGCGGATCTTTAAGATGGCGCCGATCCATCATCATTTTGAATTGTGCGGCTGGTCGGAGACCAGGGTAGTGGCGGTATTCTCCATTATCACGGCGATCCTGTGCCTGGTCGCGTATCTCGGATTGTAAGAAGGAGGGGCTTTTCATGGGCCAGAGTCAGAAAGTATTGGTGGCGGGAGCCGGAAAGAGCGGAATCTCGTCCGCCAGGCTGCTGCTTGCGATGGGCGGGGAGGTCGTGCTCTACGACGGCAACGCCACGCTCTATGAGCCGGCGCTGCTTGCTGAGTTTGAGGAAGGGGCGCCGATCCGCATCGTTCTGGGCGAGCTTGGCGAGGAAGCGCTTACCGGCGTGTCTCTCTGCGTCATCAGCCCTGGCATTTCTCTGGAGACGCCGTTCGTGGAGCTGATCCGCGGCGCCGGGATCCCCATCTGGGGGGAGCTGCAGCTGGCTTACCACTGTGCGAAGGGCTGTCTGGCGGCCATTACCGGCACCAACGGCAAGACGACGACCACGGCTCTGGTGGGAGAGATCCTGAAGGCGTATTACAGGGATGTGTACGTGGTGGGCAATATCGGGATCCCCTATACGGAGGTGGCCCTTCAGACGACGGACGAAAGCGTCACGGTGGCGGAGGTGTCCAGCTTCCAGCTGGAGACGGCGGTGGATTTCCATCCGCAGGCCAGCGCGATCTTAAATATCACGCCGGATCATTTAAACCGGCATCACACGATGGAATGCTACATAGCGGTGAAGGAGAGCATCACCGCCAATCAGACGGAGGAGGATACCTGCGTCTTGAACTACGACGACGAGGTGCTGCGCGCCTTCGGACAGAGCGAAGAGCTGCGGCCCCGGACGGTGTTCTTCAGCAGCCGCAGCCAGCTGCCGGAGGGCTATTATATGGAAGGCTTTCAGATCATGCACGCGTCCGGCGGAAGGGCGGTGCCGCTGATGGACGTGCGGGACATGAACCTGCTGGGACGCCATAACCATGAGAACGTGATGGCGGCCATCGCGGTCGCGACGGCCATGGGCGTCCCGATGGAGACGATCCTGCGGGTCGTGAAGGAGTTTAAGGCGGTCGAGCACCGGATCGAGTTCGTTCTGGAACGTCTCGGCGTCCGCTATTATAACGATTCCAAGGGAACGAATCCCGACGCGGCCATCCAGGCCGTGAAGGCCATGCCTGGGCCGATCCTCCTGATCGGCGGCGGCTATGACAAGGGCTCTTCCTACGACGAATGGATCGAGTCCTTCGGGGGCAATGTGAAGTATCTGGTGCTTCTGGGGCAGACGCGCGACAAGATCGCCGAGTGCGCCCGCGCCCACGGCTTTACGAACGTCATGTACGCGGAGGATATGGAGGAGGCGGTGAGGGTCTGCGCCTACTACGCCGAGAGCGGCGACTGCGTGCTGCTGTCGCCGGCCTGCGCCAGCTGGGGGATGTTTAAGGACTACGAGGAGCGGGGCAGGATCTTTAAGGATTGTGTGAGAAGCCTGTAGCCGGAGGAAACGCCGTGCCGGCATGCGGATGAACCCGCCAGGCGCGCCGTTTGGACGGAAGGAGAGTCCGCGCGGCGGGAAGGCGGCGCAGCAGGACAGGAGAGAAGTGAGAGGAGGAAGACGGCATGGCTCAGGAGAAAAGAAAGCGCCCGCAGCGGTTTTATGACTACAGCCTGCTGTTTGCCATCGTCTTTCTGACGATATTCGGACTGGTCATGATCTACAGCGCCAGCTCCTATAAGGCGCAGATCGACCACGGAAACGCGGCCTATTTCATGATCCGCCAGGCGGCGATCGCAGCCGTGGGCCTGGCGGCCATGATCGTCATTTCCAAGTTGGATTACCACTGGTACGCGAAGGTGTGGAAGCTGGGCGTGGCGGTGGTCTGGATCCTGATGATCCTGGTGACGTTTACGCCTCTGGGCCGTGAGTACAACGGAAAGAAGAGGTGGCTGGGCTACGGCTCCCTCAGCTTCCAGCCGTCGGAGCTGGTGAAGATCGTGGTGATCGTGGCTCTGGCGTCCATGATCGTGCGCTACGGAAAGAACATCGACCGTTTCGCCGGGAAGTTCCGCGTCATGCTGCTGGTGCTTCCCCTTGCGCTGATCGTCGTGATCAATAACCTGAGCACCGGCATCATCATCGTGGGCATCGGCTTCGTGATGATGTTCGTGGCCAGCAAGGAGAAATGGCCCTACATCCTCTGCGTTGCGGCCGCGGCCTTCGTTCTGGTCTTCGCCGGGCCCATCGGCAAGGCGCTGACCGGCATCGGGCTTCTGCAGGAGTATCAGCTGGGGCGCATCAATGTGTGGCTGGATCCGGAGCAGTACTCCCTGGAGGGAGGATTTCAGGTGCTTCAGGGGCTCTACGCCATCGGCTCCGGCGGACTCTTCGGCAAGGGGCTGGGCCAGAGCATCCAGAAGATGGGCTTCGTTCCCGAGGCGCAGAACGACATGATCTTTTCGATCATCTGTGAGGAACTGGGGCTTTTCGGCGCCGTTTCCCTGATCCTGATCTTTATGTTCATGATCTACCGGTTCATGGTCATCGCCAGCAACGCGCCGGATCTGTTCGGCTCCATGGTGGTGGTGGGAGTCATGGGCCATATCGCGATCCAGGTGATCCTTAATATCGCCGTGGTGACGAATACGATCCCCAATACGGGCATCACGCTTCCGTTCATCAGCTACGGAGGCACTTCGGTGCTGTTTTTGCTGATCGAGATGGGCATGGTTCTCAGCGTGTCCAATCAGATAAAACTGGAAAAATAGACTGGGCCGGGCAGCTACAGCTTTTCCGGAAGCATACCATAAGATATGGAGATTTCGGGAGGGAATAGGTTGTCTGGTATCGAGATAGAAGGACTGCGTCCCCTTGACGGGGAGCTTAAGGTCCAGGGGTCGAAGAACGCGGCGCTGCCCATGATGGCGGCGGCTGTTCTCCATAGAGGAACTACGGTTCTGAAGAATGTACCGCGGATCCGGGATGTGTTCTGCATGATCGACATCCTTACGGCCATGGGCTGCGAATGCAGCCTGGAGGGCCACCGGCTCGCCATTGACGCGAAGACCGTCAGCCGTGTCGCGGTTCCCAGGGAATACGTGTCTTCCATGCGTTCCTCCATCGTGCTTCTGGGCGCGTTTCTGGGACGTGCGGGGGAGGCGGTCACCTGCTATCCGGGCGGCTGCTCCATCGGCAGCAGGCCCATCGATCTGCATCTGCGGGGCCTTGAGAGACTGGGCGTGCGGATCCGCGAGCGGGAGGACGGCCGGATCGCGGCAAGTGCGGCGAGGCTTACCGGGGCGCGGGTGCATTTTCCCTATCCCAGCGTTGGGGCGACGGAAAATGTGATCCTGGCGGCGGTCAGGGCCTGCGGAACGACCGTGATCGCGGGGGCGGCCAGGGAGCCGGAGATCGTAAGTCTGTGCCGGATGCTAAACGGCATGGGTGCGAGGATCTCCGGAATCGGAGAAGACACCATCGTTGTGGAGGGAGTCGGCGAGCTCCACGATTCGGAATATACGGCGCCGGGGGACCGGATCGTAACCGGGACGTACCTGTCCTGCGTGATGGCGGCCGGCGGACGGGCGTATCTGCGGGGGACGGAGCCGGAACCGCTCCGGGGAGTTCTCCGGGTGCTGCGCCGCATGGGAGCCGGGATCGAGACGGCTCCGGCCGGCATCCGCATCCGTATGAAGGGACGGCCGCGGCCGGTTCGGATCAGAACCGCGCCCTATCCGGGCTTTCCGACGGATCTGCAGTCGCCGATGCTTTCCCTTCTGGCGGTCAGCGACGGCTGCGGACAGGTCTGCGAGACTGTGTTCGAGGGAAGGTTCGCCACGGCGGATCAGCTGAGAAGGCTGGGCGCCAGGATCGACATAGATGGGAACCGGGCGAAAGTAGAAGGAGTTTATCCGCTTCGCGGAGCCCGGGTGGAAGCGCCGGATTTGCGGGGAGGCGCCGCCCTGGCGGTGGCCGGCCTGGCCGCGGAGGGCAGGACCGAGATCGGAGGCTGCGGCCATATCCTGCGCGGTTACGAGGATATCTGCGGGGATCTGAAGGCCCTGGGCGCGCGGATCCGGCAGCTGCCGGAGGACGGCGGCGGAGCGGACGGGGATGGCGGCGACGCGGGCGGACAGCTGTCTGCAGGAGGACGACTGCGGCGGGTGCGCGGATCAGACGGGCGGCGGATGAGTGGATGAAACGCACGGCGGTCCGTGGATCAGACGGGCGGCGGATGAGTGGATGAAATGCACGGCGGCCGAGGATCAGACGGATGCATCCTGGGATGACAGCGGCGCTCGCACGGCGTATGTGGAGGAAGTATGGAAAACATTTCGGGCAGAAAACCGCATATGGGATGGTTCATCTTCATCGTGGCCCTCATTTCGGCCGCAGCGGTGCTTCTGTCCGTCAACGTGCGTCAGGTAACGGTTGTCGGCAACAGCCGCTATACGGAGGAAGAGATCGTAAACATGCTTTTCCAGAAGAAGCTGGACTGGAACAGCGTCTGTTTCTTTCTGAAGGAAAAGACGCAGGAACACATCCAGATCCCGTTTGTTGAGGATTACCAGGTGGATTTTGTTGGACCGACCCATGTGGAGGTGATCGTCCATGAGAAGAGCGTGGTGGGATATGTTTCCTATATGGGAAGCTATATGTATTTTGACAAGGACGGGATCGTGGTGGAGAGTACCGATACGGCTCTGCCCGGGATCCCCGAGGTGTCGGGCTTAAAGTTCGGCCAGATCGTCCTTCACCAGGCCCTTCCGGTGGAGGACGGCCGGATATTCGAGGAGATCCTGAACCTGACGCAGCTTCTGTCTCTGCGGAAGCTTTCAGTGGACGGGATCCGGTATAACTCGAAGGGCGAGGCGAGTCTGCATATCAATCGGGTGGAGGTGGTGCTTGGAGACGGTTCCCAGATGGATGGAAAGATTTCCCTGCTGGCGGATATGATGCCGCAGATCCAGGATCTGGACGGTACGCTTTATCTGGATAATTACGATGAGAATAAGGAAGATCTGATCACGACGTTCCGGAAAAATTTTTCCGAGTGACGCAAATTTCTAAAAAAAATGGTTGATATTTTGTATGAAATCAAATATGATATAAGGTAGGCTAGATATACGGAAAGCGCAGATAAAACAGACGTGGGGGTACACGTAAAAAAAGGAGGACATCATCTTGCTGGAGATTAAGATAAATGAGGCAGAGAGTTCTGCCCGTATCATCGTCGTTGGTGTAGGCGGCGCAGGGAACAACGCGGTGAACCGCATGATCGATGAGAATATTGCCGGCGTTGAGTTTATCGGCATCAATACGGACAAGCAGGCCCTGCAGTTCTGCAAGGCGCCGACTGCCATGCAGATCGGAGAGAAGCTGACCAAGGGTCTGGGCGCGGGCGCCCGTCCGGAGGTGGGCGAGAAGGCTGCGGAGGAGAGCTCCGAGGAGCTGGCTCAGGCGCTCCGCGGCGCCGACATGGTGTTCGTCACCTGCGGCATGGGCGGCGGTACCGGAACCGGCGCGGCTCCCGTGATCGCCAGGATCGCCAAGGATATGGGAATCCTGACCGTAGGCGTGGTGACCAAGCCCTTCAAGTTCGAGGCCAGGACCCGTATGACCAACGCGGTACAGGGCATCGAGCGCCTGAAGGACAGCGTGGACACGCTGATCGTGATCCCCAACGATAAGCTTCTGGAGATCGTTGACCGTCGGACGACCATGCCGGACGCCCTTAAGAAGGCCGACGAGGTGCTTCAGCAGGCGGTTCAGGGCATCACGGACCTGATCAACGTCCCAGGACTGATTAATCTGGACTTCGCCGACGTGCAGACCGTCATGATCGATAAGGGCATCGCCCATATCGGCATCGGTCGCGCCAAGGGCGACGAGAAGGCTCTGGAGGCTGTGAAGCAGGCTGTGTCCAGTCCGCTTCTGGAGACCACCATCGAGGGCGCTTCCCATGTGATTATCAATATCTCCGGCGACATCAGCCTGATCGAGGCCAATGAAGCCGCAAGCTACGTACAGGATCTTGCCGGTGATGACGCCAACATTATTTTCGGCGCCATGTACGACGAGAACGCCCAGGACGAGGCGACGATTACCGTCATCGCTACCGGACTGGACGAGCAGGCCGGCGGTTCTGTGGCCAAGACCATGAGCGGGACCGGGACAGGAACCGGGTTTGGCTCCTTCCGTCCTGCGAAGATTCCGGGAGCCGCTGAGGCTGCCGCGACCGCTCCTTCGTCTCCGTCCTCGTTCGGCACCCGTCCGGCGCCGTTAGGCGGCGTAAGCGGTCAGACCGGCCAGGGCTACCGCCCGGCTGCCAACATGAAGGATATCACGATTCCTGATTTCCTGAAGAACAAGAGATAACTTCAGATTACGACTGTTTCAGGCGTTCCCGAAGGGGAGCGCCTTTTTGTCGATTCCTCAGTTTTTTCTGTACAAATCCTCGATTTCAGACGAGAAAAAATCCGTTTTTCTTCCCACCGTTTGACAAATTCCGAAGGGCAAACTGTCTATAATGGACAATGTGAGACAGGGGGTCCGGCCGTTGCGGTATGAGCTGTACATAGATGTGTATTTCCTTATTAATTTCATTATGGACCTGATCCTGCTGCGTCTGGCCTCCGGGATCCTCAGGCAGAGGACGGGCGCCGGCCGTATCCTTGCGGCCGGCGCGTCCGGCGCCGCCGTATCGTGCGCGGTGGTCTGGTTTCTGGCGCTTCCGACGGGGCGGGCTCACGCGCATGCGGCGGTCCGCGTTCTTGACGGAGCGGCGGCTGTTGCCGGGCCTGCGGCGGCCGCGATGCTTTCCTGCGCCGTCGCGTTTCGGCCATCGCATGTCAGGGAGCTTCTCAGGGAGACGCTTCTTCTTCTCTTTCTCGCCGCCGTGTGCGGCGGACTGATGGAGTTTCTTCTGGAACATACGGAGACGGGATACTATGCGGTTCTGGCGATGCGGGGAGACGCGGCGGGAGGTCTGCCGTTTCTGATGTGGGTCATGCTGGTATGCGGATCGGTCTTCCTGTTCAGGTATCTGTGGATGAATGCGTCGGAGACGAGAAGGGAGAAGGCGGCGCTCTGTCCGGCGACGCTGCGCATCGGCGAAAGGCGCCTGCAGGTAACGGCGTACCGGGACAGCGGAAACATGCTGACGGAGCCGGAAAGCGGCCGCCCGGTGAGTATCGTCGCGGAACGGGTATGGACGGAGCTTGTCCGGGCGGCTGCGGAGCAGGGAAGGGAGCTGAAGGTGCGCCCGGTCCGGTATCGGACCATAGGAAGCCCGCTTGGAGTAATGGAAACCACACAGATCGATTCCTTGGAGTTATACTTGAGGACGGAAGCAGCCGGACTTTCGTTCCGGGACCCGGCGTCCGCTGCTGCAGGGACCGAGAAAGAGGATCGACCCTGGATCGCCCGGGCCCCTTTTCCACTGTCACGGGAGGGCGGCTACGAAATGCTTCTTCACAGAGATTTATAAATCAGATCGGACAAAAAGGAGGAATCACCCATGGTGGTCAAGGTATCAATTCCGAACCGTTTTCATTTCAAAGCGGTGCCAAGTTTTAAGAAAATCCTGTTTCAGAAGGAGGGAGAGGTTCACTATATCGGCGGAGCGGATATCCTGCCGTCGCCTCTCGCGGGCGATGAGGAGAACCGCATGATCCAGCTTCTGGGCGGAGAGCGGGACAAGGAGGCGCGCCAGACGCTGATCGAGCACAACCTTCGGTTGGTCGTCTATATTGCCAAGAAGTTCGACAATACCAGCGTCGGCGTGGAGGATCTGATCTCCATCGGAACCATAGGACTGATCAAG
The DNA here is from genome assembly GCA_947624815.1 of uncultured Lachnospiraceae bacterium. Lineage (GTDB taxonomy): Bacteria > Bacillota > Clostridia > Lachnospirales > Lachnospiraceae > UBA3402. The sequence continues at coordinate 12,807 of CANQME010000006.1, read as the reverse complement.
GCCATCAATACATACAACCGGGACAAGAACATCAAGCTGGCCACTTACGCTTCCCGCTGCATTGAGAATGAGATCCTGATGTATCTGCGGAGAAATAACAAGACGAAGCTGGAGGTCTCCATCGATGAGCCGCTGAATGTGGACTGGGACGGCAACGAGCTTCTCCTGTCGGATATTCTGGGCACAGACGAGGACGAGATCTATAGGAATCTGGAACAGGAGACGGAGAGGGATCTGCTGAATATGGCCATCAGCCGCTTAAGCCCACGGGAGAAGAAGATCGTGGAACTGCGCTACGGGCTGACCACCGCCGACGGCGAGGAGATGACCCAGAAGGAAGTCGCGGATCTTCTGGGAATTTCCCAGTCCTATATCTCAAGACTTGAGAAAAAGATCATGAAACGGCTGCGGCGGGAGATCGTGCGGTTCGAATAGACAGGGTGAACATGCGGGGGGTCTGACAGAGGCGGACGGACAGCGGCACGGGGCGGGAGGGCTGCGGCCGCGGCCGTCCGACTTTTGATGTATCCCCGGATGTGCAGGTAAGTACTTGCATTTGAGGAAAAAGTGGAATATGATAAAGGGAACGAAAATACGAGTGAGGATCCGTGATGAAGAACTGCTCCCTGAATTACCGGCATACGATCTGGGCCAGTTATCTTGGCTATGTAACGCAGGCGATCGTCAATAATTTATCGCCGCTTCTGTTTCTGACCTTTCAGTCCCAGTACGGGATTTCCCTGGATAAGATCACGCTGCTGATCACGCTGAATTTCGGGATCCAACTGACGGTGGATCTGGCGTCGGCGGTGTTGATCGACCGCGTCGGCTACCGGGTGGGTGTGGTCGCCGCCCATATCTGCGCCGCGCTGGGACTGGCCGGCATGGCGGTTCTGCCCGTCATGACCGGGCGGTTGTTCGGAAGCGCCTATGCGGGCCTTCTGGCGTGCGTAGTGCTCTACGCGCTGGGAGGGGGACTGATCGAGGTGCTGATCAGCCCTATCGTGGAGGCATGTCCGACGGAGGGCAAGGCGGCGGCCATGAGCCTTCTGCATTCCTTCTACTGCTGGGGACAGATGGCCGTGGTGCTTCTGTCCACCGTGTTCTTCGCGGCGGCGGGGATGGGAAACTGGCGGATCCTGTGTGTTCTGTGGGCGGTTCTTCCGGCCTGCAACGCATTCTATTTCGGCAGGGTTCCGATCCGGACGCTGGAGGAAGAGCATGAGACCATGCCGGTTTCGCAGCTGCTTCGCCGGAAGCTGTTCTGGGTGTTCTGCGCGCTGATGCTGTGCGCGGGCGCGTCAGAGCTGGCCATGAGCCAGTGGGCCTCCGCCTTCGCGGAAGCGGGTCTTCATGTGAACAAGGCGGTGGGCGATCTGGCCGGTCCCTGTATGTTCGCGGCGCTGATGGGAACGGCCCGCGTGCTGCACGCCAGGCTGGCGGAGAGGATCCCGCTGATGCGGTTCATGATCGGCTGCGGGCTTCTGTGCATCGGAAGCTATCTTCTGGCGGTTTATGCGCCGGTTCCCCTGCTGGGGCTGGCGGGCTGCGGGATCTGCGGCTTCTCCGTGGGCGTCATGTGGCCGGGAACCTTCAGCCTTGCGACGGAGACGCTGAAGGGCGGCGGAACGGCCATGTTCGCCCTGCTGTCCCTGGCCGGAGATATGGGCTGCTCCCTGGGCCCGACCGTGGTGGGAATGGCGTCGGTGGAATCGGGAAATCTGAAGGGCGGGCTGATGATGGCGGTCCTGTTCCCGATTCTGCTCTGTATCGGGATGCTTCTGTGGAAGCGGCTTATGATCGGGGAGGCGGAGCCGTCCTGATGGGGCGGAAGGAAGGCAGCCGTGTCCGGCAGGGAAACGGCAGAAAGGAGGAAGCGGCGTGCAGGAGGGATATTACACTTCCGGCGAATTTGCGAAGAAGGCGAATGTGACGGTCCGGACCGTCCGCTTCTATGATAAGCAGGGCATCTTAAAGCCCAGCAAAACGGGTGAGAACGGATACCGGCTGTATACCGATGAAGATTTCGGGCGGTTGCAGCGGATCCTGTCCCTCAGATACCTTGGTTTTTCGCTTGACGAGATCGCGGCCATGCCTATGGGCGACGATGCGGAAGACGTGGCCCGCTCCCTGGCCATGCAGAGAAAGCTGATCCAGAAGCGGATCCGCCATCTCGAAAGTATGGATCAGGCGCTGACCGACACGGAGCGGATGGTGGGCGATACCCGGCAGGTGGACTGGAGCCGTATCCTTCATTTGATCCATATTACAAATATGGAACACGCGGTGGTGGAGCAGTATAAATCCGCCGTCAACATCGACGTCCGCATCGATCTTCACCGGCGGTTCTCCCGCAATCCGGTCGGATGGTTTGCCTGGCTGGCGTCGCAGATCGATTTCGCCGCCGCCCGGGATATCCTGGAGGTGGGCTGCGGCAACGGGGAGCTGTGGCAGAATGTGTCCCCCGGGATCATCGCCTCGCGTCGCATCCATGTGACGGACGTATCGGAGGGGATGGTGGAGGACGCCGCGGCGCGGCTTCATTCGATTGTTCCGGCATCCGGTTTTGCGCATGATCCGGCGGCCGGGGCGCCTGTCTCCGATGCTGCTGCGGAACCGAAGAGCGGGAAAGAGGCCAGTCCGGCGCCGTCTCCTGCGGGAGCGCGTACACCGGCAAGCGGCGGAATGCCGGGACTTCAGTTCCGTGTGGAAGACTGCCAGCGGCTGTCTTACGGGGACGCCTCCTTTGACGCGGTCATTGCCAACCATGTGCTGTTTTATGTGAAGGACATTCCTCAGGCCCTGAGGGAGATCCGGAGGGTGCTTCGAAGCGGAGGCGTATTCTACTGCAGCACCTACGGACGGACCCATATGAAGGAGATCACGGATCTGGTCCGGGAGTTCGATCCCCGGATCAATCTGTCGGAGGTGGCGCTTTATGAGCTGTTCGGCCTGGAGAACGGACAGGCCATGCTGGGGCAGGTCTTCGGCCGGGTGGAGCAGATCCTGTATGACGATTACCTGTTGGTGGACGAAGCGGAGCCGCTCCTTGATTACATTTTGTCCTGTCATGGGAACCAGGGAGAGTACCTGAACCAGCGAAAGGACGAGTTTCGGAGGTTTCTGGAAGGGAAGATCCGGGAGAAAGGCGGGATCCGGATTACGAAAATGGCCGGGATCTTCGTCTGCCGGGAGTAAGCGGAAAGAGAAGCAGGCAGGGATCCTGCAGAGAGTTTTAGGGAAATCTGCAAAAAGTGCTTGACAGTGACGTAACGTAACCCTTTATAATGTGTTCCAGACGGTACATTCTGCAGACGGACGCATGATAAAGGGTTTTGCTTTTATTGGCGGCAGGATCTGTGAAAGAAAAGGAGAGCACAGTCATGAAAGGAATCATACTGGCCGGGGGGTCCGGCACCAGGCTTTATCCGCTGACCATGGTCACATCCAAGCAGCTGCTTCCCATTTACGATAAACCGATGATCTATTATCCGCTGTCGGTGCTGATGAGCGCCGGTATCCGTGATATCCTGATCATCTCTACGCCGGACGATACGCCGAGGTTCGAGCATCTCTTAGGCGACGGGCATCAATTCGGCATTCGCCTGTCCTACGCGGTGCAGCCGTCGCCGGACGGGCTGGCCCAGGCATTCATCATCGGTGCGGATTTCATCGGGGACGACCATGTGGCCATGATCCTGGGGGACAACATCTTCGCGGGCCACGGGCTGAAGAAGCGTCTTCTGAAGGCGGCCAACAAGCAGCACGGAGCCACGGTGTTCGGCTACTATGTGGACGATCCGGAGCGGTTCGGCATTGTCGAGTTTGATTCCGACGGGCACGCCATTTCCATCGAGGAGAAGCCGAAGAATCCCAAGTCCAACTACTGCGTGACGGGGCTTTATTTCTACGACAACCGGGTGGTGGAGTACGCGAAGAATCTGAAGCCGTCGGCCCGGGGAGAGCTTGAGATCACGGATCTGAACCGGATCTATCTGGAGGATGGCCACCTGGAGGTAGAGCTTCTGGGACAGGGCTTTACCTGGCTGGATACGGGAACCCACGAGTCGCTGGTGGACGCGACGAATTTCGTGCGCACGATGGAGTCCCACCAGCACAGAAAGATCGGCTGCCTGGAGGAGATCGCGTATCTGAACCACTGGATCACCAGGGATCAGCTGATGGAGAACATCGAGCCGCTTAAGAAGAACCAGTACGGGCAGTATCTGATGGATGTGCTGGCGGGGAAATTTATCGATAAGGAATTCAAGTGAGCCGGTGAGACTGCGCGGATCTGAGCGGAAGCCAGTGGAAGAAACCGGTTTGGCGCAAAAGCCGGTGGAAGAAACCGGGAGCGGACAAGCAAAGCAGACTGACAACAGAAAGAGAGGATCATCGATTATGAAAATATTAGTGACAGGCGGCGCCGGCTTTATCGGCGGCAATTTCGTCCATTATATGGTGAATAAGTATCCGGAGGACCAGATCGTAAACCTGGACCTGCTGACCTACGCGGGCAATCTGGAGACATTAAAGCCGGTGGAGGATAAGCCCAATTACCGGTTCGTGAGGGGCGACATCGCCGACGAGCCGTTCATCATGGAGCTGTTTGAGAAGGAAAAGTTCGATATCGTCGTGAATTTCGCGGCAGAGACCCACGTGGACCGGTCCATCACCGATCCGGGGATCTTCGTGCAGAGCAACGTGATGGGAACCCGCGTCCTTCTGGACGCCTCCCGCAAATTCGGCGTGAAGCGCTACCACCAGGTGTCCACCGACGAGGTCTACGGCGATCTGCCGCTTGACCGGCCGGATCTGTTCTTCACCGAGGAGACGCCGCTTCATACCTCCAGCCCCTACAGTTCCTCCAAGGCCAGCGCGGATCTGTTCGTTCTGGCGTATCACAGGACATATGGGCTGCCGGTGACCATTTCCCGCTGCTCCAATAACTACGGGGCCTACCAGTTCCCGGAAAAGCTGATCCCGCTGATCATCAGCAGGGCTCTGGCGGACGAGGAGCTGCCGGTCTACGGCAAGGGAGAAAATGTCCGCGACTGGCTCCACGTGTCCGACCACTGCGAGGCCATCGACCTGATCATCCGGGGCGGCCGGGTAGGAGAGGTCTATAACGTAGGCGGCCACAATGAGCGGACGAACCTGGAGGTCGTGAAGACGATCCTTAAGGCGCTCGACAAACCGGAGAGTCTGATCCGCTTCGTTACTGACCGTCCCGGCCACGACCGGCGCTACGCCATCGATCCGACGAAGCTGGAGACAGAGCTGGGCTGGAAGCCGAAATACACCTTCGACACCGGCATCCGCCAGACCATCGACTGGTATCTGAACAACCGGGAGTGGTGGGAGCATATCATTTCCGGCGAGTACGCCAATTATTTTGATAAGATGTACGGGAAACGGCTGGAAGCATGACGCCTTTGGGTTATGACGAACTGCGCAGGGATATCTGCAGGATTGTGGTGAAGGATGCGTTCCGGACCGGAGGATCTGCAGGCCGGCAGGAGCCGGAAGATTGGGACATGACAGTCGGAGATAAAGGAGAATTGTTGAAATGAAAGTCTTGGTGACAGGCGTCAAAGGTCAGCTGGGCCACGACGTGGTAAATGAACTGGAAAAGCGGGGGCACACTGCGACCGGCGTGGATATCGACGAGATGGATATCACGGACGCTGCTTCCGTGGAGCGCGTGATCACGGATGCGGCTCCCGACGCTGTGATCCACTGCGCCGCCTACACAGCGGTGGACGCGGCCGAGGACAACGAGGATCTGTGCCGCCGCGTCAACGCGGGCGGGACGGCAAACATCGCACAGGTCTGCCGGGAACGGAACTGCAAGCTCATGTATATCAGCACTGATTACGTCTTTAACGGTCAGGGCACCCGCCCCTGGGAGCCGGACGATGAGCGGCAGCCGCTCAATGTCTACGGCCAGACCAAGTACGAGGGCGAGCTGGCGGTGGAGCAGCTTGAGAAGTATTTCATCGTGCGCATCGCCTGGGTCTTTGGCGTCAACGGGAAGAATTTCATCAAGACCATGCTGAACCTGGGCAAGACCCGCGATACCCTGACCGTGGTCTGCGACCAGATCGGTTCGCCTACCTATACCTATGATCTGGCACGGCTTTTGGTGGATATGATCGAAACCGACCGTTACGGCCGCTACCACGCTACCAACGAGGGCCTGTGCAGCTGGCACGAATTTGCCGTGGAGATCTTCCGCCAGGCCGGCATGAACGTGAACGTGGTCCCGGTCGCCAGCGACCAGTATCCTGCCAAAGCGAAGCGCCCCGCCAACAGCCGCATGGACAAGTCGAAGCTGGACGCGGCGGGATTTAAGCGGCTGCCGCCGTGGCAGGACGCGCTGGGGAGGTATCTGAAGGAGTTGGGGTACTGCTGAGAAACATGGCAGCTGCCATGTGAGACAGTATGGAGTTTGTATCGAATAAAAATCAGATCTGTAGAAAATAAATAAAGTCCTGGCGATGCTTTCGAAAGAAGACATCGCCAGGACTTTGTGTCATGGCAGCATACATAAGATCATTCGATTGCCGATGGAATTCCGGCCAGGGCGGACAGTTCCTGAATCCGTCGGTTCTGTTCTTCCAGCAGCTTTTGGAATCGGGCAAGCTGTGCTGACTGCTCCTCAATCATGTTGTCTTTCCGGGTCAATTGCACTGACTGCTCTTCAATCGTGCTGTCTTTGCGGGTCAGCTGTGCTGATTGCTCCTCTATTGTGTTATCTTTTTGGGTCAATTGTGCTGACTGCTCTCCGATCACGGCATCCTTCTGGTTGATAGTTTCCTGCAATTCATCGATCATATACTGTACCGTATTACGGTCCAGCTCCTGCAGCTCCTTCGAATACATCTTCATCACCCTCTCCAAGCTGCGGCCGGCATGCAATTCAACGAAATCGCATCTGAGTCAACTATAACCAGACGAACCGATTCTGTCTATTCATGGCATTTCACAAATCTTGGACTGATTTTATATAGCTGCTTCGAATGCTTTCTGATTTGAGTCCGCATTGCGCAGACAGGACTGCGGGATTCGTTCACGGTAGGGCTAAGTTTTGCCGGGATGCACAGGTTGCATTGCAGTACGCATGAGCAGCACGCAAGTGCACACAGGCTGCTCGCCGGGCTGCAAGCCGGCATGCCGGCGCAAATCCAGGGTTGAAAACCGGAGAAAAACCGAGTATATTGTCTTTGTATGACATCTGCGCTAAGCAGAGCAAAGACAGAGAGAAGGCAGTACAATGAAATACAATCCGAAACAGGCGGATGTGATCCCGAAGAGACGTCTTCATCCGGTGACGGAGACCGGCGAGGCGTATCTGTTCTCCAATCAGGATCTGGCCAGGCTTATCGGGCCGCTGATCATCGAGCAGATCCTGGCGGTGACCGTGGGAATCATGGATACGATGATGGTGTCGAGCGCCGGCGAAGCGGCCACCTCCGGCGTGTCGCTGGTGGATATGATCAGCAATCTGATCATCAATATCTTCGCGGCCGTCGCTACCGGCGGCGCGGTGGTCACGTCCCATCATCTGGGCCGGGGAGACAGGCGGGAGGCCAGACGGTCCGCGGGACAGCTTCTCGTCATCACGGCGCTGATCGCGGTCGTGATCATGGTATTTTCGATCGTATGCAGGCGGCCCCTTCTGAACACGCTTTACCGGGGCATCGAGGCGGACGTGATGCGAAACGCCCTGATCTATCTGGTGATCTCGGCGCTGTCCTATCCGTTCCTGGCGGTGTACAATTCCTGCGCGGCGCTGTTTAGGTCCATGGGCAATTCCAGGATTTCCATGCAGGTATCCATCGTGATGAACCTGATCAATGTGGCCGGCAACGCCTGGTTCATCTTCGGGATGGGCTGGGGCGTGGCGGGCGCGGCCCTGGCGACGCTGATCTCCCGGATCGTGGCCTGCGTGGTGCTGTTCGTCCGGCTGCATAATCCTGGCCTGGAGGTCTGCCTGGAGCGCGGCTGGCTCCGGTGGGACGGCGCGACGATCCGCAGGATCCTTCATATCGGGATCCCGAACGGCGTGGAGAACAGCATCTTCCAGCTGGGACGCGTGCTGGTGGTCAGCATTATCGCCACCTTCGGCACCGTGCAGATCGCGGCCAACGCAGTAGCCAACAATTTCGACGGAATGGGCGTGCTGCCGGGACAGGCCATGAACCTGGCGATGATCACCGTCATCGGACAGTGCGTGGGCGCCGGGGACTATGACCAGGCGGAATATTACGCGAAGAAGATGATGAAGATCACCTATCTGATCAACAGCCTGTGCTGTGCATGCGTGATTTTGTCCCTGCCGCTGACGCTTAAGCTTTACAACCTGTCCTATGAGACGCTTAAGCTGTCCTTTTTCCTGATCCTGATCCACGACGGCTTTGCAATCCTCATGTGGCCGTCGGCGTTCACGCTGGCCAATGTGCTGCGCGCCTCCGGCGACGTGCGGTTCCCGATGGTGGTCTCCATCGCGTCCATGATCGTATTCAGGATCGGCTTAAGCTATGTGATCGGCATCGGGATGGGACTCGGAGCCATCGGCGTCTGGATCGCCATGGTGGTGGACTGGATCGCCCGGATGTCCTGCTTTATCGGAAGATATATGAGCGGAAGGTGGAAGGAAATGAAGGTGTGACGGCGATGCTGCGGCCCGCGCGGATATGAAAACGCGCGGGCTTTGTCACGCGCCGGGCACCGGTATGCAAAAACGGGCACCAGTATACAAAAACGGCACTTGTATTTCCGGGGAAACGGGTATATAATGATTGCCGAATATTGGTAAAGGAAGATGCGGCGATATGTTTATATTGATTTTTGCGGTGTGGCTGATCTTAAACGGGAAGATAACGCTGGAGATCTGTGTTATCGGTCTTTTGTTGACGGCCGCGCTCTTTTTCTTTCTGTGCCGCTTCATGGACTACAGTGTGGAGGCGGAGATCACCGTGTTTAGGCTGACCCCGATGATGGTCCGGTATCTCTGGGTACTGGTTCAGGAGATCGTGAAGGCCAATATCGTGGTGCTCGGCATCATCCTGTCGCCGGATCAGGAGCCGGAACCGGCGCTGGCGTATTTCGACACGGACCTTAAGAGCGATATGGCCAGGGCGGTGCTGGCGGACTCCATTACGCTGACGCCCGGGACCATTACGGTTTCCGTGGAAAGCAACACCTTCTGCGTCCACTGTCTGGACAGGAAGCTGGCGGAGGGGCTCGACGATTCGGTCTTCGTGCGGCTCCTTCGGGAAATGGAAGCGAAGGGGGCGAAACGATGATGTTGGGACATGCTTATGAGATCCTTCTGGCAGGCACGATGATCGTGCTGGGGATCCTGATCATTGTCAGTATCGTCCGTTCGGTACTGGGACCGGGGATCTCGGACCGGGTCATCGCGGTCAATATGATCGGCACCATTATCATTATGCTGATCGCGATCCTGTCGTTGTATCTGGATGAGAATTATCTGGTAGATGTATGTCTGATCTACGCCATGATCAGCTTTCTGGGCGTGGTGGTGCTGTGCAAGGTTTATACCGGCGTATATCTGCAGAGGAAGAATATGAAGGCAAACCTGGGGGCGGTGGCAGATAACCTGCGCAACCAGGAGGAAGCCGCAGGCGAGAGGGCAGCAGAGGCTGCGGGTGAAAGCCTCACGGGAGCATCAGCTGCGAAGGCAGCAGGCGAGAGAGCAGAAGAAGCCGAAGCTTCGAAGAAAGCCGGCAGGAAAGCCGCAGAAGACGCTTCCGCCAGGAACGGGGATCCGGAGAATAGCGGTTCTGCGGATCCGGAGCCGAAGACAAACGCCGCTCGGCAGAAGGAGGTACAGTGATGGTCTGGGAATGGATCCGATTCTTTGCAGTAGCTGCGCTTTTGCTGGTGGGCATGTTCTTCGAGGTGCTGGCCGTGTTCGGCGTTCAGAAATTTAAGAAGGCGTTAAACCGCATGCACGCGGCGGCCATGGGCGATACCCTGGGAGTGCTGTTCATCTTCCTGGGCCTGATGGTCATGCGCGGCTTTACGATGGATTCTCTGAAGCTGTTTTTGGTGATTCTGTTCTTCTGGATGGCGTCCCCGGTTTCCGGACATATGATCAGCCGTCTGGAAGCGATGACCAACCCCAACCTCGGCGAGATCAGCGTGATCCGCATGGGAGAGCAGAAGGCAGAGGCCGGCGCGGGGCAGGCTGAGGGAAAGCAAAAGGACGGAAAGGAGGATCCGGAACATGAAGGTATTTGAGATCCTGCTTCTGGTATCCCTGATCGTATGCGCCGTCTCCGTGGCGGTGATCCGGGATCTTCTGACGTCCATTATCATTTTCATGTCGTACAGTCTGATCATGTGCGTGATCTGGGTGCTTCTGCAGTCGCCGGATCTGGCCATCACGGAAGCGGCCGTAGGCGCCGGCGTCACCAGTATTCTGTTCTTCGTGACGCTGAAAAAGATCCGGGCGATCCGGAAGGAGGATGACCGGGATGACGAGGCTTAGGGACGATTACGAGCATAGCCGCTATAGGAAGTTCAAACGGTGGTATGACGGAGAGGTCAATCTGCTGGAGGACGTCATGGATGTGACGCTTCCGGACGGGAAACAGGAAGGCCAGAAAGAGAGCCGAAGCGCCGGCCCAAGCGGCAGCCCGGCTCTGGAAGCGCGTCGGAAGGCGTCCGAGGCGGTCTATGGCCCGGAGGTCTGGCCGCAGCGGGAGACGGTCGACTATGCCCAGTGGCGCAGGCATGCCCAGGAGGCACTTGAGGCCCGCATCCATCCGGACGGATATTTCGGCGCCGGCGGCAGACCCGGAAACGGCCCGGCCGAGACGGCCGCGCGCGGTCTGAGACGGTTTCGGCGGTTCTATCAGGTCATGTCGGTGATCCTGTGCATGATGATCATCGCCGTTTTTCTGTGGACTACGATCCACCTGCCGCCCTTCGGCGGCGCGGACAATCCGGCCAACAACGAAGTGCCGGCCCGCTACATCGAGAGCGGCCTTGCGGAGACCGGCGCCATCAATTTCGTCACGGGAATGATCCTGGATTACCGTGCCTTCGATACCTTCGGCGAGTCCTGCGTGCTGTTTATCGCGTCCTGCTGCGTGCTGGTGCTTCTGCGCATCGACGCGTCGAACGGGACGAGCCGCGCCAGGTCCAGAGGGCCTCAGGAGGACGACCGGCTGTTTGAGCCGAAGAACGACGTGATCCTTCAAAGGGCCGCGTTCATCCTGGTTCCGCTGATCCTGGTATTCGGCGTCTACATCGTGCTGAACGGGCATCTGTCGCCGGGAGGCGGCTTCTCCGGCGGCGCGGTGCTTGGAAGCGGCCTGATCCTTTATCTGAACGCATTCGGCTTCGCGAAGACGGAGCGGTTCTTTACCGAAAAGGTATACCGCAGGGTGACGCTCTGCGCGCTGACCTTCTACTGCCTGGCGAAGAGCTATTCCTTCTTCACCGGGGCGAATCATCTGGAGAGCGGCATTCCCCTGGGAACGCCCGGCGCGATCCTCAGCAGCGGACTGATCCTGCCGCTTAATATCTGTGTGGGTCTTGTGGTCATGTGTACCATGTACGCGTTTTACACGCTGTTCCGGAAGGGAGGGATGTAGGCCATGTCTCCGACACTGATGCTGAATCTGGAGGAGGAGGTGTCCATGATCCTCTTCGGCGTGGGCTTCACCATGCTTCTGCTTCACCGGAACCTGATCAAGAAGATCATGGGAATGAATATCATGGATACCGCCATCTATCTGTTCCTGGCGGCCAAAGGCTATATCGAGGGGAGAGGCGTTCCGATCCTGACAGACGGCGTGCAGGACGCCTCCGCCTATATCAATCCGGTGCCCAGCGGTCTGGTGCTGACGGGCATCGTGGTCAGCGTCAGCACAACGGCGCTGATGCTGGCCCTGACGATCCGGCTCTATGAGAGGTACCACTCTCTGGATCTGGATCAGATCCTGATCTCCATGAAGCTGGAAGAGGAGGAGCAGCTATGAGCTTTGTGCAGAATTTTCCTTTCTTTTCCATTATCATCGCCATGTTCTCGGGGATCGTGTCGTCGGTGCTTTCCGGGAAAAAGGCGAGGGCGGTCAGTATCGCCGCCATCACGGCGACGACCCTTTTATCCGCCGCCGTGCTTGCGTTCTGTCTCCGGACGGGGCAGAGCTATACCTACATGATGGGACATTTTCCGGCGCCCTGGGGCAATGAGATCCGCGCCGGCGTGCTGGAGGGACTGACGGCGCTGATGTTCGGCGTTGTCATGTTTCTGTCGGTGGTCGGCGGTCTTAAGTATACGGAGGAGGACGTGGAGCCCAGCAAGCAGAACCTGTTCTACATCATGATCGATCTGATGCTCAGTTCCCTGCTTGCGCTGATCTATACCAACGACCTGTTTACGGCCTACGTGTTCGTGGAGATCAATACCATCGCCGGCTGCGGCCTGATCATGATGAGCCAGACCGGGCGGAGCCTGACGGCGGCCATCCGCTATATGGTCATGAGCTCCCTGGGTTCCGGTCTGTTCCTGATCGGTCTGAGCCTTCTCTACGACGTGACCGGACAGCTTCTGATGAGCCCGGCCAAAGAGGCGGTGAGCCGGATCGTGGCCGACGGAAGCTATCAGATCCCCCTTCTGGTGATCGTGGCGGTAGTGAGCGTGGGCCTTGCGATCAAAAGCGGCCTGTTCCCGTTCCACTACTGGATCCCGGATACCTACGGCTACGCGACGCCGACGGCCAGCGCGGTGCTGTCCGGACTGGTGTCGAAGGGGTACATTTTCCT
>CANQME010000005.1 GCA_947624815.1 uncultured Lachnospiraceae bacterium | reverse complement strand
ATAAAATAGAATCTCGCTTGCGAGATTCTCCGCCTGCGGCGGGTCGCGTCAGCGACATCTTCTGCTCCGCCGCAGTGCGATCCTGCCCGGAGGGCTTTTTTGTACAATAGGAAATGCCGGAGGAATTTCCTATTGTACGAAAAAAACGCCGGAGAACCGGCGCTTAGTAATGGATCACATTTTCGGCGGCGCGGATCCGGCGGATCACCGGCTCCGCCTCCGGACTCAGGAAATAGCGAAGCGTCGACTCCGGAACCAGCTGCTTAAGCAGATCCCGGTCGCCGTCCTTAACAGCCTGGCGGACGGTGGAGGCGCTGATGGCGCTGCCGCCGCATTCCCTGCGGGGGACGACGACGCATTCGACGCCGTTTTCCGGAAGCTTTCCGCACATGATATCGTTATAGATTGCGGTCACCTGGCTTCGGGGCTCTTCCCCCACGTAGCGCCTGTTGATCCCAAGGGCGCGGGCGATCCGGGTGAAAACAGCCAGGTCCAGCATGGCGTGGCTTTCGTTGACCGCCGCCTCATCCTTCTGGAAATAGCTTGGGAAGGTGGCGCTGCTGATGATGTAGGGCCCGCTTTCATGATAGATGATATTGGGAAGATGGGCGGTGCCTTCCATGACCAGCCGCTTGCGCACGGCAAAGGGCACCAGGCTTGCGTCCTCGCTGACGATAAACAGATGCAGGATATCGTTCTCCGCTGCGGCGCGCTCCGCCAGGTACTGATGCCCCAGAGTAAAGGGGTTGGCGTTCATGACCAGGGCGGCGACGCGGGGCGAGGGGGAAGCGCCGTCTGCCGGGGCCGGACTGCCGCTTTCGGCCGGCGCACCGGGAGCGGCCGGTATATGCGCCCGGATACTTTCTTCTTCCAGTTTCTTCAGGTAATCCGAAAAGCCGCTCCGGCGGTTCTCCATAAACACGATCTGATCCGGAATCCGCACGATCTCATAGAAACCCAGATCCCCGAAGAATTTGGCGGAGCTGCATTTGGTGTACAGAAACAGGTGCATATTGCCCCGTTCGTACTGGACTTCCATAAGGTGGCTTACGATCTCGTTCATCAGTCCTTCGCCCTGATGGTCGCTGCTGACCGCCATGCAGCGCAGCGTGCTGCCGAAACAGCTTCCGGTGGCGATCAGACGGTAGTCGTCGTCGAATATACCGCAGGTGTAGTCCAGGCTGGCGTCCCTGCGGATGCCCTCGGCCGTAAGCAGTTCGACCAGCTGGCGCTGGCCGCGGCGGTCGCCGGGAAGGATGCGGGAGATGGTGTAATCGGACATAGGATTCTCCTTTCTGGCGTCTCGATGGAAAGATTTGTCGGACGCCGAACCGGTGCGGGTGATACCTGTGCTGATTCAATGAGTATATCATAAATCAGACACTCCGGCAAGGAAATCCGTAGGATGCGGGCGCTCCCGCCATAACCTGAATTTATAGTACGCATTCCGTTTATCTAGTTGACAAATACCTCCGCGATTGATAAGATAAAGAATAATCATGATCCGGTTAATTTTATTCGCAGAAAGTAGGAAGTTATATGGACAGAATCGTGTTATCGCTGTTGGTTGACAACACTTCCGGCGTGCTGAGCCGCGTGGCCGGTCTTTTCAGCCGCCGTGGTTATAATATTGAGAGTCTGACGGTCGGCGAGACGGCCGACCCGCGTTATTCCCGCATGACCGTGGTTTCCACCGGGGATCAGGAGATCCTGGAGCAGATTGAGAAGCAGCTGCGCAAGCTGGAGGATGTGCGCGATATCAAGGAGCTGAAGCCGGGACATTCCGTGTATCGGGAGCTGATCATGGTGAAGGTTAGGGCCGACGCGTCGGAGCGCCAGGCCATCAGCGCGATCTCGGATATCTTCCGCGCCACCATCGTGGACGTGGGAAAGGAATCCCTGACCGTGATGCTGACCGGCGACCAGTCGAAGCTGGACGCTCTGATCAATCTGCTGGGCGACTATGAGATCCTGGAGCTTGCCAGGACCGGCCTGACGGGACTTTCCCGCGGAGCGGACGACATCAGGTATCTGCCGTAACAGGAACGCTAAGGTTTTTGCCATGGACTTTCCACCCTGCATGAAGGTGAGGCCAGACGGAAACTTTAACAATAAAATCAATGAGAATCCAAAGATTTTCAAGGAGGAGCAAGGAAATGGCAAAGATTTATTATCAGGAAGACTGCAACCTGTCCATGCTGGACGGACAGACCATCGCCGTTATCGGCTACGGCAGCCAGGGACACGCCCACGCGCTGAACGCACGTGAGTCCGGCTGCAATGTGATCGTCGGCCTCTATGAGGGCAGCAAGTCCTGGGCCAAGGCTGAGGCGCAGGGATTTGAGGTCTACACGGCTGCCGAGGCGGCCAAGAGAGCCGATATCATCATGATCCTGATCAACGATGAGCTGCAGGCTGATATGTATAAGAAGGATATCGAGCCCAACCTGGAGCCCGGCAACATGCTGATGTTCGCCCATGGCTTCAACATCCATTTCGGATGCATCAAGCCGCCGAAGGATGTGGACGTGACGATGATCGCTCCCAAGGGCCCGGGCCACACGGTCCGCTCCGAGTATCAGGCCGGCAAGGGCGTGCCCTGCCTGGTTGCTGTCGAGCAGGACGCTACCGGCAAGGCGCTTGACCGCGCTCTGGCCTACGCGCTGGCGATCGGCGGCGCGAGAGCGGGCGTTCTGGAGACCACCTTCCGTACCGAGACCGAGACGGATCTGTTCGGCGAGCAGGTTGTTCTGTGCGGCGGCGTGTGCGCTCTGATGCAGGCCGGATTCGAGACGCTGGTCGAGGCCGGTTACGATCCCAGGAACGCATATTTCGAGTGCATCCATGAGATGAAGCTGATCGTGGACCTGATCTATCAGTCCGGTTTCGCGGGAATGCGTTACTCCATCTCCAATACGGCCGAGTACGGCGACTATGTATCCGGACCGAAGCTGATCACTGAGGAGACGAAGAAGACCATGAAGAAGATCCTGTCCGATATCCAGGATGGCACCTTCGCCAAGGAGTTCCTGCTTGACATGTCCCCGGCCGGCCGCCAGGTACATTTCCAGGCGATGCGCAAGAAAGCGGCGGAGCATCCGTCCGAGAAGATCGGCGAGGAGATCCGCAAGCTGTACAGCTGGAACAACGAGAACGAGAAGCTGATCAACAACTAAGAATAGCGTGACAAAAAGGCCCCGGACAGTGTCCGGGGCCTTTTCGTCGGAAAGCAGGACGTTTCCGGACCATGTCCGGTGTTTTTGAAAACGCAGAAAGAGCGCCGGGAAGCGCTCTTTCCGTTAGAGTATAGGTATACAGCTGCAAGAAAGTTGTCGGTAAGGATTTCGCGGTCTTAGTAGAACAGACCGCCCAGACTGAACACTCCCAACGCGGACATCAGCACGTTTACGCCGACGTTGGCGACGGAGAGCAGGAACAGGTTCTTGAACAGCTTGTTCATTTCCTCGTTGGTGGTCTCCTTGGAGGCCGAGTAGGAGGACATGATGATCGCGCCACCGGTGGACAGGGGGCTGATCGCCGCCGCGAAGGAGGTCGCGGTGATCGCGGAGATGAGCTCCATGTAGTTGACGCCGGTAAACTGCTGCGCCACCTGATCCGCGATCGGATACAGGGCCGGCATGACGACGCCGGTGGTGGAGCTGACCCAGGAAAGGATTCCGGAGGTAGCTGCCATGATCGGCACCGAGGTCTTCTCGCTTAAGAAACCGTTCAGGAAATCGGAGACCAGGGTGATTCCGCCCAGCTTGTCGATTACGCTGACCAGAGCGCCTACGCCGCAGATGAAGACCAGCGTTCCCCACGGGATTCCCTTGATGGCGGCCTTCTCATCCGCCGCGCCGAGAAGGATCAGGATGGCGGCCATGATGAAGGCGAAGAGTCCGGTATCCAGCTTGAAGCCGATGCAGCAGATCACCATGATAACGATGGCGGCCATGGTCAGCTTCTGGTTGCGGTTGAACTTGGGAATCTCGGACCATTTCAGGGGATTATCCGCCTTCACCTTATAGCTCTTGGAGCCGATGTAGACGATCAGGGTGAAGACGAAGCCCGAAAGCAGCGTGGAGAGGAACAGGTGGGCCGAGTTGGCGCCTGTGAACTCCATGGAGATTGGTTCCTTGGTGGTCAGCTCCCTGGCCAGAATGCCGGTCAGGGACAGCGGAGACGCGCAGCCTGCGTTGGCGCCCAGCTTGGCGAAAAGGGCGGTGACCCATGGGTTGATCTTCATTTCAAAGGCCAGATACATGGCGAAGGTGGTCATCAGGATGCCGGCCGCGATGTGGCCGGGGCCGATGGCGGAGATGAACGCCGAGAGGACGAACATCAGAATCGGGATCAGCACGGTATTCTTGCCGACCAGCGCGACGACCTTCTTGGAGAACAGGTCCAGCGTGCCGTTCTGGGACGCCATACCGAACAGAAAGGTGACGCCGACCAGGGTGACGAACATGGAGCTTGAGAAGCCGCCGGTAACGGCGGAAGCCTTCAGGCCGCCCACCATCGACAGGATAAAGGCGACGCCCAGAGAGAGAAATCCCAGGTTAACTTTCTTGATGAAGCCGATCGCCACGACAACCGCAAGGACGATCAGCGACAGGACCGGCATATAGGGAGCTAAGAATGCTGTCATAAGAGAAACCTCCAATTATCATACATTTCGTGATGCTGAACTGTAATTTTGTTTATCGTTCGTGATAGCCGGCGTAAGTCTACAGCCGGATGCGCGCCGTTCCTTCCATCAGCAGGTTCGCCGTACGGAAGCCAAAGGTATCGTCGATCTCCGGAACGGCGCCGTTTTCATGGTAGTCCACGCCGCATTCCAGGATCCCGCCGGGATGGCCGATGCGGATGAACTGAGTGTCGGCGTCCGGGGAGAGGACCTGATTGACGATGCTTCCCGGAACCACGGCGGCGGCCGCCGTACACATGGCGCCGGTCATGGCATAGCTGGGGTGGGTCTTCTGCATGGACATCATGCGGGAGAGCAGGTCAATGTTCTCTTTGCGGATCTCTTTTCCGTCCACGGTCACATAATCGGCCGGCTCCGCGACGAAGGTCATCTTCGGAATGCCGGGCGTATCCCAGGCGGAGCGGGTATAGTCGTCGATCAGCCCCAGCTTCACGGCGGCGAGGCCGCGGACCTTCTCCAGAAGCTCCAGCTTCTCCGCATTGGCGTTGAGCTCGTCGGGCAGCTCGCGTCCCGTCAGTCCTAGGTCGGCCGCCTTTACGAAGATCAATGGGTTGGCCGCGTCCACGATGGACACCTGCACCGGTCCGAAGCCGGGGACATCCAGTGTATCGACGGCGTTTCCCGTAGGAAGAAGGCCGTTTCCGAGGGTGCCGGAGGGACTTACGAATTTCAGCCGGATCGGGGAAGCGGTCCCCGGAACGCCGGCGATGGCAAAGTCTCCTTCATATTCTACCGTGCCGTCCGCGGTATGTACATCGGCAATGATGATCTTGTCGGTGTTGGTGTTGTAGATCCGAACCGGCGTCACGCCTTCCTTCGCTTCTACAAGGCCCTTTTCGATGGCGAACGGGCCTACGCCGGAGGAAATGTTGCCGCAGTTGCCCTTGTAGCTGACAAGCGGCTTGTCGACGGACACCTGGGCGAAGGTATAGTCCACATCCGCGTCGGGACGGTCTGACTTCTTCACGATAGCTACTTTGCTGGTGACGGACTGGGATCCGCCGAGGCCGTCGATCTGCTTCTTATCCGGACTTCCCATGAGCCGAAGAAGAAGGGGCTCCCAGTCGCCGCGGTCGGAGGGCAGCTCCGATTCCAGGATGTATACGCCCTTGCTGGTGCCGCCGCGCATGATGGTGACGGGGAGACGGATGCTTTGATTTGCCTGCATAATGAAAACCTCCTGTCTTGTTCTCTGAGGACGGTGCCGGAATCCGTTTCCGGCGTGCGGCCGGCCGCGCCGCTGTGTCCGGTACCGTTTCGATGGTTTCATCGTAGCATGGGGCAACGAAAAAGTGAAATTCATGCGTATGATGAAAATCATGCGGATAAGGAATATTTATGTAAAAAATCCACAAAATCAACTGGAAATCTTAGGACAAATTAGACAATTATTCTTACTTTGAATGAAATCTATTCATTTTTTGAATGTCACGGCATGGAAAAGTATGGTATGATATGGGCAGAAAAGCCAATCACTTTCCGGGACTGCCGCAGGCGGATGCAGCGGACGGGAGGCTTCAGAGGCGGAAGGATCCGGGACAGGAGGAAATCATGGACTTTCGGGAACTGAACTACATTCTGGCCATCGCGAAGTACCAGAATATCACCAAGGCGGCCGAATCTCTCTATGTGGGGCAGCCCACCCTCAGCAAGTTTCTGATCACGCTGGAGGATGAGCTGGGCCTGAAGCTGTTCCGCAAGACCGGACACAAGTACGTGCCGACCTACGCCGGGGAGCGCTATGTGGAGCGCGCGAACCAGATCCTGCAGATCAAGAGCGATCTGGACGCGGAGCTGGCCGACATTATTAAGCGGGATGTAGGCGTCTTAAATGTGGCCTTTGCCAATATGCGCGGCACCTACATGCTTCCCTGTACGCTGCCCAAATTCCAGGAGCGGCATCCGAATGTGAAGGTTAATATCTATGAGGGCTCTTCCGATGAGAATGACCGGCGTCTGATCGACGGGCAGGTGGAGGTGGCGTTCTACAGCAAACCGAGCGCGCTGAATCCCCAGATCGAATACGAGACGCTTATGAAGGACGAGGAGCTTCTGATCTGCACCTGCCTGCATCACCCGATCGGGCGCCTGGCCGTGCCGAATCCGGCCAGCCGGTATCCGAAGCTTGACGTGGAGATGCTGAAGAACGAGCGGATCCTGATGATGAAGCCGGAGCATCGGACGCGGCAGATTATGGACGGGTATCTGAAGGAGCACGGGATCCAGTTGGATAATGTGCTGTATACCGGAAGTCTGCCGGCGATCATGGAGCTGGTGTCCACCGGCTACGGGATCGCATTTATCTTCGAGACGCACCTGCGCCACCGGATCAAGAGCCAGCCCATCGAATGCTACAGCTTCGGGGAGCCGCGAGTTACCTCGGATTTCGTGGCGGCGTTCCGGAAGGGAAGCTACGTGTCCCGCTACACGCGGGATTTTGTGGAGATCGTCAGAAGCGCGGTGTTTGCGACGGAGACAGGGATCTGAGAAGAAAACAGTGAGAAAATGCGCCGGCCCCAACGGGCCGGCATTTTTGTACGGAGAAATGTGCGGTGGATCCGGAAAAAATGTGCGCCGGATCCGGAAAGAAAGGCCGAACCAGGAGCGGGGCGATAGTGGAACGGGCGCATTGCAATCGGAAGAAAAATATGATATGGTAGGATCATGAAAGACATTTACAATCAGAAAGGAATCATGCGGAATGATAAAGGCAGTTTTATTCGACCTGGACGGGACCCTGCTCCCGATGGATCAGGAGCGTTTCGTGAAGGATTACCTCGGACGGCTGGCCGCCTACCTGGCGCCCAGCGGGTACGAGCCGTCAAAGCTGGTGGACGCGGTCTGGAAGGGCGTCGGCGCCATGGTAATGAACGACGGAAGCTGCAGGAACGAGGTGCGGTTCTGGCAGGCGTTCGCCGCCGTGTTCGGCGAGCAGTGCGAGAAGGACCGTCCCATGATCGAGGAATTCTATCGCACTGAATTCCAGAAGGTACAGAAAAGCTGCGGCTTCGCCCCCCGGTCCGGGAAGCTGATCCACCGCCTTCAGGCCGCCGGATACCGGCTGATCCTGGCGACGAATCCGATCTTTCCCGCCGCAGCCACCCAGAGCCGCATCCGCTGGGCCGGCCTTCAGCCGTCGGATTTCGAATTCTATACCTCCTACGAGAATATCAACAGCTGCAAGCCGAACCTGGATTACTACCGCGAGATCCTGAAACGGCAGGAGCTGGACGCCGGCGAATGCCTGATGGCTGGCAACGACGTGGGCGAGGATATGGTCGCGGAGCAGCTTGGCATGAAGGTATTCCTGGTCACGGACTGTCTGATCGACAGAGGTCAGGATATCTCGCGGTATCCCCACGGAAGCCTGGATGATCTGGCGGATTTCCTGGGCGTATCCGAAGAAAGGTAGGTTCTTAGCTACGCATTTTCCGTGCTATGCTTCTCCACTGCGAAATCCAGGAAGGTCTGCACCGCGTGGGATACCCGGCCGGGACAGTAGGCGAAGCCGATGGTGCGTTTGTGGATCTGGGCGTCGGTCTTCACCTGGACGAGCGCTCCGGACCGCAGGTCGTCCGAGACGAACTCGCGGATCACGCAGGCGATCCCCAGACCGATCCGGGCGAATTCGATCAGCAGGTCCATGGTGGTCACCTCCAGCAGGTTGTTGGCCACGATATGGTTCACGTTCATGTAGTCGTCGATGTATCTCCGGGTGATATTCTCCCGGTCCAGAAGCATCACGTTCCCCGCCTGGAACAGATCGACGTCGTCGCCCTCCCTGAGCCGGAGGTTCTCCAGATAGCTGGGCGTCGCCACGAAGATGTCCTGGATATCCGTCACGGGAATGAATTCCAGGTTCCGCTGGGTCTTCGGCTGGGCGACCAGGCCGATGTCGATCTTCTGCTGCTCCAGCATCGTAAGCGTATGGGTGGAGGACTGGCTTTCGATGGTGATCTTGATGTGGGGGTAGCGCTCGATGAAGCCCTTCAGATAGTCCAGCATGATAAAGCGGCACAGCGTATTGCTGACGCCGATCCGGATGTGGCCCATATGGAATTCCCTGAATTTTCTGAGCTCCTGCTCGCCCAGGGCCAGCTCGTCGAACGCCTTGCGGATATGCCCGAAGAGGACGGCTCCTTCCTCCGTAAGCTGAACGCCGCGGGAATTGCGCAGGAAGAGGGTGGCGCCCAGGCTGTCCTCCAGCTTGCCGATGGCCTTGCTGATGGCCGGCTGGCTGATATAGAGCTCGCGGGCCGCCCGGGAAATGTTGCCGCTTTTGGCGACTTCGTAAAAGATGCGGTACTGGGATAGATTCTGTTCCATGGAAGCTTCTCCTTTGTGATACAAGTCTGCAGATGCCGGCCTGTGAAGACCCTCCGGCGCCGGCAGGCACTCTTATAACCCGGTTTCATATCAAACATTCATAATATGTATTTCTATTATAGCTTCGGTTATGGTAAAATTCAACTACTTCAATGAAATTGCATGTCAGTCAGAAGGAGGATATACCGTTATGGGAATGACGATGACCCAGAAGATCCTGGCGGCCCACGCAGGGCTTTCGGAAGTAAAGGCCGGCCAGCTGATCGAAGCGGATCTCGATCTGGTGATGGGAAATGACATCACGTCGCCTGTCGCCATCAACGAGATGAAGAAGATGAAGAACCAGAATGTCTTTGACCGGGACAAGGTGGCCCTGATCATGGACCATTTTATCCCCAATAAGGACATCAAATCGGCGGAGAACTGCAAATGCTGCCGGGAATTCGCCGCCCGGCACGAGCTGACCAACTATTTTGACGTGGGCGAGATGGGCATTGAGCACGCCCTGGTGCCGGAGAAGGGCCTGGTGGTGGCCGGAGACGCGGTCATCGGCGCCGACTCCCACACCTGTACCTACGGCGCGTTGGGCGCATTTTCCACCGGCGTGGGAAGTACGGATATGGCGGCCGGAATGGTCACGGGCAAGGCGTGGTTCAAGGTCCCCGCGGCGCTGAAGTTCGTACTGACGGGCAAGCCGTCCAAATGGGTCAGCGGCAAGGACGTGATCCTGCACATCATCGGGATGATCGGCGTGGACGGCGCCCTGTATAAGTCGATGGAATTCACCGGCGACGGCATCGCGAATCTGTCCATGGACGACCGTTTCACCATCTGCAACATGGCCATCGAGGCCGGCGGCAAGAACGGCATCTTCCCGGTGGATGAGCTGGCGGCCGCGTATATGAAGGAGCATTCGAAGAGAGATTATAAGGTCTACGAGGCCGATCCCGACGCAGAGTATGAGGCCGTGTATACGGTGGATCTGTCGGAGCTTAAGCCGACGGTGGCCTTCCCCCATCTGCCGGAGAACACGAAGGAGACCGGCACCTTCGGCGAGGTGAAGATCGACCAGGCGGTCATCGGCTCCTGCACCAACGGACGCATCAGCGACATGCGGGTGGCGGCGGAGATCTTAAAGGGCCGGAAGGTGGCGAAGGGCGTCCGCTGCATCGTGATCCCGGCGACCCAGAACGTATACCTGCAGGCTCTGCGCGAGGGGCTGATCGAGACGTTCATCGAGGCCGGCGCCGTCGTCAGCACGCCGACCTGCGGACCGTGTCTCGGAGGCTATATGGGCATCCTGGCGGCGGGAGAGCGCTGCGTCTCCACGACGAACCGCAACTTTGTGGGCCGCATGGGCCATGTGGATTCCGAGGTCTATCTGACGAGTCCGGCTGTCGCTGCGGCCAGCGCCGTGGCAGGCAGGATCGTCTGCCCCTGCGAACTGAAGGACTGACCGGTCAGGCATTTATCCCGACGGCGCCAGGCAGGTGCCGCCGATGAGCAGAAAGGATTCTGGATTATGAAAGCAAACGGAAGCGTATTTAAATACGGAGACAATGTGGATACGGACGTGATCATCCCCGCACGTTACCTAAACGCGACGGAGGGAGCGGAGCTGGCGAAGCACTGCATGGAGGATATCGACAAGGAGTTTATCAAAAAGGTGCGCCCCGGAGACATCATCGTGGCGAAGAAGAACTTCGGCTGCGGCTCATCCCGCGAGCACGCCCCGCTGGCCATCAAGTGCGCCGGCGTCAGCTGTGTGATCGCGGAGACCTTCGCCCGGATCTTCTACCGCAATTCCATCAATATCGGCCTGCCGATCATTGAGTGCAGGGAGGCGTCCGAGCGGATCGAAAACGGCGATCAGGTGGAGATCGACTTCGATTCCGGCGTCATCACCAACGTGACGAAGGGCGAGACCTACCAGGGACAGGCGTTCCCCGCCTTTATGCAGAAGATTATTACCGCCGGCGGTCTGGTCAACTATATCAACGAGAAATAGTTGACATAAAGGAAAAACCGGAAACGGCAACTGATTTTTTAAAATGTCATTTAACACAAATGTAATATTTCCGAAATATATTGAAACGTAAAATTAAATAAAAAATCACATCACCGATGGGCGCAAATCCGTGCAGAGTGTATAAACTGCCGGACTGCGCCCTTCTGCGTGTCCGGAAATACTCACAAAGATATGCGAGCCCCATTGACTTTTGGGCCGAAAATCCAATATAATTACCACTGCAACCGAAAAAATGGACAGAAAATTGAATCTGTCCCCCACATTGACCCGAATTTTGTCGAATTCGGAGAATGAAGGAGAGAGAGGTATCATGCTTACATTGTGCTCATTTCTCCGGGGCGCGTATCTGTTCGTGAAAAGCCTTGTAACGAAGGCGGCGAAAAGCGATTACCGCAGCAAGGCCGTGTTTCTCTGCGCGGGCTTCGTCGTTGCGGTGACGGCGTTCACAGCCGGCGGCTTCGGAGGCGGAGGAAGGAATGCGCTGACCGTCTTTGCCGAGACCAGCTCCGTCAAGGAGGAGGACGGCGCAGACGAGCCGGAAGAAATCGAAATCATTACGGAAGCGGACATACGGATCGAATCTGCGGACCGGACAGGCAGCGGCCGTCAGGTCGTCGGAAGTCTCCTGGCGCAGGAACTGAAGGAAGACGAAGAGAACCGGATCCGGACACGCGAGGAGATCCGGCGCGGGGAACTGGAGGAAGCACGCAGGGCAAGAATAGCGGAGCTTCAGAGGGCCGGGGAGGCCGCCGCGAAGGCCGCTGAAGAAAGGGCTCTGAAAGAAGCGGCCGGGACTGCCGCGGAGGAAACAGCCGGGGAGTCACGAAAGGAAACGGAGGAGGCTTCTGCAGAGCAGACAGCCGCCGCGGCAAGGGAAGAAACTTCGAAGGCGGTGTCGGTGACCGGCGAGGATTACCAGGTGCTTCTGCGCATCGTGCAGGCGGAAGCCGGGATCTGCGACGAGAAGGGCCGGATCCTGGTGGCCAACGTGATCCTGAACCGCGTCCGCAGCGACGAGTTCCCCGATACGGTGCGGGGCGTGGTCTACCAGAGATCACAGTTTTCGCCTGTGGCCGACGGTTCCATCGATACATGCAAGGTGACGCAGGAGACCGTATCGTGCGTCGACCGCGCGTTAAGCGGAGAGGATTATTCCCAGGGAGCGCTTTATTTCATGAACCGGCGCGGCTCGTCCAGGAGAAACGCCAGCTGGTTTGACAGTCATCTGACTTATCTGTTCAGTCATGACCGGCATGAGTTTTTCAAATGAAATCTTGACTTTTATCCTGAAAAGTGAGATAATAATACAAGAAAACGGGGTATTTATACAACAGAATCGTGGGGGAGACCGCAGCGCTGTGAGAATTCTTTCGTTGCGGCTTCCCTTTTTGTGTTTTGACGGATGAATTCTGAAAGGACTGACAACGGAGGAAAGTGACTGACATGAAGAGACGTTACATCCTGTTCGATCTGGACGGCACGCTGACGGATCCTGGTCTGGGCATTACACGATCGGTGCAGTACGCGCTGCGGTCCTACGGGATCGAGGAGGAAGACCTGACGAAGCTTTATCCGTTCATCGGACCGCCCTTAAAGGACAGCTTCATGAAGTATTACGGATTTCCCGAGGAACAGGCGTCGGAGGCCATCGGAAGGTACCGGGAGTATTTTACGGCCGGAGGAATGTTCGAGAACGAAGTGTACGACGGGATTCCTGAGATGCTTGAGAAACTTAGGGAAGCGGGCGCGGTCACGGCGGTAGCGACGTCGAAGCCGGAAGAATTCTCCGAGCGGATCCTGAAGCATTTTGGACTGTACCGGTATTTTGACGCGGTGTGCGGCGCCAGTATGGACGAGGTACGGGTGAAAAAGGGAGAGGTGATCCGTTATACCCTGGAAACTCTGGGAGCGGACGACGTACGGCAGGTGATCATGGTAGGCGACAGAGAGCATGATGTCCTGGGAGCCCGGGAGAACGGCCTGGACTGCGTTGGCGTTCTGTTCGGATACGGAAGCAGAAAGGAGCTTGAGGAGGTGAGTGCGTACCGGATCGTGGGCACGGTCGGAGAACTGACGGAGTGCCTGATGCGGGAAATCGGGGAATGAGTCCGCAGACTGAGGGATGGCATGTCTGGGTATATAATCACGGAAACTGTTTGTTTTACGGAAACCGTTGTTGATGCAGGAAACAGGTAGCGATATCAGGAGTGTGAAAGCCCCTTTTATGGAAGGTTTGCAGTATCAGAAAGGATGATCGGGTTTGTTTGAAAAGGGCGAATATATCGTGTACGGAATGACGGGAGTATGCCGTGTGAGTGATATCACGGAGATGAACATGGACGGATTATCCACCAGTAAACTATATTATGTCCTGGAGCCGGCTTCGGTGAACGGAAGCCGTATCATAACGCCGGTCGAAGGGAATAAGAACGTGATGCGCCGCGTCATGACGAGCGAGGAGGCCTACGACTTAATCGACGGGATCCGGGAGATCGACAGCCTCAGCGTAAGGGACGACAAGCAGCGGGAAAACTGCTATAAGGAGGCGCTTAAGACCTGCGACTGCAGGGAATGGGTCGGAGTTCTGAAAACGCTCTATCTGCGCAGACGGGACCGCTTAAGACGCGGAAAGCGGATGACGGAGGTTGACGAGCGTTATCTGAAGAAGACCAAGGAGAACCTGTTCGGCGAGCTTTCGATCCCGCTGGGAATGCCGGCGGAGGAAGTGGAAAAGTATATCGTGGCGCGGATGGAAGTCGGAGAATGAGGACCCGGATGCGCAAAACGGCCCCGGAACGTGCGGGAACAACGGCGTTTCCGGGGCTTTTGCTGTCCTGCGAAGAAAAATATAAAGTGTAAAGCAAAAACACTTGACACCAGGCGGATGATCGTGTATGATAGCCAGGGTGAGCGGTATGAAGACCATTGGCGAGCAGGCCATGCTGTATGATTTCTATGGCGAGCTTCTGACGGCAAGGCAGCGGCAGATCTATGAGAGCGTCGTGTTCGACGATATGTCCCTGGGAGAGATCGCAGAGGAACAGGGGATCAGCCGGCAGGGCGTTTACGATCTGGTGAAGCGGTGCGATAAGATCCTCGGCGAATACGAGGCGAAGCTTAAGCTGGTGGAGAAGTTCCGGCAGACGAAGGCCATGGCGGAGCAGATCCGCAGGCTTGCCGCGGAATCGAAGGCAGGGAGCGATCTGAGCCGGATGGACGAGATCGGACGGATCGCGGAGGAGATCAGCAGACTTTGAGGAGGATCCATGGCGTTTGAGAGTTTGACCGATAAACTGCAGAATGTATTTAAGAACCTCCGGGGCAAGGGGCGTCTGACCGAGGCGGACGTGAAGGCCGCCCTGCGGGAAGTGAAGATGGCCCTTCTGGAGGCGGACGTAAGCTTCAGGGTCGTGAAACAGTTTATCAACTCCGTTCAGGAGCGGGCTGTGGGCGAGGATGTGCTGGGCAGCCTGACGCCGGGACAGATGGTGGTCAAGATCGTTCATGAAGAGCTGATCTCCCTGATGGGCAGCGAGACCACGGAGATCGCCTTACGGCCCGGGAACGAAGTCACGGTGATCCTGATGGAGGGCCTTCAGGGCGCGGGCAAAACCACGACGGCGGCGAAGATCGCCGGGAAGCTGAAGTCCAGGGGCCGGACGCCTCTTCTGGTCGCCTGCGACGTCTACCGTCCGGCAGCCATCGAGCAGCTGAAGATCAACGGCGAGAAGCAGGGCGTGCCGGTGTTCTCCATGGGAGACGCGGCAGACCCGGTGGATATCGCCAGGGCGTCGGTGGAGCACGCGAAGAAGAACGGCTTCAACGTGGTGATCATCGATACGGCCGGACGTCTTCACATCGACGAGGACATGATGCAGGAGCTGCAGAATATCCGGGACGCGGTGCATGTGGACCAGACGATCCTGGTGGTGGACGCTATGACCGGACAGGACGCGGTGAACGTGGCCGAGAGCTTCCAGAACAAGGTCGGCATCGACGGCGTGATCCTGACGAAGCTGGACGGCGATACCAGAGGCGGCGCGGCGCTTTCCATCCGTGCCGTGACCGGAAGACCCATCCTCTATGTGGGCATGGGCGAGAAGCTGTCCGACCTGGAGCAGTTCTACCCGGACCGCATGGCTTCCCGGATCCTGGGGATGGGCGATATCCTTTCCCTGATCGAGAAGGCGGAGATGGAGGTGGACGAGGCCAGGGCCCGGGAGATGAGCCAGAAGCTTCGCAAGGCGGAATTCGATTTCAACGATTTCCTGGATCAGATGCGTCAGATCAAGAAGATGGGCGGCATGAACAGCATCCTGGGCATGATGCCGGGGATGCCCCAGATGAAGGGGAACATGGAGGTGGACGATTCCGCCATGGACCGGGTGGAAGCGATCATCCTTTCCATGACGAAGGAGGAACGGGCCAACCCGTCGATCCTGAATCCTTCCCGCAAGCAGCGAATCGCGAAGGGCGCCGGCGTGAACATCAGCGAGGTGAACCGGATCGTCAAGCAGTTCGATCAGATGAAGAAGATGATGAAGCAGCTGCCGGGCATGATGGGCGGCAGGAAGCGCAGAGGGCTTCCGGGCGGACTTGGCGGACTGTTCGGGAAGATGCCGTTTTAGAGACGGCGGAGTGCAGGCAAGCTGGCAGAGCAGATACCATATTTGCTTTTCCATAGAAGAATGCGGCGTAAGCCGCGGAAACATTTCGAAGATAAGGAGGTGAAACTGACATGGCAGTCAAGATGAGACTTAGAAGAATGGGCCAGAAGAAGGCGCCTTTCTATAGAGTTGTAGTCGCGGATTCCAGATCTCCGAGAGACGGAAGATTCATCGAGGAAGTGGGCTATTACGATCCGAACAAGGAACCGAGCGAGATCAAGTTCAACGAGGAAGCAGCGAAGAAATGGTTGGCCAACGGCGCGCAGCCCACGGACAGAGTGGCGAAGCTCCTTAAGCTGGCAGGCATCCAGTAATTGAGGTGAGGATTATGAAAGAGTTAGTTGAAGTCATGGCAAAAGCTCTGGTGGAACACCCGGAGGAAGTGACCGTCACCGAAACCGAGAAGGATGGAGAGACCATCGTTGAACTGAAAGTGGCTCCTTCCGATATGGGCAAAGTTATTGGAAAGCAGGGCAGGATCGCGAAGGCCATTCGTTCCGTCGTGAAGGCGGCAGCCTCGAAGGACGATAAGAAAGTGGTTGTCGAGATCGAATGATATGTGGAATAGCAGGTGCGGACGCCTGCTATTTTCATCTCAGGAAGCGCGGCGGCGGGCCCGCCTGTGGGCGGAGGAATCAGAGAGGGATCAGGTATGGAACAGACATTTCGGGTGGGCGTGATCACGACGACCCACGGGATCCGCGGAGAGGTGAAGGTGTTTCCGACGACGGACGACGCCGGCCGCTTCCGGAAGCTTAAGGACGTGCTCCTGGATACGGGGCGCGAGATGAAGCCGATGGAAGTGGAGCATGTGAAGTTCTTTAAGAACATGGTGATCGTGAAGTTTAAGGGCTTCGACGATATCAACGATGTGGAGATCTTTAAGGGGAAGGACATTTATGTGACCCGCGCCAACGCGGTGGAGCTGGGGCCGGACGAGAACTTCATCGCGGACCTGATCGGCCTTTCGGTCGTCACGGACGAGGGGGAGCGCCTGGGAGAGCTGACCGACGTGCTTCAGACCGGCGCCAACGACGTCTATGTCGTGAAGACGGATTCCGGAAAGGAAGTGCTTCTTCCCGCGATCAGGCAGTGTATTCTCGATACGGATCTGGAGGCGGGCAGGATCACGGTCCATATCCTGGACGGGCTTTTGGATCTGTAGGGCTTTATGCGGTCTGGAATTCCGGACGGCTGCGGGAAAGGAGAACCTGGTGAATTTCTATATCATGACGTTATTTCCGGAAATGGTAATGAACGGACTGGGAACCAGCATCACCGGACGGGCCATGGAGAAGGGCGCGATCTCGGTGGAGGCGGTCAATATCCGGGACTATGCGGGCAATCGGCACGGGCAGGTGGACGACGCCCCCTACGGCGGAGGCGCCGGCCAGGTCATGCAGCCCGCACCGATCTGCGACTGCTACGAGGCGCTCTGTCAGCGGATCGGGAAGCGTCCCCGCGTCCTCTACATGACGCCTCAGGGGCGCGTGTTCAACCAGGCGGTCGCGCAGGAGCTGGCGCAGGAGGAGGACCTGGTCTTCCTCTGCGGCCATTACGAAGGGGTGGATGAGCGGGCGCTGTCTATCCTTGACACGGTGAATCTATCCATCGGGGATTACGTCCTTACCGGCGGAGAGCTGCCGGCCATGGTCATGATCGACTGCATCTCGCGGCTGGTGCCCGGCGTCCTTCACAACGACGCCTCGGCGGAGATCGAATCCTTCCATGACAACCTTCTGGAGTATCCCCAGTACACGAGACCGGAGGATTATAAGGGCATTAAGGTGCCGGAGGTTCTGCTGACGGGGCACCATAAGAACATCGAGACATGGCGGCGCCTTCAGTCCGTGAAGCGCACGTATGAGCGGCGGCCGGATCTTTTAGCGGACGCGAACCTCTCGAAGAAGGAGAAGGAATACCTGGCGGAGCTGCGGGCGGAATTTTCCGAAAAAACGCTTGCATTTGACGAAAACATATGATAAAATCTCATATTGTGACAAATAAGCGATGGTCCTCTGTTACGGTAAATTCTCGTATTAAGAACATCAAATAGATGGAAGGAGATTCACATGAACGACATTATCAAGAGCATCGAGGCAGAGCAGCTGAAAGAGAAGGTACCGGAGTTCCGCGTAGGAGACACCGTCCGGGTACACAATCTGATCAAGGAAGGAAACCGCGAGAGGATCCAGATCTTTGAGGGAACCGTGATTAAGCGCCAGAACGGCGGAGCCAGAGAGACCTTCACCGTCCGGAAGACGTCCGGCGGGATCGGCGTCGAGAAGACATGGCCTCTTCATTCCCCGTCTGTGGCAGACATCGAGGTGGTGCGCAGAGGTAAGGTAAGAAGAGCGAAGCTGTTCTACTTAAGAAAGCGCGTCGGCAAGGCCGCCAAGGTCAAAGAGCTTGTAAGATAATTGATGTGATCGAAGGAAAAGGGACAATAACTATTTATTGTCCCTTTCTCAGCCTTATCAGGCAAGTCAGGAGTTAAGCGTGGAATTTTATCAGGAAGAGACCAGTACCCTGCGCACCGTCGTGAACTGGGTCGTGGATATCGTGGTCGTCATTTCCCTGGCCTGGTTCGTGGTCTACGCCTTCGGTACCCAGGTGAAGATCGCGGGACAGTCCATGACGCCGACGCTTTCGGGGGACGATGTGGTTCTGATGAACCGTCTTGCCTACGATCTGGGGGATCCGGGCCGTTTCGACGTGGTCGTGTTCGCGAGGGAGGACCATAAGACCAACGTGAAGCGCGTGATCGGCCTGCCCGGCGAGACGGTGCAGATCACCGGGGGGACGGTTTATATAGACGGAGAACCGCTTGAGGCGGACGATGGATTGAGTTATGTATCACTGGCGGGACTTGCCGAGAACCCGGTGACGCTGGAGGCGGACGAGTATTTCCTTCTGGGCGACAACCGGGACAGCAGCGAGGACAGCCGTTTCGCGAATATCGGCAATGTAAAGCGTTCCCAGATCCTGGGGAAGGTGTGGTTTCGTGCGCTTCCTTTAGAGGGAATCAAGCCGGTGCGTTAGAACAGGAGAATTCGGAATATGAATATACAGTGGTATCCGGGACATATGACGAAGGCCCGGCGGGCCATGCAGGAGGATGTGAAGCTGGTCGATCTGCTGATCGAGGTGGTGGACGCCCGGGTGCCCGTCTCAAGCCGGAACCCGGACATCGACAGCCTGGGCGCGGGGAAGGCCAGGCTGATTCTTTTAAATAAGGCGGATCTGGCCGGAGAAGCGGGGAACGCGGCCTGGGAGAAGTGGTTTGCGGCGAAGGGCTATACGGTCGTGAAGGCGGATTCCAGGAGCAGCGCCCAGCTGAAGCGGGTGAACGCGGCGGTGCAGGAAGCCTGTCGAAAGAAGCTGGAACGGGACCGCAAAAGAGGCATCGTCGGACGCCCCGTGCGGGCCATGGTGGTGGGGATCCCCAATGTAGGAAAGTCGACATTTATCAATTCCTTCGCCGGCAAGGCGTGCGTGAAGACGGGCAATAAGCCGGGCGTTACGAAGGGGAACCAGTGGATCCGGCTGAACCGCTCCCTGGAGCTTCTGGACACGCCGGGGCTTCTGTGGCCGAAATTCGAGGATGCGGCCGTAGGGCTTCATCTGGCGATGATCGGTTCGATCAATGACCAGATTCTTAACAAGGAAGAGCTGGCGCTTGAGCTGATCCGGTTTCTGTGGGACGCGTATCCCGGTGCGCTCGATGACCGGTATGGGTCGGGCCCGGGCGGAGACGGCCAGGGGAGCGGCACCGCAGAATCTGCGGGGGCCGAAGCCGCAGACAGCGGTTCAGAGACTGCGGAAAACAGCGCCGCAGACGACAGGACAGAGACTGCAGAGGCCGGTGCGGAAGAAAAGAACGGGCTCGCGGAGCCGGAGAATGCTCCGGCAGTCGGGATGCTCCGGCAGATCGCCCTGCGCCGCGGATGCCTGAGCAAGGGCGGCGAACCGGATTATGAGAAGGCGGCGAATCTGCTGCTGGATGATTTTCGTAGCGGCAGACTCGGGCGCATCACGCTGGAGCTGCCGCAGGCATGAGTGCGGACGTTAACGGACGAAGGAGAATACGGATATGAGACAGCTGAAGGGGGAACGGCTTGAGGCGGAGCTTATGCGCCTCGATGCGATGCGGCAGTACGAGAAACAGTATGGAGACTGCCTTTATATCTGCGGGATCGACGAGGCGGGCCGGGGACCGCTGGCGGGGCCGGTGGCGGCCGGAGCAGTGATCCTGCCAAAGGACTGTCAGATCCTCTATCTGAACGATTCCAAGAAGCTGTCAGAGAAGCGCCGTGAGGAGCTGTTTGCGGAGATACGGGAGAAGGCCGTGGCTTACGGCGTAGGCATCGTGTCCCCGGAGCGTATCGACGAGATCAATATCCTTCAGGCCACCTACGAGGCCATGCGCCAGGCGATCAGCCAGCTGTCCGTCGTTCCGCAGATCCTTTTAAACGACGCCGTGACCATCCCCCAGGTGGAGATCCGCCAGGTTCCCATCATCAAGGGAGATGCGAAGAGCGTGTCCATCGCCGCGGCCAGCATTCTGGCGAAGGTGACCAGGGACCATATGATGATGGAATACGATCAGCTGTATCCGGAATACGGTTTTGCGAAGCATAAGGGGTACGGCACGGCCGCCCATATCGCGGCGATCCGCGAGTTCGGGCCGTGTCCGATCCACAGAAGGACATTTATCGGGAATTTCGTGCAGACCGGGTGATGCGTGGAGGCAGTTTGGTGTGCAAGGGAACAGCCTGGAGTGTAAAGAAATGGCGCGATGCGCAAGGAGACGGCGCCAGAGCGCCAGAAGAGACTTACGCCAGGCGGTTCTGCGCAGATAGAACAGAATTGGGGGACGACGGATGGAGAATAAGCGCGCGACCGGCGGCCGCTACGAGGAGCTGGCGGCCGGATTCCTGCAGGAGAAGGGATACCGGATCCTGGAGAGGAACTACCGCGACCGCTACGGGGAGATCGACCTGATTGCCAGGGACGGCGCCTGTCTGGTCTTCGTGGAGGTCAAATACCGCCGAAACAGCGCAAGCGGATTCCCGGAGGAGGCGGTGGATGCGCGCAAGCAGGAGAGAATCCGCCATGCGGCGTCCTATTATCTGTACAGCCGCCATTACCCGGAGGACACGCCCTGCCGCTTCGACGTCGTGGCGATCCTGGGCGGAGAGGCGCATCTGATCGCAGACGCATTCTGAAGAAAGATGTGACAGTTTGATTTAAAAACCGGGTATACGCAAAAACGCCTTTACAAATGGCGGAAAGCGCTGTATAGTAAGAATCGCCGCACGGCATCGGGTGCGGCAAATACGACGAAAGGAGACAAGTGTGATGACGATGTTGACGAAATGCTTTCAGCGGAATAACGGGATGTACAGTGAGAATACAACATCTGTCGCACGGCTTGCTTCAGTTCGTATATTCTGAGATGGAATAGTTCGGATTCCGCCGCAGTCTGTGTGACTGCGGCATTTTTGTGTCCGGCGCAGATTTCCCTGCGGGGCCGCGACATATATGCCGTTACGGAGGCGTATATGCCGCGGCCCTTTTTTTGCGGCCGAAGGAGGAGGAGAGAATGAAAGGATTAGGACAATATGTGATCAAATACAAATGGCGCTACCTGTTTACGCTGGTCTGCCTGTACCTGGGCATCTGGCTGGACGTGCAGGCGCCGAAGCTCATCGGCCGGATCATCGACGACGTTCTGGCCGGAGGGCAGACGGCGCTTCTGATGGGGCTTTTGTGGATGCTTCTGGGCGTCGGCGCGGGCCGCGGGCTGTTTAAGTACCTGCAGGAGTATATGAGCGACTGCATCGGCGTCGGCATCGCCGAGGATATCCGGCGCAAGCTGTTTTCGCACATCGAGAAGATGTCGGTGGGCTTCTTTGACCGCAATAACACGGGAGAGCTGATGGCCAGAGTGCGGGACGACGCGGAACGGATCTGGGAAGCCATGGGATATGTGGGGATCCTCTGCGTCGAGGCCCTGGTGCATACGGTCATGGTTCTGACGAACATGGTGCGGCTCGATCCGCTTCTGACGCTGATCCCTCTGGGCATCATGCCGGCGGTGGGCGTGATCGCCGTCCGTCTGGAGAACCGTCTGGACAAGGTCTATGACGAGATCAGCGAGGAGAACGCAAAGCTGAATACCGTGGCGCAGGAGAATTTAAGCGGCGTTCGCACCGTCAAGGCGTTCTTCCGCGGCGAATATGAGATCGGGAAATTCCGGAAACACAACCGGCGCTACTACGACCTGAATATGCGCCTTGCCCGGACCATGGCCAGGTACGACCCGTGCATTTCCTTTCTGACCAGGACCATGCTGCTTCTGTCCGTGACGGTTGGCGGCCTGTTCGTGGTTCGCGGCCGTCTCACGCTGGGTCAGCTGGGCGCGTTCGTCGAATACGCCAACAACATCGTCTGGCCCATGGAGATCCTTGGATGGGTGAGCAATACCATGGCGGCTGCCCTTGCGTCCAACAAAAAGATCGAGAAGATCCTGCAGGAGGAGCCGGTGGTCACGCCGCCTGCCGGTGCGGCGGTGCTGCCCCAGGTGCGGGGAAGCCTGACCTTCGACCATGTCGGGCTGAAGCTGGGAGAGCAGACGGTTCTTGAGGACGTGAGCTTCCATGTGGAAGCGGGCCGCACCCTGGGGATCATGGGAGTGACCGGTTCCGGCAAGTCCACGATCCTGAACCTGGCCGAGCGGTTCTACGATGTGAGCGAGGGCAGTATCCGGCTGGACGGCGTCGATATCCGCAGGCTTGAGCCGGACTGCCTGCGCGGAAGCATTTCCGTCGTGACCCAGGAGGTGTTTCTGTTCTCCGATACGATCGCGGAGAACATGCGGATCGGGAACCACGGCAGGATCAGCGACGGCCTTCTGCGGGAATCGGCCAGTCAGGCGTCTGCGGACGGCTTCATTGAGAAGCTGCCGAAGGGCTACGAGACGGTCATCGGCGAGCGAGGCGTGGGACTGTCCGGCGGCCAGAAGCAGCGGATCAGCATCGCGAGGGCCCTGGCGAAGCAGGCGCCGGTCCTGATTCTCGACGACGCGACCTCAGCCCTGGATATGGAGACGGAGCATGAGATCCAGCGGGCGATGAACGCGGTCACGGGAGTCACGAAGATCATCATCGCGCACCGGATCTCCGCCGTCCGTCATGCCGACGAGATCGTGATCCTGGAGAACGGGCGTATCGTCGAACGCGGGGACCACGACAGCCTGATGGCGTTAAAGGGACGCTACTATGACACCTTTGTTGCACAATATGAAAGACCGGAGGATCTGGCTTTATGTCTGTAAATACATTTCGGGAGGACGAGACTACCCGTACCCAGCCAAAGCGGGTGACGCTGGCGCGGCTGTACCGGTATCTGTTCTCCTATAAGAAGAAAATAGCCGTCGTGCTTCTGATCATGGCGGTGACCGTGGCAGTGGTCCTTCTGAATCCGCTCCTGATCGAGCGCGCCGTCAATGTGTACGTGGCTGCCGGTAACGTACAGGGACTCTGGCGGCTGGCCGCCTTCGCGATGGCGCTTAACGTCATCTGGCTGATCGGCGTGAAGGCGCGGATGATCATGATGGAGGAGATCTCCAACGAGATCGTTCTCACGGTCCGCGAGCAGCTTTATGTCCATATCCAGACCCTGGGACTGCGGTTCTTCGACGGCAGGCCCACGGGCAAGATCCTGGCGCGGATCATCGGCGACGTAAACTCCCTGAAGGATATGATGTCCGACAGCGTGACCACCCTGATCCCGGATATGATCACGGTGGCGGCGGTAATCTTGATCATGGTCGTCAAGAGTCCGCCGCTTGCGATGGCGGCCCTGGCCACGCTGCCGGTCCTGCTGGCCGGGATGTATGTGGTCATGATCCTGGGCCACGGCCGCTGGATGGACGTGCGGACGAAGAATTCCAACCTGAGCGCCTACGTCCATGAGAATTTCTCCGGTATCCGCGTGGTGCAGAGCTTCTGCGCCGAACGGGAGTCGGAGGAGACCTTTGACCGGATCCTGAACGAGCATGAAAATGCGTTCGTCCGGGCGGTGCGGCTGGCGGACGGTTTCGGTCCCACTATCGATTTGACCTGGGGCATGGGCAGCTTTCTGCTCTATTATATCGGGATCCGCCTGCTGGGGATGAGAGAGACGTCGGTGGGCACATTCATGGCGTTTGCCACCTATCTGAGCATGTTCTGGAGCCCGATCCGCAACCTGGCCAACCTCTATAACCGGATCGTGAACAACATCTCCGGTGCGGAGCGAATCTTCGAGATCATGGACACGGAGCCGGAGATGAAGGATCGGGAGGATGCGAAGACGCTGCCGCCGGTTCGGGGAGAGGTGGAGTTCGATCATGTGTCGTTCGCCTATCCGGACGAGCCGGAGCGGGATGTGTTAAGGGATATCAGCTTCCATATCCGGCCGGGCGAGACCATCGCGCTGGTGGGCCCCACGGGAGCGGGCAAGACCACGATCATCAGCCTGATCAGCCGGTTCTACGATGTGACCGGCGGCCAGGTGCGGATCGACGGCTTCCCGGTACAGGATGTGACCGTGGAAAGCCTCCGCAGCCAGATGGGCATCATGACCCAGGAGAATTACATGTTCTCCGGAACCATAGCCGACAATATCCGCTATGGGAAGCTAAACGCCACAGACGAGGAGGTCCGCTGGGCGGCGAAGACCGTGGGAGCCCACGACTTCATCATGAAGCTGGAGAAGGGGTATGACACGGAGATCCAGAGCGGAAGCGGTCTGTCGGTGGGTCAGCGGCAGCTGGTGGCCTTCGCCCGCACCCTGATCGCCAGACCCGCGATCCTGATCCTGGACGAGGCCACCTCCAGCATCGACACCCATACGGAGCTGATGGTGCAGCGTGGGATCCAGGCGCTTCTGGCTGGCCGCACCTCCTTCGTGATCGCCCACCGTCTGTCCACGATCCGCCGCGCCGACCGGATCTTCGTGGTAGACGACAAGAGGATCCTGGAGAGCGGAACCCACGAGGAGCTGCTGAAGAAGCGCGGCGCATACTACGATCTGTACCGCGCCCAGTTCCAGGATGTGCTGTCGTAAATATTGATATTTGCCAATTATTAAATGAGGGAGGGCTCCTGATGAGGTCTCCCTCATAATGCTGAATCTCATGCGGTCAGAAAACTGCCTCCTTGCTTCCGTCAGGAAATTCGTTTATCATTTTAGACATCATTGGTAAGGTTGTTTTATGAAAAGGAGCTGCCATGGAGACTCGGCCGGTGTACAGTAATTACTGGTATATTCTGAAGCATGCGTTCCGTTTTTCAGGAATCGGAGTTGCGGCCAGCATGATACTTCGCATAGCGGAATTCTTCCTGGAATCCTTCAGCGCCCTCTGGGTTTTGTACCGGGTCATTGAGATCATGGAGAATGGCGGCGGATTCGCGGATATATTGCCATGGATCCTTGGAACGATGACGGGATACATGGTATATTATGCCATACTGAAAACCTACGACTCCTGTATGAAGACCGGTTGTGACGCGCAGATCCGGCGTGGGTTTGACAGTATGCTTTTTGACAAGTCTTCTCATATGGATCTGATCGGCTTTGACGATCCATCTTATTATGCCGGATACAGCAGGGCGCTGTATTGTGTGGAAAATGTGATCGGTCCGGTGCTCGCGGCAGTCTTCAATATGGCCGCGTTCGTGGTCATGTTAGTGAATACCGTGGTATTCTTATGTACGGTAGAGGCGTGGATGCTGGTGACGGGTCTGTTTGCCATCGGAACCTACCGGCTGGGGAATCAATATGGGAAGCTTCGCGCCGACAGACAGAAAGAAAAACTGGAATATGAACGCCGCCAGGATTATGTCCGCCAGGTCAGCCTCGACCGAAACTATGCACAGGAGCTTCGAACCAGCAGAATCATGGACGTCATGGACCAAATGCACAGAGAGGCTGCGGAAGGCAAACAGAGGGTGAACCGGGAGTATGGGCGCCGCCTGGCAGCGCTTTCGTTTTGGAACACAATCTGTTCCGTAGACGGAGTAGAGATTTTCTGTTATGGTTATGCTGCCTTGCGGATCCTTGTTTTTCACAATATGGATGTGGCTGAGATGGCGGTTCTGTTTGCGGCTGTAATTCAGTATTCGTCCAGGTTGCGCCGCATGATGACGCTCCTGGCAGATATGCGTGAAAAGAGCGGGTATGTGGATGCATTTCGGAACATGGCGGAGATGAAGTCGGAAAGCGGTAAAACACAGCCCTGCGGTGCAGAATTGGAAAAGCTGGAGTTTCGGAATGTGAGCTTCCGGTATGGGGACTCTGTCGTACTTCATGATGTCAGCTTTCAGATCGGACGCGGGGAAACCGTGATGATTGCGGGAGCAAATGGAGCGGGGAAAAGTACGCTTGCAAAGCTTATGATGGGTCTGTATCATCCATACCAGGGGGAAGTCATCTGCAATGGAAAGGATGTCAGCCGGTTGGAGCAGCAGGAGTACAGGAGCCGTTTCTCCTATATGCCGCAGGATTTTCAGGTGTATGATATGAGCGTCGGTGAAAACATCCTGATGCGTGAGCCTGCAAAGCAGGATCTGCAGACGGTTTATGAGGCTGCCGCATTTGCCGGAGTGGACAGATGGCTTGGAAAACAGGGAAAGGATCTGGATTCGCAGGTTGGACGTGCTTTCGATGCGGAAGGAATGGAATTGTCCGGAGGGCAAAAGCAAAGTCTGGCGCTTGCCAGGTTATATGCACATCGGAGCGACTTCTATATCCTGGATGAACCGTCGTCCGCGATGGATCCGATCGCCGAGGCAGAGCTGTTTCGGCGGCTTCTGGAGGTTTCGGGTGGTAAAACGACGGTATTTATCTCTCATCGTCTTATTTCTGCCCAATATGCGGACAGAATCCTGCTTCTTGACCATGGACGAATCGTTGAGACCGGCTCTCATGAGGAGTTAATGCAAAAAGGCGGTTTGTATGCGGAAATGTACACGGCTCAGGCATCCTGCTACCAGGATCATTCAGCAGACAGGATGACGACGGGAACGGCGGAAGGAGGGGCGGTGGGATGAAAAGGGAAAAAGGGATTTTGTTCACGCTCAGATTCATTTTCAGTCAGTCTCCCTGCTATGTCTGCATGTCGCTCTTATACTATATCGTCACCGGCACAATGCCGGCGGTTCACAATGTCCTTGTCTATTATCTTGTTATCGATATCCTGGCTTCAGGGAAGCCGGCAGCCAGGCTCTTAGCGGTCGTAGCATTCCTGATCGCTTATTCGGCGGCAACGGGAGCGTTCTGCGGATGGTATGAGGAAATATACAGTCCGTCACGGGAGGAAAGGCTGGCGGATAATGTTAAGACCCTGGTTTTAGACCGGGCGGTGCGGATGGATCTGCAGGTCTACGATGCCCCTGATTTTTTCAATAACATCGTCCTGAATCTGGAGGGAGCTCATGTTAAGATGCTGGAAGTCATGAAACTAAGCATGATGACAGTGGGAAGCATCCTGTCGATCGCCATGTCGCTGACAGTCTATATTGGGATCGGCATGGCATATTTGGGCTTCATGCTGGTATTTGGAGGGATATCGGTACAGCTTTCCAGAATCATCTCGGCGAAACAGTATGCCAGAAAAAAGAGGCTGGTGCCGTGGGAGCGGAAGAGAGCCTATTTTTCCGGCCTTTTACTGCGCAGGCAGGGAGCGCAGGATGTGAGACTGTATGAAGCAGACAGGATTTTCAAATCCAGATATGACGATGCGGTTGACCATATTCGGGAAACGGTGAGGAAAGAGGGGATCGGCATTGCTCTTCTGGGTTTTATTCAGGGATTTGTAATTGAGCAGATGATCCTTCATTTTGGCGCGATGCTTTACCTGGCGTATGAAGTAATCGTAACCAGAACAATCGGCCTTGCACAGTTTGCATCGGCCTTTAAAGGAGTCAGTGTCATCGCTGACACGCTTGAATTAATCTTCGACCGCTATCTGTCGCGGCTTTACGAGTGCGGGCTGTTTGTCGAATCTTTCCGGGAATTCATGGAATATGCGGATAACGGAAACGAAGAAAACGGATGCAGCTCCGGCGTGGGCGGTGATGCAAATGATCCCGGCGGATATTCGCTTCAGCTTGAAGACGTGGTTTTCCGATATCCAGGCTGTGAAAATGATGTGATCGACCATCTGTCGCTGTCAGTCCCGGAAGGCAGGAGAGTTGCAGTGGTAGGTTTTAACGGAGCCGGCAAATCAACGCTGGTAAAGCTCCTTCTGGGACTTTACATCCCCCAGTCCGGCAGTGTTCTTTTGGGAGGCATGCCTGCTGATATGGTCAGGAAGGAGAGGGCAGACCGGTTCGGAATCCTGTTTCAGAATTATAACCTGTACGCGGTTTCGGTTGCCCATAACATAGCTATGGACATTACATACAATGACGAGCAAGTGGAGCGCGCCGTAGAGGCGAGCGGGTTTTACTTAAGCGGCGCCATACTCCCAGATGGGCTCAGAACCGAGGTCACAAAGGAATTTTCACGTCAGGGAGTTCAGCTGTCGGGAGGTCAGCAACAGCTTTTGGTCAGCGGGAGGCTGTACTATGGCGGGAGAAAGCTTTTTGTCCTGGATGAGCCGTCTGCGTCGCTCGATCCAAGAATGGAACTGGAGATGAACCGCCGGGTGTGGGAACTGACGGAAGGCGCGACGACGGTAATCATCTCTCACCGGCTTTCTATGACAAGGAACGCGGATCTGATCTGTTATATGGAAAATGGGAAGATTGTGGAGAAAGGAACGCACGATGAGCTTCTTGCCGCCGGCGGCTGCTATGCGAAGCTGTGGAAGACACAGGCAGAAAAATACCAGATCCGGCCGTCTCTGGCCAAATCGGAAAAAGTATGCTAGAATGGTGGATATTCCCCAATATGAAGGAGGAACGGATGGAGAGAAGGATTCCATTTCGATATAAGGCGGGGCGGAATGTCCCACAGGTAAGGTGGCAGGAGGATCAGGAGATGCCGTATCTGGCTTTCCCGCTTCTGGAGGAGACGGGGCTTGTGGCCCACGCATTCTCTACGAGGCTGGGCGGCGTCAGCACGGGGAGATACGCGACGGCCAACTTCTCCTTCGCCTGCAATGACGAACCGGAGCATGTGGCGGAGAACTACCGGCGGATGGCCGCGGCGCTGGGCGTCGATCCCGGACGGTTCGTCCGGTCGTTTCAGACCCATACGACAAATGTACGGAAGGTGACGGAAAAGGACGCCGGGAAAGGCGTCGCGCAGGAGAGGGATTACCGGGATGTGGACGGCCTGATCACGGATGTGCGCGGGATCACGCTGGTTACCTCCTACGCGGACTGCGTGCCACTGTATTTCCTGGACCCGGTCCATAAGGCGATCGGGCTCAGCCATTCCGGCTGGAGAGGAACGGCCGCGCGCATGGGGCGGGCGACGCTTCAGGCCATGGCGCGGGAATACGCAACGGACCCGGCGGACGCGCTCTGCTGCATCGGTCCGAGCATCTGCCAGGACTGCTATGAAGTGGGGCCGGAGGTGATCGAAGAGTTCCGACATGCATTCGATGAGAAATACTGGCCGGAGCTCTATTACGCGAAAGAGAACGGGAAGTATCAGCTGGATCTGTGGAAGGCGAATGAGATCATCCTGCTGGAGGCCGGCGTGAAGAGGGAGCACCTTCAGATCACGGGGATCTGCACCAGGTGCAATCCGGACTACCTGTTCTCACACCGGTATCACGGGAAGGAGAGGGGCAATCTGTCGGCGTTCCTCTGCCTGAAATGACGGCGGCCGGCGAGCCGAATTGGACGGCATGACGGCTCACCGCGTGAAAACTTTTCAAATGTTTTTTACCCAGTTATGAGCAACTTTTCAATATAGAAAACGCACTAAAAATCCAACTTTTCAAACTTTCCCGGATTCTTTGCCACTCATAAGCGAAGGTGCCGCTCGATCATCGATCTGTGATGATCTTGCGGCACCTCTTTCGGTAAGAACGATGCGGCCGTGCCGCATTACTGTATGATCTGAAAATACTCGTATCCGTCCGCCTTCCGCTTCTGGACCAGCTTCTGGATCCGCTCGGTCTGCGACAGGGCGCTTCCGATGGTCACGTCGTGGTTCAGGCAGTTGATGATGGCGGCCAGATACTTGCTCATGTCCGCTTCCAGATACCATTCCCGCTCAAGAAGCTCCTTCGGACGGTAGTTCAGGTTCGTCGTGATCACGTAATCGATGTAGCCCTTCTCATAGAAGTCGTCGAACTTCTCCAGACCGTTGGTAAACAGACCGAAGGTGCAGCAGACGATCACCTTCGCCGCCTTCCGGTCCTTCAGCGCCCTGGCGGTATCCAGCATGCTTTCGCCGGAGGAGATCATGTCATCGATGATCAGCACGGTCTTCCCTTCCACAGAGGCGCCCAGGAATTCATGGGCCACGATGGGGTTGCGTCCGCCTACGACGCGGGAATAATCGCGCCGCTTATAGAACATGCCCATATCCACGCTTAGGTTATTGGCCACGTAGACCGCCCGGTCCATGGCGCCCTCGTCCGGGCTGATCACCATGAAATGATCCTTGTCGATGACCAGATCCGGGTCATGTTCGAAAAGCGTCGTCATGATCTGGTAGGTGGGCATGAAATTGTCGAAGCCGTTAAGAGGGATGGCGTTCTGGACCCTGGGGTCGTGGGCGTCGAAGGTAATGATGTTGGCGACGCCCATCTTCGCCAGTTCCTCCAGCGCCATCGCGCAGTCCAGGGATTCCCGCTTGCTGCGCTTATGTTGGCGTCCTTCATAGAGGAACGGCATGATCACGCTGACCCGGTGGGCAGTGGAAGTACACGCGCCGATGACGCGTTTCATATTCTGGTAATGATCGTCCGGGGACATGTGATTGATGTAGCCGTTCATGGAGTAGGTAAGACTGTAATTGG
The DNA here is from genome assembly GCA_947624815.1 of uncultured Lachnospiraceae bacterium. Lineage (GTDB taxonomy): Bacteria > Bacillota > Clostridia > Lachnospirales > Lachnospiraceae > UBA3402. The sequence goes on along the minus strand of CANQME010000005.1, from coordinate 20,320 downwards.
TGACGTCGGCCATGACGAACACGTCAGCGCCGCGTACGGATTCGTTGATGACTGCCTTGGCCTCGCCGGTGCCGAACCTCGGGCAGGCCAGATCGAGCAGGTAAGAGTCTACGTCGTAGCCGCGGTAATTCAGATCCTCCTTCCGGCGCATCAGTTCTTCCATATCCCGCCGGCGGAAGGATACAATGTGGTCGTTGACCAGACCCGCGAAATCCCTGCAGCTGTCGAGCGCCGCAAGCTTCAGTGGCGCCACAGGCAGGGAATGATAGAATACATACTTGTTTGGCATGGGGGATACCTCCGTATGGTTGGCTGTCGGACAAACTCTGCACATACTATTTATAACATTACCCGACGGACAGCGTCAATAGGAAGCGGAAAATTTTGATAAAAATACAATTGCGGCATTTTCCGGGGAATGCTTTACAAGAATGGTTAAAATTGGTATCATAGGATATGGAAATGAACTGCCGGCCGTCCGATCAGCGCAGGACACAAGCCGCGGGACGCGGTGCGGCAGGGCCGGACAGCAGAGAAAGGATATAGAATGAAGAAGGAACGAGGCCATCTGATCCGATCCGTGGATCCGGGCTCCATCGCGGACGAACTGGGATTGGAACCGGGCGACCGTCTGATCTCCATCGACGGACACGACCCGGAGGATATTTTTGATTATGAATACTACCTGGAGAACGAATCCGTCGTCGTTCTGGTGGAGAAGGCCGACGGCGAGGAGTGGGAGCTGGATATCGAGAACGATTATCAGGATTTGGGGCTGACCTTTGAGAACGGACTGATGAGCGAATACCGTTCCTGCACGAATCAGTGCATTTTCTGCTTCATCGACCAGATGCCGCCGGGGATGCGGGATACGCTGTATTTCAAGGACGACGACTCCCGGCTTTCGTTCCTGCAGGGGAACTATATCACGCTTACGAATATGAAGAAGAAGGATATTGACCGGATCATCCGCTTCAAGCTGTCGCCGATCAATATCTCGGTCCACACCACGAATCCGGAGCTTCGGTGCAGGATGCTGAACAACCGGTTCGCGGGACAGGCCCTTAAGAACATCGACCGGCTCTGGCAGGCGCAGACGCCGATGAACGCTCAGATCGTGCTCTGCAAGGGGATCAACGACGGGGATGAGCTGGAACGGACGATCGGCGATCTGAGCCGGTACCTTCCGTATATGGAGAGCGTGTCGGTGGTGCCGGTGGGACTTACGAAGTTTCGGGACGGGCTGTACCCGCTTGAGCCGTTTGCGGCGGAGGACGCGGCGCGGACCATCGATCAGATCGAGCGTTGGCAGAAGAAGCTGTACACAAAGTCCGGATCCCATTTCGTCCATGCCAGCGACGAGTTCTATATCCTGGCCGGGCGGCCGCTTCCGGAGGCGGATCGCTACGACGGCTACCTTCAGCTGGAGAATGGCGTGGGCATGGTACGGCTCATGACCGATGAGGTCCATGAGGCCCTTGAAGAGCTTGCCGGCGATCAGGAGGAAGAGGAGCTGTCGGTTGCCACGGGGATTCTGGCGGCGGAGTACCTTCAGGGGTTCCTTAAGGAGATTGCGGAGAAGTTCCCGAACCGGAAGGTGCATCTCTATCCCATCGTCAACGAGTTCTTCGGGGAGCTGATCACGGTGTCCGGACTGATCACCGGACAGGACCTGATTGGGCAGCTGACGGGGAAGCCTCTGGGTAGCCGTCTGCTTCTGCCGGTCAATATGTTCCGCAGCGGCGAGGACGTATTTCTGGACGACGTGACCCGGCAGCAGGTGGAAAAAGCTTTACAAGTCCCGGTGAATATTGTAAAATCAAGCGGTCGGGATTTCGTGGAGGCAGTGCTTGCGCCGCCGGAGGACGACGGGCCTGCGGAGCACGGGGCATATGAGCTGCCGGAGTTATCATGAGCGATAAGAACGCAGAAACGTGTTTTTGTGCTGCGGCATAGAAAGCAGATGATACCGGTGTATGAAAGGCGCTGACGCACGTTTCCCGTACGGCACAGGAAGCAGAAGGACAGAAATCAGGAGACAGATATGAGTAAACCGATCGTAGCCATTGTAGGCCGCCCCAACGTGGGCAAATCCACGCTGTTTAACGCCCTGGCGGGGCAGCAGATCTCGATCGTAAAGGACACGCCCGGCGTGACCAGGGACCGGATCTACGCGGACTGCACATGGTTGGACAAATATTATACGCTGGTCGATACCGGCGGCATTGAGCCGGAGAGCAAGGACATCATCCTGGCCCAGATGCGGGAGCAGGCGGAGATCGCCATCGCCACGGCGGACGTGATCATTTTCATGGTGGACGTGCGCCAGGGACTGGTGGACGCGGACTCCAAGGTTGCGGACATGCTCAGGAAGGCCCAAAAGCCGGTGGTGCTGTGCGTCAACAAGGTGGACAGCGTTAAGAAATTCGGCAACGACATCTATGAGTTCTACAATCTGGGGATCGGAGATCCCATCGGGATCTCGGCGGCCTCGATGCTGGGACTGGGAGAACTGCTGGACGAGGTGGTAAAGCATTTCGATCAGAAGCAGTATGAGGACGAGGATGACGACAGGCCGCGGGTGGCCATCATCGGCAAGCCCAACGTAGGCAAGTCCTCCCTGGTCAATAAGCTGGTGGGAGAGAACCGGATGATCGTATCGGATATCGCCGGAACCACCCGGGACGCGGTGGATACGCCGGTGTTGCATGACGGCACGGAATACGTGTTCATTGATACGGCGGGCCTGCGGCGGAAGAATAAGATCAAGGAAGAGCTGGAGCGCTACACCATCATACGGGCCGTGGCCGCCGTGGAGCGGGCGGACGTGGTGGTCGTGGTCATCGACGCGACGGAGGGCGTGACCGAGCAGGACGCGAAGATCGCCGGCATCGCCCACGAGCGGGGCAAGGGCGTGATCGTCGCCGTGAACAAGTGGGACGCCATCGAGAAGAACGACAAGACGATCTATGAATTTACGCGGAAGGTGCGGGATACGCTGTCCTTCATGCCCTATGCGGAGATCGTGTTCATCTCGGCGGAGACGGGACAGCGGCTGAACAAACTGTTCGAGACGATCGACATGGTACGGCAGAATCAGAACATGCGGGTGGCGACCGGCGTGCTCAACGAGATCGTCGCTCAGGCGGTGGCCATGAAGCAGCCGCCGTCGGATAAGGGCAAGCGGCTGAAGATATTCTACGCGACCCAGGTGGCGGTAAAGCCGCCGGCGTTCGTGGTATTCGTCAATGATAAGGAACTGATGCATTTTTCCTATCTGCGGTATCTGGAGAATCAGATCCGGGAGACCTTCGGCTTCAAGGGTACGCCGCTGAAATTCATGATCCGGGAGCGGAACGCGAAAGAGAACGCATAATCGGCGGTCGGGGATACGGACTGATGCCGTCCGAACCGGCAGTGCCGGCAGCAGTTGGAGTATATCGGGCCGGTTAGGAAGAAAGCCGAACCGGCAGTGCCGGCAGCAGTTGAAGCACATCTGGCCGGTAAGAAACGGAAGAATGCAGGGATAGAGAGGGGAAAGCGATGGAACGAATCATCTGTCTTGTGATCGGATACGCCTGCGGGCTGATCCAGACCGGGTATTTCTACACGAAGGCCCACCATGTGGATATCCGAAGCGTGGGCAGCGGCAATTCCGGCAGTACCAATGTCATGCGCACCATGGGAGCGAAGGCAGGGTTGATCGTGTTTCTGGGAGACGCGTTTAAGACGCTGATCCCCTGCCTGATCGTGCGGGCGGTATTTCAGGCGCGGATGCCGGAGATGGCGAACCTTCTGGTGCTCTATACGGCGTTCGGTACGATCCTGGGGCACAACTTTCCGTTCTACCTGAAGTTTAAGGGCGGCAAGGGGATTGCTTCCACGGCGGGTCTACTGGCGGCCATGGACTGGCGGGTGATGCTGATCTGCCTGGTGGCGTTCATCGTGATCGTGGCGGCGACCAGATACGTATCTCTGGGGTCGCTGGTCGTGGTGAGTCTTTTCCTGATCGGCATGATCTTCTTCGGAGGCCGTGGCGACTATGGTCTTGCGCCTCAGTATCTGACAGAATTTTATGTGCTTTCCGCGGCGGTGACGGCGATGGCGTTCTGGCGGCATCGGACGAACATCGTACGGCTGATTCATGGAAATGAAAACAAGCTGAGCGTTCACCATACGAAATGATCTGGCTGGCCCGCTGAAGAAAGTTGATCCGCTGAAAGAAGGTTGGCCCACAAAATGAAGACCGACCCGCTGGAAGAAGGCTGGCCCGCTGCATAAGGCCGATCCGCTGAAAGAAGACCAAACGCGGATGGAACTTCGGTCGTTCGGAGAAACGATTCGGGGGAAGCGGTCTATCCGGGCGGAGATGCGATGTATGCAGAGGTAAGCGATACAGACAGCGGTAAGCGATACAGATAGCGGAGATCGGTACAGACAGAGAAACGTGACGCAGGGAATAGGACAGAAGGGAGACGGTCGGGATGGCAGGAATCGGTATCATCGGAGCAGGAAGCTGGGGAGCTGCGCTTTCCGTGCTTTTACATGGGGGCGGCCACCAGGTCACGGTCTGGTCGGCGCTTCCGCAGGAGATCGAAGAGCTTAAGGCTACGCATGAGCACCGGAACCTGCCGGGCGTGATCCTGCCGCAGGAGATGGTATTTACGGCGGAGCTGGGCGAGGCCATGGAGCAGAAGGATCTGCTGGTGCTGGCTGTTCCGTCTGTGTACACCAGAAAGACTGCGGCTTCCATGAAGCCGTATCTGAAGCCGGGACAGCTGGTAGTCAATGTGGCCAAGGGCATCGAGGAGAGCTCCCTGATGACGCTTTCGGAGATCATTGAGCAGGAGCTTCCCGAAGCGGTCGTGGCCGTCCTTTCCGGACCAAGCCATGCGGAGGAGGTGAGCCGCGGGCTCCCCACCACCTGCGTGGCGGCGTCCCGCTCGAAGACGGCGGCACAGACGGTCCAGAACCTGTTCATGGGGCCGGCGTTCCGCGTCTACACGAGTCCGGACATCCTGGGCGTGGAGCTGGGCGGTGCGCTTAAGAACGTGATCGCCCTGGCGGCCGGTATCGCCGACGGTCTGGGCTACGGGGACAATACCAAGGCGGCCCTGATCACCCGGGGGATCCATGAGATCGCACGCCTGGGCATGGCTATGGGCGGCCGTTTCGAGACGTTCTGCGGTCTGTCCGGGATCGGTGACCTGATCGTTACCTGCGCCAGCATGCACAGCCGCAACCGCCGGGCCGGTATCCTGATCGGAAAGGGATACACGATGCAGCAGGCCATGGACGAGGTCCGCATGGTGGTGGAGGGCGTCTATTCCGCCAAGGCGGCGCTTAAGCTGGCGGAGAAGTACCAGGTGTCGATGCCGATCATCGAGCAGGTGAACCGGGTGCTCTTCGAGGGCAAGCCCGCGTCGGAGGCGGTGGGAGACCTGATGATGCGCGACAAGGCGGTGGAGGCCCCGGCGCTTCCGTGGCCGGAGCCGTAGAGTGGGGCGCAGGAGGCCGGACGGGATAGCCCCGACGCTTCCGTGGCCGGGAGGCATATACCGTGGCGGACCAAGGCGGATGGGATAGCCCCGCAAACACGTGTCCGGAGCAGTAGAGTGAGGCTGACCAGGCGACGCAGTCCGTACAGACCCGGCGTCAGCCGGGCGAGAAGTCCGCAGCCGCCGGACGAAAAAGCCGGGCTGTGGCCGGCTTCCGCAAGGCGTCGAATCGGACTGGTTAGCAAGCACAAACCGGCCGCGAAAATATATTTCACGAATGTCAAAATTATGATTGCTTTATGGTTTAAAATATGGTAGAGTGGTGGCGATGTCGGAGATCTTCATCACTCTATTTTTGTGTGTAGGAGGACAGCATGCATTTTTTAGACAAGCGGGTCCAGGTGATCTGCAACGAACTCAAGAAACTGCGCGTGAAGGACAGAATCCCGGTTATAGAGTGGGAGTATAAGAAAGGGAATTTCTTCCATCCGGAGGACGCGGAGAACTGCGAAACGCCGTGGGAGCATTTCGATAGCAGGACCATGCACTGGTACGGTCCGGACGAGCATTACTGGTTTAAGACGACATTTACGGTTCCTGAAGAATTTGACGGCAGGAGACTCTGGATGCACGTGTCCACCCAGATCAAGGAGTGGGACGACGGCAAGAACCCGCAGTTTCTGCTGTTTATCAACGGAGAGATCATTCAGGGCATCGACATGAACCACCGTATGGTGAATATCACCGAGTGCGCGAAGGGCGGCGAGGAGCTGAAGGTCGAGCTGCAGTCCTATACCGGCACGCTGCACGACGAATTCCAGCTGCGGGTGGATTTCTTCGAGATGGACGCCCTGATCAACAAGGTGTACTATGACCTGCAGGTACCGCTGTGGGCCTTTACGCGGATGGAGAAGGAAGACAAGACCCGCATGGAGATCGAGAACGTGCTCAATGAGACGGTCAATCTCATCGACCTGCGGACGCCTTATTCCGAAGCGTTCTACAGCACGCTGCAGGCGGCCAGCGACTACATAGACAAGGCTCTCTATACGGACATGGCGGGCTACAGCGACGTGATCGCCACCTGCATCGGCCATACCCATATCGACGTGGCCTGGTGGTGGACCGTGGAGCAGACGCGGGAGAAGACCGGTCGCAGCTTCGCGACGGTGCTGAAGCTGATGGACGAGTTCCCGTCCTATCACTTCATGTCCAGCCAGCCCCAGCTCTACGCGTTTCTGAAGGAGCGCTATCCGGAGCTGTTTGAAAAGATCAAACAGCGGGTGGCGGAGCACAGATGGGAGCCGGAAGGCGGCATGTGGCTGGAGGCGGATACGAACCTGACCTCCGGCGAGTCACTGGTGCGCCAGTTTATGCACGGCAAGAAGTTCTTTAAGGACGAATTCGGCGTGGACAATAAGATCCTGTGGCTGCCGGACGTGTTCGGATACAGCGGGGCGCTTCCCCAGATCATGAAGAAGTGCGGCATCGACTATTTCATGACGACAAAGCTGTCCTGGAACCAGTTCAACAAGGTGCCCTACGATACCATGCGTTGGAGGGGCATCGACGGCTCGGAGGTTCTGACCCATCTGATCACGACCCTGGGCATCAAGCAGCCGGCGACGGACTTCTTCACGACCTATAACGGATCGCTGCATCCCGACTCCATCATGGGCGGCTGGATGCGCTATCAGAATAAAGACATCAACAATGACATCCTGATCTCCTACGGTTTCGGCGACGGCGGCGGCGGCCCCACCAGGGAGATGCTGGAGACCTCTGTGCGTATGGAGAAGGGGATCAAGGGGATCCCGAAGGTGCGCCAGGAGTTTGCCGGCGTATTCTTCGACGAGCTGAAGGAGCGCGTCTGGGACAATAAGCGGCTTCCCGTCTGGGAGGGCGAGCTGTACTTCGAGTACCACCGCGGTACGCTGACCTCCATGGCCCGCAACAAGCGCGGCAACCGCAAGACCGAGCTGGGTCTGATGGATCTGGAGCTTCTGAGCGTGCTGGCCAGAGACAAGACGCCTTATCCGGCCGAACAGATCTACAAGATGTGGGAGACGGTGCTTCTGAATCAGTTCCACGACATCCTGCCCGGTTCCTCGATCCACGAGGTCTACGAGGTGACGAAGCGCGAGTATGAGGAGCTGCACGAGAAGATCGGCGCCCTGACCGACGAACGCCTCCATGCCCTGGCCGGGAACGGTCACTGCATGATGATCGTTAATACGACCGGAAAGCGCCGCGACGACGTGGTGAACCTGGGAAGCTGCGACGCACAGTGGCTGGTGGATATGGCGGGACAGGTCTATCCCTGCCAGAAGACGGCGGAAGGCACCGTGGCGTATGTGAAGAATATCCCCGCCAAGGGCTACAGCATCATGTATCAGGTACACGCCGGCTCCGGCAAGCCGCAGACGGAGAAGAAGCCCCCGTTCTGCCTGGAGGATGAGCATACGCTTTCGACGCCGTTCTATACGGTCCACTTCGATGAGAACGGCGAGATCGACCGCCTGTATGATAAGGACTGCGGCCGCGAGGTGCTGCAGGAGGGCAGGAAGGCCAACGCCCTGGTGATGTACGAGGATAAGCCCATTTACTACGATAACTGGGACATCGACATCTTCTACACGGAGAAGAGCTGGCCGGTCAATGAGGTGGAATCCATGCAGTGGACGGAGATGGGCGACGTCTGCGCCGTGCTTGAGATCAGGAGGAAGGCCAGTAAGTCTGCGTTCGTGCAGAAGATCGTCTTCTACGCGGACAGCAGAAGGATCGATTTTAAGACCAATGTGGACTGGAAGGAGCATCAGACGCTTCTGAAGGTGCATTTCCCCATTGCCGTCCATACGGATCAGGCGACCTTCGACGTCCAGTTCGGCAACCTGACCAGGAAGACCCATTCCAATACCAGCTGGGACGTGGCACGGTTCGAGAGCTGCGGCCAGAAGTGGATGGATCTGTCGGAGGGACATTACGGCGTCAGCCTGCTGAATGACTGCAAGTACGGCCATTCCGTGAAGGACAGCGTGATCGGGCTGAGCCTGATCAAGTCCGGGATCGAACCGAACCCGGTGGCGGATCAGGAGCAGCATGTCTTCACCTACGCATTGTATCCCCATGCGGAGGGCTGGCAGGCTGCCGGAACCGTCGCGGAGAGCTATAAGCTGAACCAGCCGCTGCTGGCCGTGGACGGCGCCGCGGAAGGACCGGAGTATTCCTTTGTGTCCGTGGACGCCCCCAACGTGGTCATCGAGACTGTGAAGAAGGCGGAGGACGGAGAAGGCGTGATCGTCCGGCTGTACGAGTCGGAGAACAGCCTGACCCATGCGAAGCTGACGTTCGGAGAGACGGTTCAGAGGGCCTTCAGCTGCAACCTCCTGGAGGAGAACGAAAATGAGCTGGCGGTCACAGACGAAGGAATCGAAGTGACGCTTAAGCCGTATGAGATCGTTACCGTACGAATGATGTAAACGGTACCACCGCATCTATCAAATTTATCATCGGAGAGAGTGGAACTTGCCGTGATTGTGCCAGATTATTATGAAGACCTGAAGGTCCTTCATGTCAATACCATGCCGGAGCGAGCCTATTATATCCCATCCGGCGCGGACAGAGGTTCGACCGGTTCCCAGTGGGATCCGGTTGAGCACAGGGAAGAGTCAGACCGGTTCGTATCGCTGAACGGCGAGTGGGATTTCCGCTATGAAAGCGGGCTCTGGAGGTTAAAGGAGCAATTTTACGATGAGGATGCCGGCCGGGGGCAGGGATGGGATACCATTCCTGTGCCTTCGGTATGGCAGATGAACGGATATGACCGTCACCAGTATACCAATGTCCGGTATCCGTTTCCCCTTGATCCGCCACATGTGCCATACGAGAATCCCTGCGGCGCTTACCGCCGCAGGTTTCTCTGGACTGCGGATGAGAGGGCGCCGCGGACTTATCTGAATTTCGAGGGCGTGGATTCCTGTTTCTACGTGTGGCTGAACGGAACGTTCGTCGGCTACAGTCAGGTATCCCATTCCACCAGTGAATTCGATGTGACGGACGCGGTGCGCGAGGGCGAGAACCTGCTGGCGGTGCTGGTGCTGAAATGGTGCGACGGAAGCTATCTGGAGGACCAGGACAAATTCCGCATGAGCGGGATCTTCCGCGACGTCTACCTGTTAAGGCGTCCGCAGCGGTGCGTCTTCGACTACTTTATCAAGGCGGAGCCGCAGGCGGACGGCAGCGCGTCCGTGGATGTTTCCATGACCTTGCTCGACAGCGGCGTTGTCATCGCAGATCAGACAGTCAGGAGCGAAAGCCGGGAAGCCGGCGGCGTTGTGGGCGCAGGCCGGAGTGACGGGGACTGGGCTTCCGGGAGCGAAAGCCGGGAAGCCGGCGGCGTTGTGGGCGCAGGCCGGATCGCCGAAGGGGAAGGCCGGGCGGCGGATGGCCCTGCAAAGGCGCAGGAGCTTCGGCCTGGCGGGCTCCCCGTGCAGGTGTCCGTCTTTGACGCAGAGGGGCGGTCGGTATGCGAACTGAGCGCGGCGGAGACGGATCATGCCAGGCTTGTGATCCCCCGGGCGAAGCTCTGGAATGCGGAGCGGCCGTACCTGTACCGGATCGAGATCCGGACGGAGGACGAGGTGATCGTCGACTATCTGGGCGTAAGAAAGGTGGAGATCCGCGACGCGGTGCTCCGCTTTAACGGCCAGAATATCAAGCTTCACGGCGTCAACCGCCACGACAGCGATCCGGTGACCGGCTTTACCGTCAGCATCGGCCAGATGAAGCGGGATCTGATGCTGATGAAGCAGCACAATGTGAACGCCGTCCGCACCAGCCATTACCCGAACGCGCCCGTGTTTTACCATCTGTGCGACCGGTACGGCTTCTATGTGCTGGATGAGGCGGATCTGGAGAGCCACGGCGCGGAGATGGCCTACGGGCAGAAATGGGGCGAGGAATGCGCCTGGATCTCGGACAATCCCGAGTTCGCCCCGGCGATCCTGGACCGGGTGAAACGGTGTGTGACGCGAGACAAGAACCGTCCCTGCGTCTTCGGCTGGTCCATGGGCAACGAGAGCGCCTATGGCTGCGGCATCGAGGCGGCGCTTCGGTGGACCAAGGAATACGACAGCACCAGGATCACCCATTACGAGGGCGCCTGGCATGTGACGGACGAGAGCAAATACGATTATTCCGATATAGACGTATACAGCCGGATGTATCCGGGACTGGGCGAGATCTATAGCTATTTCGCCGCCGCGGACGCGGACGGCGGGGCTGCGGAGCGGCCGGATTCTTTGAAGGCAGAGTCAGACATCCGGGATTCTGTGCGGCCGGATCCTTTGAAGGCAGAGTCAGACATCCAGGATTCTGTGCGGCCGGATCCTGTGCAGGCAGGGACTGGCGGTAGGGATTCGGCATGTCCGGATCCTGCGCTGCCGGGTTCTTCCGGCAAGGTATCGGCGGGACCGGATTGTGAGAGTGCGGATTCTGCGCGGACAGATTCCGAAGGATGGAGACACAAATACGCGGCGGCGGAAGTGCGGCCGCTGATCCTGTGCGAATACAGCCACGCCATGGGCAACGGCCCGGGCAACCTGGAGGATTATTTCCGGGCGGTGCAGCGCTACGACGGCGCCTGCGGCGGCATGGTGTGGGAATGGTGCGACCATGCGGTTTACAAAGGCACAGACGCGGCCGGAAGGAAGATGTACGCTTACGGCGGAGACCACGGGGAATTCCCCCACGACGGCAATTTCTGCATGGACGGTCTGGTCTATCCGGACCGGCGGCCGCATACGGGTCTTCTGGAGCATAAGAATGTCTACCGCCCGGCACGGGTGACGGCGTTTGATCCGGCGAGCGGCAGACTGCGGATTCATAATTATATGGATTTCCTGGATCTGCGCGATTACTGCGTCATGCGGTGGGAGATCAGCCGCGACGGAGAGGTGACCGCCTCGGGCGGGGCGCGGAGCGGCGGCTTTCCCGGACCGGAAGCCGGAATCCTGCCGTCCATCCCGCCTCACGGGGAGGGTGAGATCTTGATCCCCTGCGGCGAACTGCCGCAGACCGGCCGCTGCTATCTGAAGGTGATCTGGCTTCTTAAGGAGGATGAAAGCTTCCTGAAGGCGGGAGCGGAACTGGGCTTTGACGAGATCGAGCTGCCGTCCGACGGGGAATGCGCCAGAGTAAAGGATCTGCTGGCGGAACCCCACGCGGCTAGCGGAGCCTTCCGCGTCAGCGAGGACGACCGGTACATGACCGTCGAGACGCCGTGTTTCCGCTATCGCCTCGACCGGTTCACCGGCCTGTTTCACGACATGGTCTGGCAGAATCGCCGGATCCTTATGCGGCCGATGGAACTGAATATCTGGCGGGCTCCCACGGACAACGACCGGAACGACCGGGGCCTCTGGGCGGAGCTGGATTACGACAAACCGGTGACCCGGGCAGAAGGGATCTCCTGGGAAGCGGAGCAGGACGGATCGGTCGTGATACGCGGAAGCATTTCCCTGCTTTGCAGGTATATGCAGCGGATCCTTAGGGTGGAAGCAAGATACCGCGTGTGGCCGGACGGAGGTCTGGACGTGAGTCTGACGGTCCATAAGAACCCGGTTTTTCCGCGGCTTCCGCGCTTCGGCGTTCGGCTGATGCTGCCGGCCGCGCTTCAGAGGGTGACCTACTACGGTCTCGGTCCCACCGAGAGCTACGCCGACAAGCGCCGGGCGGCCAGTCACGGACTGTTTGAAGAGACGGTGGATTCTCTGTTTGAGGATTACATAAAGCCGCAGGAGAACGGAAGCCACTGCGACGTCAGCTTTGTGGAAACGGGCGGAGACGGGCTTACGATAGCGGCGGCGTCAAGAAGGCCATTTTCCTTCAACCTTTCCCGCTACACGCAGGAGGAGCTGACGGCGAAGGCTCACAATTATGAACTGCAGGACAGCGGCATGACCGTGTTCTGCATCGATTACAGACAGGACGGCATCGGTTCCGCCAGCTGCGGGCCCGGGCCGGAGAAGGAATACCTCTTTGAGGAAAATGAATTTCAGTTTGAATTCGGACTGCGCCTTTTGGACAGCGCGGATCCGTCGCTGAAAGGAGAATAGGCAGCGATGATGAACAGCACACAGGCACAGGACTGTGCCAGAGAGCTCTGGGAGGAGCACTGCAGGGCGCTTCGAAGCGATCCCGTCCGGATCAGCGAGGTGGAAAAACGCTGCATCGCCTTCGGGGACGTGCAGATGAAGTATGGTCTGGAGGTGATCGGTGAACCGGGAGAGAACGGCTATCCGGTCTATATCGCCCTTCACGGAGGCGGCGGAGCGCCGTTCCCGGATATCAATAACCAGCAGTGGGCCCATATGGCGATCTATTATAAGGACAGCGTCAAAAACGGGATCTATGTGAACCCGAGGGGCGTCCGGGATACGTGGGATACCCACGCCAATCCGGAATCCTATCCCTTATACGACCGGCTGATCGAGAACCTGATCGTATTCTGCGGGGCGGATCCCAACCGGATCTATCTGCTGGGCTTTTCGGCAGGGGGCGACGGCGTCTACCTGGTGGGACCGCGCATGGCGGACCGTTTCGCGGCTCTCCATATGTCCGCGGGACATCCCAACGAGGGCAGCATGGTCAACCTCTACCATACACCGATCCAGCTGCAGGTGGGCATGAACGACGCCGCCTACGACCGGAACCACGAGACGGTGCGCTACCAGATGGTCCTGGACCGACTGGAAAGCGAGAACCCGGACGGCTACACCCACAACGTCTATGTCCATGTGGATAAGCCCCATAACTTCCGGGACAATTCCCAGGAGCTGCAGCAGGTGATGATCGACAATTTAAGCTGGCTGCATACGGGGCTGGTGACCAGGCGGACCGTGGATTCCAACGCGGTGCATTTCCTGGATGAATTCACGAGACAGCCTGTTCCCGACCGGGTGATCTGGGATCTGGACACCCGGGACCGCCTGACGGAGCGGAGCGTGGACAGCTTCTACTGGCTGAAGGTTCCGGCGGAGGTGGACAGCGGGACCGTGATCCTGCATCTGGATAAGAACGACAACAGCGTCGTGGTGGAGCGGGACGATACCTGCGGACAGGTGACGGTGCTGCTGCGCGACGGGATGCTGGATCTGGACCGGCCGGTGACGGTGCGCTATCCCGACGGGAAGCGGACGGAGCATACGGTGGAGCGTTCGGAGGATACGATCCGGACGACACTGGCGGAGCGGGGCGATCCGAATTACATCTTTACGACAAGTCTGAAACTGGAAGCTTAAGCACGCCGCATGGGGCCGCCCTGCCGAAGGAGCGGGCCGCGCCCGGCCGGCACATGAGAAAAGGAGAATATGAGTATGATTTTGCTGCCGACACCGAAACATGTAACGGAAAAGGAAGGAAACCTGAAGCTGAATCTCGGAACCGTGATCGTGATCGATCCGTCGTGTCCGGCCGGCACGCTTGTGTACGCCCGGATGCTTCAGGAGGAGATCCTTAAATGGGCCGGCCTTGAACCGGCCGTCGTGCGGGGAGCGGCCCAAAAGGGAGACATCTGCCTGAAAACGGATGATACGTTGGCCGACCAGGCTTACCGGATCGAGATCACCGGGGACGGAGCCCTGCTCTGCGGCGGAAGCAATACGGCCGTCGGCTACGCGGTATCGACCCTGCGCCAGATCGTGCGCCAGTACGCCGGCCTTCTGCCGTGCGTATCCATTGAGGACGAGCCGATGCTGAAGGCCAGGGGCTTCTATCATGATGCCACCAGAGGCCGCATCCAGACCCTTCCGAACCTGAAGAAAATGGCCGACACCATGGCGTTTTACAAGCTGAACCAGCTTCAGCTGAACGTGGAGCACACCTATCTGTTCCGCGGCATGCCGGAGCTGTGGCGGGACGACACGCCGCTGACGGCGGAAGAGATCATGGAGCTGGACGACTACTGCTATGAGAGAGGGATCGAGCTGGTTCCCTCCCTGGCCACCTTCGGCCATCTGCATAAGCTGTTAAGCTCCCGGTCCTACGAGCAGCTCTGCGAGATGCCGGACAGCGCCGGCAGGCCGTTCTCCTTCGAGGACCGGATGGCGCTTCATACAGTGAATGTCTCCAACCCGGATTCCATGAAGCTGATCAAGGAGATGATCGCCGAGTACATGGTGCTGTTCCGTACGAAAAAATTCAATATCTGCGCGGACGAGACCTTTGCCCTCGGCAAGGGCAGGAGCAAGGCCCTGGCGGACGAGAAGGGCGTCGGCACCCTGTACGTGGATTACATCAGCGAGCTGTTCGATTTCCTGAAGAAGGCGGGCAGAGAGCCCATGTTCTGGGGCGACATCATCTGCCGTCATCCGGAGCTGGCGGACCGGATCCCGAAGGACGTGATCTGCCTGAACTGGGGTTACAGCCCGACCCAGAGGGAGTACGAGACCCAGATCCTGGCGGAGGCGGGGGTCGTCCAGTACGTATGCCCCGGCGCCTGCGGCTGGAACACCTGGATCAATCTGCTGTCTAACAGCTATTACAATGTGAAGATCATGACCGGCTACGCCAAAAAGCACGGCGCGGTCGGAATGCTGAATACAGACTGGGGCGATTTCGGCCATATCAACCATCCGGTGTTCTCCATCCCCGGAATGATCTACGGCGCGGCGTTTGCCTGGAGCGGCGATGCGCCGGAATTCGGGGAGATCAACCGGCAGATCTCGGAGCTGGAATTTGCCGACGGAAGCGGGGAGCTTCTGGGCTGTCTGGCGGAGATGTCGGACGAGATGCGCTTCTCCTGGCATAACGCGGTGAAGCTGAAGGAGCACACCCAGAAGGGCTTTGCGCGCGAGAAGCTGGCGGAGCTGTTCTGGCAGGAGGATATGGGCAAGGTGCCGGCCAGCAATGAGAAGCTGACCAGGCTGGAGGAGAAGGTGCGCGTGATCAGCCGCAGCATGGACAGCAGCCGTCGTGGGATCGTGGCGATCGTGCTTTCGGCCTCCGAAGCGATCCGCCTCTTTAACGAGGTGGGCGTCTACCTGTCTCGGATGAAGGACGGGAAGGCCGGAGAAGGTCAGGACGGCTTCGCGCTGGCCGAACGGCTGGAGAACTGCCTGTACCACTATAAGAAGCAGTGGCTGGAAAACAGCAAGCAGAGCGATCTGGAGAGAGTAGCGGAAGTGTTCTACTGGTACGCGGATTTGCTGAGAAAGTCGTCGAAGTAAAACAGTATTATGCGAAACAGTGGATAATATGCAGCCGCCGGATCACGGCGGCAGACAGGAGAATCCGATTATGAAAAATGAGATCATCGGCTATGTAGGAAGCGGCGCGTTCACCGAAAGCGACGCGAAGAAACTGACAGGAATCAATCTGGCGTTTGGCCAGCTGCACCGGGACGGAAGCGTCACGGTACAGGGGCGGATCGACAAGCTGGAAATGATCCCCCAGATCCGTAAATGGAATCCGGACCTGCGGATCATCCTTTCGATGGTCCAGGCGGACCGGGATGCATTTACCAGGTGCTGTGCGGACGAGGAGCTCCGCAGGACCGCGGCGAAGGCGCTGGCGGACGTGACGGTCCGCTATGACCTGGACGGCGTGGATCTGGACTGGGAGTATCCCTGCGTTCCCTCTAACGGAAGCGTGGTCTCGCCGGACGACCGGCATAATTTCACGCTGCTGTGCGCGGAGATCCGCAGGTGCCTGAATGATATCGGGGGTGGACGGAGGTACTACCTGACCATCGCGGCGGGCGCGGACCTCTACTATGTGAACTGCGTGGAGCTGCCGGAGCTGATGGAATATCTGGATTATATCAACGTGATGACCTACGACCTGAAATGCGGTTTCCACGCGCTGGCCGGCCATCACACGGCGCTGTATTCCAACCGGGGCGACGTCTTCTCCAACAGCTGCGCCCAGGCGCTGGCTCTCTTTGAGTCGCGGGGCGTGCCGGCGGACCGTCTGCTGATGGGCGCCGCCTTCTATTCCCGTAAATGGACGGATCTGGAGGACAATGAAAACCACGGTCTTCTGGTGCTCTGCCCGAAGGGCGGCGGCTACGGCCCGGATTACGAGCCGCTTGTGAAGGATTACGTGAACAAGAATGGGTACGTGGAATACTGGGACGACGAGGCCCAGGCACCGTATCTGTTCAACGGCTCTACGTTCCTGTCCTACGATAACCCCAGGTCTTTAGCGGCGAAAGCGGCGTATGTGAAAGAGAAGGGGTACGGCGGGATCTTCTACTGGGAGCACAAGTGCGACGGCACCGGCGTACTTCTGGATACGCTGTACCGCGAGCTGCGGTGAGAAAATGATTTCTGCGCCGATGCGTACTGTGGCGGCCCTTTGCGTGCTGCGGCAGGGAACAGGGCGATCTGGTTACCTGCTGCGACTGTGCGAAAAACGGATTGCACAGATGGAGAGATGAAACAGTTTCGGAGGTTTTGTGATGTTTTCGAATGAATATATGCTGGAGATCAAACAGGGCTTCGACCGGCAGATGGCGCTGATTGACGACGAGATTGCAAGGCTTGAGACAGAAGGAGGCGCACCGGCGCCGGGCGGACGTTCTGACGTCGCGGACGGCGGCCTGGGGGCGCTTCGCCTTCCGATGCTGCGCGGCAGGAAGCAGGAAATCCTGGACGTTCTGGACGGATGTACGCCAGACGAGGCGGAGGTGCTTCGGTTCCTCTACAGCGCCATGCCCGTAAGCGATCTTCTGGATTATCCGCCCGCGCTTTTCCTGGCATACGCCAGGCACGGCGTCTTCCTGTGGAAAGAGGGGCCATTTGCGGGCAAGGTCCCGGAACGGCTCTTTGCCAATTATGTGCTGCATCACCGGGTGAATAACGAGGATATCGTGGATCTGCGTCCATTTTTCTATGAGAAGGTAATTGACCGTGCGGTTCCGGAAAGTATGGAAAAGACGGTCGTCGAGGTCAATTACTGGTGCGCCCAGGAGGGAACCTACCGTTCCACCGACGGCCGCACTCAGAACGCCAGGACCATGTATTCAACGGCCACAGGCCGCTGCGGCGAGGAGTCGACCTTCGCGGTCTCCGTTCTCCGCAGCATCGGCGTACCGGCCAGGCAGGTCTATGCGCCGCTTTGGACCCACTGCGACGACAATCACGCGTGGGTGGAGGCATGGTGCGATGGGAAATGGATCTTCTTCGGCGCATGCGAGCCGGAGGAGCGGCTGAACTACGGCTGGTTTATCGGACCGGCTTCCCGCGCCATGCTTCTGCATTCCAGATGGTTCGGACCGGATGAACCGCTGGATCCGGTGCTTGGAAGAAAGGGCATGAGCCGGATCTTAAATCATCTGGAACGGTATGCTTATACGACTTATCTGACGATCCGTGTGGAGGACGAAAGCGGACGGCCGGTACCGCATGCGAGGGTGGAATGCCAGGTGGTGAACGCCGGCGAGCTGCGGCCGATCGCGTTCCTTGAGACCGCGGGGGCCGGTTCGCCCGACTGCGGAACGGTCCGGATGCTGACCGGCTACGGGGATCTGTATGTGACGGCGTCGGCGGAAGACGCCGGTGCGGGTCGCGCGGGAGACGAGTCGTCCAGCCGCGCGCAGCGGACGGAAGCTTCGGAAGCGGGGCGGACCGACATCATGTACGGGGCAGAAGCTTTGAAAACCGGGCGGACCTGTCATGCCGTGCTGTATGGCGAGACAAAAGTCTCCATGATCGGTCTTGCGGCCGGGCAGGAGGCGGAAGCCGTAGTCGTCCTGCACGACGGTCCCCGGTGCACGGATGGATTCGAGAATTTGGAATTCTATGCCCCGAAGGTAGGCAATATTAACGACGATACATTGACGGATGAGCAGAAGACCATTGGCCTGGCCCGCAATCAGGAAGCCGCCGAATACCGCGCCCGGAAGAAAGAAGCGTTCTATGACCGGGAGAAGGCGAAAACGGTTCTTAAGCAGTTCCCGGAGGCGGAGCGTGCGGAACTGGATGAGCTTCTGCACAGATCCCTTGGAAATATGTCCGAGATCCTTGATTTCCTTACCTGGGAATCCGACTGTCTGTCGGCCCAGGAGCGGCGTGACATGAAAGCGGATGCTTCGGAGTACGCCGGATGGTTCAGGGGACGCCACGGAGAGCCGGACGATAGAAAACCGGGCAGCTGGAAGCTGGAAGTGCTGCGGGCACTCCGGGAAAAGGATCTGTGGGATATCAGGGCTGACATTTTGAAAGAGTGCTGTGAAATGGCGGCGCCCTATGCGGGGAGTATGCCGGGCGGGGTGTTCTATCATTTCCTGGTGAATCCGCGGGTGGCCAACGAGATGGTCCGGCCGTGCAGGCGGTTCCTGGCGGAGCATGCAAGCGCGGAGCAGAAGGAAGCGATCGAGAAGGATCCGTCCATCCTGCCGGCGCTGGCGGATCAGTGGATCCGTTCGATCCCCGAGCAGGAGTATGAGGACCTGATCACGTCGCCTGTGGCCTGCCTGCGCGGCGGGATCGCAAGCGTCATGTCGAAGAAGGTCTTCTGCGTGAATCTGTACCGGGCCCTGGGGATACCGGCCAGGATCCGCATGATTGACCGCAGTCTGGAATATTACCGGGACGGCGTATTTGTGCCGACGCAGCCGGGCACCCCGAAGAAGGCGGGACTTACGATAACCGGAAGTGAATCCCTGCAGCTGACCGACTGGGCCCATTATTCCTTAGACAGGTTTGAGAAAGATCATTATGTCCGCGTGGGCATGTGGGATCATTTTGAGGAGCTTCAGAAGAATGAAGTCCATCTGGATTTGGAGCCGGGCATTTACCGTGCTCTGACCACCAACCGCCGTGCGGACGGCAGCCAGCTGGTGAAAATCATGACCTTTGAGCTGAAAGATGGAGAGCGCCGCGAACTGGAACTGAGCCTGCGGGAGATCTCGCCGACGGCTCTGCGGACCGAGTACGAGGTCCGGGATCTTGGACTTAAGACGATGGACGGAAAGGATGTGCGCCTTAAGGATCTGTCCGGCGGCGGAAGGGTGCTTCTCGTGTGGCTGGAGGTCACCAGGGAGCCGACCGAGCATATCCTGAACGAGCTGTTCGAGAAGAGCGCCGAGTTCTCCGATCTGACACAGCCGCTTTATGTGGTGGTGAAGAAGCCGGAAGAGCTTGAAGACGCGACGCTGAAGCGTACGATGGAGGCGATCCCGAATCTGAAGCCGCTTCTGCATGATTTCGGCGAGGAATATAAGGTTCTGGCGGAGGAGATCGGCCTGGTGCCGGGACGCCTGCCGCTGGCCATGGTGCTGGAGAACGGCGCGAAGTCAGTCTACGGCGACGCCGGTTATAACGTGGGTCTGGCGGATATGCTGTACCGGATTTTGAGCGCGGAGGCGTGATCTGTGCAGCGCAGGATGAAAGCGCGGAGGCGTGATCCGAGCAGCGCAGAATAAAAGCGCGGAGGTGTGCTCCGAGCAGCGCAGAATAAAAGCGCGGAGGCGTGATCTGAACGATGGATTTAAGCACGGCCGCCTGACCGGATCGGTGCATGATGAAAGCCGGAGGTTTATTGCTGCTGCGGGATCTGGTCGATGCAGGATGAAAATCTGCTGTTCGTTACTGTTGTAAGTAGTCTGAAATTATGTAAAAGACACATTAGCCAGATGCGTTAGTAAAGTACAGAGGTACTAACTGCAGAGAACCGTTCAAAAGCAGAAGAAGGGTGGAAACTATGATATCATTTCTGAAGGAAGCTGCGGCGGTCGCTCCGTCAAAGCGGCAGTTGGACTGGTTTGACATCGGGTTTTACGCGTTCGTTCATTTCGGCATGAATACATTTACCGACCGGGA